>CAMAVF010000486.1 GCA_945861445.1 Planctomicrobium piriforme | reverse complement strand
GGTCTCGGGTGAGCTGCATTTGGAATACCATCGCGCTGCCGTGCCGGAAGGCCATTTCCGCACAGGCGAGATAAAACTCCCACATGCGGCAGAATCGCTCGTCGTACAGCTTCGCGACCTGATCCCGATTGGCTTGGAAACGCTGCGCCCAATGGCGCAGCGTTTCCGCATAGTGCAGACGCAGGATCTCGACATCGGTGACCCACAGGTGTTGACGTTCGGTCGCGGCAAACACCTCGGACATGGCCGGCGTGTAGCCGCCGGGAAAAATGTATTTGCGGATCCACGGACCGGTCGTACCGGGCGGGCTCATGCGGCCGATGGCGTGCAGCAACATCACGCCGTCGTCAGTCAATAGGTTCTTGATCTTGCTGAAGAACTCGTCGAAGTGCTTGACCCCGACATGTTCGAACATCCCCACTGAGACGATGCGATCAAATCGTTCAGTCAGATCACGATAGTCGCGCAGCTCGAAACGGACTCGATCGGACAAGCCCAGTTGCCGCGCCCGCTCGGTCGCCACCTGATGCTGTTCGACCGAAAGCGTCACCCCCACGACCTCGACGTCCTCCATCTGTGCCAGTTCGAATGCCAAGCCGCCCCAACCACAACCGATATCGAGAATTCTCTGGCCCGGTTGCAGCAGCAGTTTCGCCGCAATGTGCCGCTTCTTGTTGAGTTGGGCTTGTTCCAGGGTATCCGATTCGTCTTCGAAGTAGGCACAGGAATACTGTTGATCGGCATCCAGAAACAGCGCGTACATCTCCTGCGAGAGATCGTAGTGATGTGCCACGTTGGCCTGGGCTTTGCCGATCGGATTGTGTTGTTGCAGGAACCGGAATGTCCGAGAGATCTTTCTAATGACCGACTGCAGCGGATGGGCGCCCAACGAGCGTCGATTCAAACTGAACAGGTGCAGAAAGTCATAGACGGTGCAGCCTTCGAACTGCAGGGTGCCATCCATGTAGCCTTCCCCCAGGGCGAGGTCGGGATTGAAGAACAAGCGTCGGGCGAGGCTTTTGTCGGTGAACCGGAAGGTGACGTGCGGACCGGGTGCGCCTTGAAAAACATGCCGCTTGCCCGAGGCGTCAATGACGGTCAGCGTCCCGGTCTTGATAAAGCGCTTTAACAGATGGCTCAGTAAAAGCATGACTCGCCCCCGTTCCCTCGTGGGTGACTTTTCCGCAGTTTAGAAGTGTCGGAACAGTAACAAATCCCTAAAAAGTCGAGAAGATCAACTGACGCCAGCTACCCACCCGCGACGGCACCGACGATCCAAAAGGGCTCCGCACCTGATGCAACCGCATCTGGCAGCGGTGCATCATCCGGTTCATGCGAAACGTCCAGCCCACACGCAAAAAATCGCAACAACGGCCGGCGCTGCTGCTTTTCGTGTTCGCGTACGGTCCCGCGCAACGTCGGATAGCGGGCCTCAAGGGCATCCAGGATCGCGCGTTGCGTGACCGGTGCCGCGACGTCCAGCAGCACCTCGCCATTGATCTTGGCGAGGGTCCGCAGGTGGGTCGGAACAATGACATGAATCATGACAGCGTCTGGACCTCCACCGCAACCACTGGCGGCAGATCGCGAACAATCGGGGCCCAGTGATCGCCGGCATCCGCCGAGGCGTAAACCTGACCGCCGGTTGTCCCGAAATAGACGCCGCAGGAATCGAGCGAATCCACGGCCATCGCGTCGCGCAGCACGTTCACGAAACAATTGCTTTGCGGCAACCCGTTCGTCAACGCCTCCCATTCATTGCCCCCTGAACGGCTGCGGAAAACACGCAATTTGCCGTCCAGCGGATAGTGCTCGGAATCGCTCTTGATCGGCACCACATAGACGGTCTCCGGTTCATGTGCGTGTACGTCGACGACGAAGCCAAAGTCAGTCGGCAGGTTGCCACTGACCTCGTGCCACAAGTCTCCGCCGTTGTCGCTGCGCATCACGTCCCAATGCTTCTGCATGAACAACGTATTGGGCCGCGAAGGATGCATGGCGATGCGGTGGACGCAGTGGCCGACCTCGGCATTGGGATCGGGAATGTACTGGGACTTCAGTCCCTGGTTGATCGGCTTCCAAGTCTCACCGCCGTCGTCGGTCCGGAAGGCGCCGGCCGATGAGATGGCGATATAAATCCGCTGGTGGTTGCTCGGATCGATCAGGATCGTATGCAGACACAAACCGCCAGCACCCGGTTGCCACTTGGGCCCCGAACCATGTCGCCGCAGGCCGGCCAGTTCGTTCCACGTCTGCCCGCCATCTTTCGTCTGGAACAGCGCGGCATCCTCTGCGCCAGCATAGACCATGTCGGGATCAGTCAGCGACGGTTCCAAGTGCCAGACGCGTTTGAATTCCCAGGGATGCGGCGTGCCGTCGTACCATTGATGGGTCCCGGTAACCCCCTCGTAGACAAACTTATTACCGACAGCTTCCCACGTCTGTCCGCCATCGTTGGACCGTTGGATCTGCTGGCCAAACCAACCACTCGATTGCGACACATAGATGCGATTGGGATCAACGGGCGAGCCCTTCAAATGATAGATCTCCCAACCACCGAAGTGCGGGCCACTGACATCCCACTTCTCGCGTTTGCCGTCGGATGTCAGGATAAACGCGCCTTTCCGCGTGCCCACCAGTACCCTTACGCCGCTCATTGTTATTTCCTTTTTGATTGCTTGACGACGCCAATCAACGTGCGTCTTAGATGTCGTGGGAAATGAGACGTGGTTTCTAAACTATCTGCCAAACGCAACCTAATGTTTCAACGGAATCAGAGCCCGGATCCGGGCGTCACGTAAGTACAAACCCAACCAGACCAGCATCCCGATGACTACGGGTGGAATCACACTATCGCCGCCGATGACATGAGTCGCAGTGGCTCCTCCAAGATAGCCGGTCAACAGAATGGCCCCCAGCACCGCTGTCTGCGGGACCACATACAAAACAGTGCAGGCAACCTCAGTGACGCCGATGGTCATTAGCGCGCTGTCCGGGTATCCGAGCTTCTTGAAGCCGTCGACTGCATCTTTCGCCCGGGTCAATTTCATGGTGGCGCTCATGATCAGCAGCAGGACCAGTAACGTGCTGATAATTCGTCCCGTCCAGATCATGGCCTTCGAGCTGGATGCGGCCGGAGTCACAGATGACATGTTTGTTCCTTTATGTCTCGCAATACAGACGGGCAGGAGTGCCCGCCCTAAGAAAAATATTATGACTTCGCCTGAGCGACTGTATTCAGGTTGGCGAGACCCTGTTCGAAATCTTTCCCGCACATCTTGTCCATATTGATAAACAGCGACATTGCCTTCGAAACGAAATTGTTCTTGCCTTCCATGATCCAGCTCACTTGTGTCCCGCTGCCGGCGGGAACCAATTTGAAATCCACTCGATTCTGACATTTGAACGGACGGGTGAATTCCAGTTTCATCGTGACGATTTCGCCAGAGGTGCTGTCCACAATCGTTAGCCGGCCCTCGCCGACCTGGTTATTCCCATTCCAGGCATAGCTGGAACCGGGCCCCACGGAAGCCCCTTCGAATGTCTTCTTCATCTGCGGGTCCAGCTTGTCGTACGGCGACCACAGGTGCCATTGATGCAAATCATTAATAATCGAAAACACCACCTGGGCCGGTGCATTGATCTGCGCGGTTCGTTCCACATGCAGCGTGTCGGATCGAGTCGCAATGAAAATCAGCAGCGCCACCATCAATGCGACGGCGGCAAGAATAATGATCATGTAGGTCGGCACATGAATTCTCCCGTGAGCAGTGTCGAAAAAGCGGATAACTTGTATTAGGGAATAGTGGCCACAAGTTCAGTATTCAGGTGATCAAGCATCTGAATCCAACTGGGGTAAGCGCCGGTCCGTTTGGCTAATGATTCGCGGACGTTTTGCTTCAGTGTCAGGAGTGTCTGGTCCCCTTGTTCGGTGAAGGTGACGGTCACAATGGTTTCCGCTGGCCAATCGGTGTCGTGTCCAGATCCAGCCGAAGTGACACGATTGCCATGCTCGTCAGCCAAGGCCATGGAATAGACGATTCGTTCCGGGACGCGGATTTCGCTATAGACGCCGATGCACCAGCACTGGAACCCGCCAGGCGTCTTGATGCACGAATGAAACGTGCCACCCTCGCGGATATCAAGCTCACGGAATTCGATCGTACATCCATCGGGCGCGTACCAGCGGGCAAGTTGTTCCGGGTCAGTCCAGGCCTTGAATACCAACTCACGTGGCGCGTGAAAAGTGCGCTTGATGACAACGAATGGTTCGTCCAGTTCGGCGATGGGGCTGACAGGGGTATTCGTCATGGTCGTATTCAGTTTCATGAGGATCAGTTATACTTCGCGCGGCAAGGAATGAGGTCTTGGCGAGGCGTTGGTTTTTTGGGATGATGGGTGTTGGTGTCTGATGGGGAATGGGCAGGATGAGTGAGGGGTCAAGGATGACTCGACTGACGTTTTCTGAGGAAGATCGGCTGCGGTT
>CAMAVF010000485.1 GCA_945861445.1 Planctomicrobium piriforme | reverse complement strand
CGCAAGCTGTTCAAGGGGCCGAAGAAGACCGAAGCGACTGGGGCGAAGCCGCGATAAATGCAGCCGCTCGTAGGACTCAATCGCAATGCGTTCGCAAAGCCCCTCACCCCCAGCCTGGGGTGATGAATAGCGACGAAACGTCAGGTGTTTTGGAAGTCAGGCCAATCGGGAATTTGTTTCGCCTACGAATCTCGTTTTGAATAAATACCCCAACGGGGTTACGTCACCTAGCCCAGGGTTGCCCGCACCAGCGGGCTACCCTGGGTTGGCATTCCAAGAGGTAGACGTACCCTGAAAGGGTTCGGTCACCGGCATTTTCGTCTGGCTAGCAATGGCGAGCCCCGTGGCCGACGCTGCCAGCGTCGGGGCTAATTTAGTGTGACGCTACATTATGAATGAGTCTGATACAGACGCTGGCAGCATCTGCCACGGGACGCAACCCTTTCAGGGTAGAGTTCAAGATTGATTGAAGACCCAGGGTAGCCCGCTGAAGCGGGCAACCCTGGGCTAGGTGGCGTATCCCCTTCGGGGAATTTATTCAATGACCCGCGATTGACCCGATATCAAAAGCGTTTTTTCTCGGGGACACGTTCATTGCCGCCGCTTTGGCAGCAAGGGACGCGTTTCCAGACCGAAAGTCCTTCGTATTGCGAATCGGGCATGATGCAGCGTTCCACATTGGTACCGCAACATCATGATTGGAAGTGATTGGAAAAAACTGCCGGAGTGAGCCTGTAAGCCGGGTTTTGTCGGGAACGATCATTTCTCTAGGGCGGCGGTTGCCCGACGCCTCCAGCAACCTACCCGAGAGTCAAACGGAACGAACAGCCCCGCAGGCCTCCCCGAAGGTCGGCCTTTCTCTCTGCTTGGTCTTGCTCCCAGTGGGGTTTACCGAGCCAGCCGGTCACCCGGACTGCTGGTGCGCTCTTACCGCACCGTTTCACCCTTACCCCGCAAGCGAACCTGCGTGGCGGTTTACTTTCTGTGGCACTGTCCCGATCCTTGCGGACGGTGGGCGTTACCCACCACTGTGTTCTCTGGAGCCCGGACTTTCCTCCCCGGAACAGGTCTTGCAATAGGCTCAACCTGCTCCGCAGCGATCGCTCAGCTCACTCCGGCAATGAGTGATCTTAGAAGGAAGAGGGCTGGTTCGCTATGAGGTTCGGATGTGGGGGAATGACGAATGATGATTTTGTCCTTCGTCCTTCGTCATTGGTCCTTTGGGTGGTAACCCGCAGCGTAAGCAAGGGATGAGTTATGAGTTGGCCTCGCTTACGCTGCGGGTTGCCAGCAGCGTTTTGCTTGCTCATTGAGGAGACTGTGAATAATCCGGGCTAGAAACTTACCTGCAGGTGGGAGGAGAGGGCCGGTCTGTGGGTGGCGGTGACTGGTGTTGGCTGTCGTTCTGCGATGCCGGAGCGGGGGACCAGGCGCAGGCCGTAGCCTTGCCACAAGATGCTCAAGTCTTTCCGCGTCCAGTTCTCCTGGCCATCCTCCACTGACGGATCGCCGATGCGGACCTGCTGGTCTTTCAAGAAACGGAACAGCACGACCGAGTGCGAGACGCCGGGAACCCAGCCCCATTCTTGCTGATAGATTGGATCGAACGGCGAGTTCTTGGGGATTCCGACCGTCAGAATCACGGGGCCGTACTGAGTTTTTTCCTCGAGATTCTCCAGGGCCCGCGACGAGAAGACTTCCACATCCCAGGGTGTCCCTTCCGTCTTAAGCTTGAGCCCGCGATACAGTCCCTGCCAGTACGTCCCTTCGTGCCTGGTCAGGCAGAGTTCGGCCATTTCTTGTTCGGTCGTGTGGATGCGATACCAGCGCAGCAGCGTGGCGGCACTCGCCGGACTGCACGAAGCACTCGTACTTTGAATGCAGACATCGTTTTGCCAGACGTTGCGACACAGCGGAACCTGGCCGGACAAGGGATGCCACAGCGAATAGCCGGCAATCCCGAGCATCGTTCCAATCAGCATCGTCTTGCGAAAAAAACGGCCTGGCACGCGGCGCCAGGCCAACCCTCCCAACGCAGCCACGGTGGGAGCCATCCAATTGCCGAGTACAATCAGATTCGAAAACGGGAGCAGTTGTGCGAGAGCCTGCGAACTCCAGAGGTCCCGAATAAACAGGACCAAACACAACACCAGGACGATGCCTACCAGGTCACACAACCGCGGAGACGCGTTGCGACTGAGGACTGAGCCGCACCAGAAGGCCAGGCAGGACAGACCTCCGGTGATGGCCAAGCCCAGATAGATATCCATCATCTTCAGCCTCCTGACGACAATCCGGCAGCCCCCTCAGAACTGCCTGGGCGGACAGAACGTCATGATTTCCGGTCTCCGTAATTATTTAGCGCTTCTCCGGTTTGACAAGGACCGTGACCTTCGCCACGAGCGGCATTTCCGGCGCCGCGGTGTCCGGCTTGCGCTTTAGCAATTCGGACAATTGGAAGGCGTGGTACTTCTGTTCGGCCGCCGGCTTCTTGTCGGCAGAGGCATTTGCCACCCACAATTTGGTGCTCTTCGGTTCGAACAACGCATTGTGGAGGTTGGATTTCATCGCCACGGGGCAATCCATCAACCGCAAGGCCGACTCGGCTGCGAACTGGCCGTGACTCGCCTTGGCACGTTTCACCAGTTCCTTATATCGATCCCCGGCCGAAAGCAACACCGCATCCGGCACGGGATCGGGAAGTCGCTCATGCATTTGCCCCGGCTGAATCAGGCTGAAGGTGTCCCAGGAAGCTTCCATCCCCACCGCGCGATTCGTCTTGCCATCGGCGATCACGTAGAAGTATTGGCATGTTCGAGGCTTGTCGCGAAAGATGGCAATTGCCGCGTCCAGATCGGGGGCCGTCTCCAGAACTTCGCGAACCAGGAACGCCATCGGCACCCCCTGCCAGTGTCCCAATCCGCTGCCTCCCATTTCGCCGATCGATACATGCTTGGCATTCATGCCCGTGACGGACCCCACGAATCCGGCATAAGTCACATTCACGAAGGGAATGCCTCCGTCTGGTTCCGCCACCACGAGAACTGCGTGTTCCTGCAGCTTCCAGTCGATGGCATAGTCCAGCACTCGACCGTGATACAACGTGCCATCCTTGGTCGCCGAGTTCATGACGGCAAACCCACTGCAATGAAACAGCTCGGGCAGAAAATTCCCCGCCATGACGTCCTTCAGCGGCATCCCGGTCGCCGCCGCCAGGCCTGCCATTTCATCATGATATTTCGTCGGGACGTAGTTTTTTTGTCCCCGGACAATTCCGTCGATGATTTCCCGCGGCTTGATTTTCAGCGGCCCGAACTCCAGGACCTGGGTCCCCTTCTCCAGCACGATGTAGTTCAGATTCTGTTTGACATGTTCCTTCAGCAAAGCTCCCTGCTGGTAACCCATCTCGTAGTGCGTGCCCTTCAGATGCAACACTGCGTAGCCATCGATCATCTCCAGCCATCCCTGACCGCAGCGGGCGACGGTCTGGGCCTGAACCATCTGGGCAGTCAGTGTCGTCAGCAGGCAGACTGCCAGCAGACACGCCTCAACAGGCTGTTAAACAGAGTTCGGCGAAACATCAGTGAAGACTCCTCTCGAGAATCATGGTCAGCGGTGACGGGTTTCAACAGGGATCCGAATGGAAGAGTTACCCGACCCGCTCACTTCCGGATTCACCACGATGAATTATGTGCAAAGATTTCCTGCCGCGGAATAGCGCTTCGATGAGTTTGGGCTGCTGAGGCAGAATGAAAGTGTGTGAGAGGATGAAGGTGTGAGAGTGACGGAGAAGGAGAATTCACTCGATCTGGATGGAGCCAATCGTCTGCGCAGCAGCCTGTTAGCCCCTCACGCTCTCATGGCATTCAAGGTAGCATTGACACAGAGGATTTCATCCGAATCTGCCGACGCGAGGTTGACGTAGCTTCAATCGGACTACAAACTCGACGAGGTCCGAGTGTTTCTCGTATATCTGTCCAAACTTCTATTTTGGCCGTGGCGCAGCCCGGCGGGAGTCCCACATGACCAGCCTGCTCACATCCCAAGTACTCGTTCGATTGTTTTCTCGGATCAGCGGCCCCAGTCGACGGCGGCAACGTGTTTCGTTCCGCACTTCCCTGGAGAATCTCGAGTCGCGTGCTTTGCTCTCCGCTGCGGGATGCGATTCGCTGAGCATGGCCAGCGAGGTCCACACCACCCATATTCAGCACGGCAAGGCGGCGGTCCCCCGCATCGACGGAGTTGCAGGACAATTTGATATCTTCGGGGGCGATATCGGCGAAGGCACTCTGACCATTGTCCAGAACGGCCTAAACCTCAACGGTACTTTCAATGCAGCGAACTTGCAGTCCGGCTCATTCCAAGCGAGTTTCAAGACGGCCAAGTCACGCGTGGCCAAGGGGACCGCTGAATTGGCATTTGTCGGTGACGAGGTTCCTGGAGATTATAAGTTTAAGATTAACTTTAAGAAGAATGGAAACTTCTCCTTCAGTTACCGCTAACCAGCTA
>CAMAVF010000484.1 GCA_945861445.1 Planctomicrobium piriforme | reverse complement strand
TTGTCCATACTCAGTTGATGAGCCATCGTGGTCGCCTTCGGGTGTTTCTGGAGAACAGAAACACGCCAAGGAACTACAACGGCTCCCTTGATTCAACTGGTATCGTTTGAAGCGCCAATCACTGGTATCGTTTGGGCGCCAACTGACAGGGGAATAATTGATGAAGCAGAATTCGTGAGAATTCTGACGCGTGCCCCAGTGGTTGAGATGTTCAAGGACATAGAAAGTCGGTCGGCAATCGGCGGAACTCTTACGAGATTCCGCTACAAGATCCTTCACGGGGTAGTTGAAAGGGACGACAGACATTTCGCGTGCAACGGTCGTTGATCCGTGATTGTTGTCCCGATTTGTTGGTGTGTCATCTTCGTCACGTCTTGGTCGGAATCTCTTTCGTCCCTGTCGGGACTTTAGTTGTCGCCGCATCTTGTGTCCCACCGTTGAAACGGTGGGCTATTGTCGGGCGTCCCTGGCGGGACGAAGGCCACATCTCGCGGCGTCATCGTGTCATCGTGCTTGGACTTTGCGAACTACCGCTGAACTCTTATGAGATTTCCTGATGATTTGGGAGCACCGCTACGGTGTTTGTTCTTTTTCCGGCGGTCCTTCGGGGGGCTCCAGCGGGATGGGTTCGGGATCGCGGTCTGCTTGGAATCGTCCTTGTTCCAGAAAATGCTGCGTCGCAGTGAAGACGCTGGGAGTGTGCAGCAAAGCCACGTGCAAGGCGTGCATCGTGATGAAGTCAGACGCTCCAGGGAGTCGTGTACTTTCCAGGCTGACCATTCCGTCGTCATCTCCCGGAATCAAGGGATTGTAGCCCCCATCAGCGCCGCGGCAGCCCGCGATAATGCCGAACTCACAACTGGGAGCCGGGAGCTTGGGCGCGAGACCATGTGGGGCCGTCGCTAACTCTTGGCCGGCGGGACCGACGATTGTCTTGAAGGCCCACCAATCCTTCAGCAAGGTCGCCAACTCGGCACCTTGATTCGGTGAGCCGATAAATACCACTCGCCCCAGCCGAGGTTCGCTGTGCTCGGCGAGACATTGCCGAGTCACGATGCCCCCCATGCTGAAACCGACCAGATGGACCTTGTTGATCCCCTCCAGCGATTCAATGACTTGATGCAGGTACTCGGCGTTTTCCTGGATACTGGCCCGCATGCTCGGGTAGTTCATCGCGACGGCATAGTAGCCAGCCTTTTCAAGGTGCCGTTTCAGCTTAGAGATGGACTTGTCAGAACGCCCCAGACCGTGCAGCAGGATGACTGCCGTGCCGTCCATCGCGGGCAACTCTTCATCCTCACGGATTTGCTGCAACTTGGCATCGCAGGCTTCCCGAGTGCCCCAGGCATGTCGGACGTCCTGAGCATCCAGCAAGCGAAAGTGCCCGCTGAAGACGTTTTGCTGGATATGCCAGCCGTGGAAGTAGGCGACATCGCCCCAGAACTGGACGCCGCCCAGCGTGTGAATCTTGATATTCGGCCGCGAACTGGGCATGGGGGGTGCCTCGGGAACCACTTTCGGAACGGGGTCACTTCCATAGCCCAACCCGCTGCAGCCGAGAATCAAGCTCAAGGAAAGGCTTCGTCTCCAACGAAACATGATGCGTTTCCAGTGGACCCTTCAAGTGGCGGACGTTTTCAAGGACCTAACAAAACCGGTTGTGGGCAATTCAGAATCCTTGTATTTCGAAGGATTCTGAATGACTGCAGAGGTTTTGTTAGAGTTTATTAAAACTTCGGCAGTTTGGGTGGTGGTGGCGGTGCGGCCGGTTTGGCCTTGGGTTTCTTTTTGTCGTCCGCGAGCAGCAGGATCCCCTTCTTCTTGCCGTTCACGTCGGCGGGGTCCATCCGCTCAGGAGGTGGCGGTTCTGGCTTTTCGTATTGTTCGATGACCTTGATACCAAACGGATATTGCAACTCACGAGCCGCCATGATCGCCCAGGGGGTCCCGGGAGCTTCAGTGATGCAGCGTTTCAAGAGCGTCTCGGCCAGGTCCTTCGGCTTCTTCATGCCAGCCGCATAGTTGATGTTGGTGTCGGGGCGGAAGATCCAATGATTGCTCTTGGTCGCAATATCCTGACCTCCCAGCAGCTTCAACTGGGCCAGGGCCGAATTGTATTCGTAGCAACGTAACCGTTGAGCCAGCAACCGGCCGTAGCACAAGTTGTAGGACATCCGCCAGCGTAAGGACGTTTCCTTCGCATACTCCTGTTCGAGCTTGGGGCTGAAGGCAGTCAAGATGTTGTCGATCATCGCGGTACTCACTGCGACCGTCTGTTGCGAAGTGGCCAGGACCTGCAGATAGTTGCCCGGATTGACCCGCATCTCCAGATTGGGAGTTCCCTGGGCTTTGTACTTCAAGCTCAGTTGCCCCGCATTGAAGACCGCCTGACGCAGGGGATGCTTTTTCAAGCTGCGCATGTACTCATCGGGCGTTCCAAACGTGTAGTCCGGAGTAAACAGCTTCATCGTGTGGGCGCCATAGGACCCGGTTGCGGCCAGTCCGGCCGAAGTGGTCATATTGGTCATGAAGTAGGCCCCGCCTGTTTCATGAACCAGACGCGCCAGAGCATACGGACCGAGGCCCGATGACAAATACTCGTACTGCGGCCCGTTGAACCAGAAGGGGAGCTGCACGTTTTCGGCCATGGCCGATTCAGGACCGATGTCGACCGGAATCTGATAGGTCTTGCCATCTTCCGGGGCGAGGTAGGGAATAAAACCCTGACGCTTGCCGAAGACCGCCGGCGGGCCGATGACATACGCCTTGCCACCCAAACGGTTGAGCATCGTGATCGACAGATTCAGATTCTGACCGTAATCGTCACCCGCTTCATCGGTGATCGTCATGATCAGAATGCGGCGGCCCTGGTTGATCCGGAAACTCTGCCATTTTTCGATCACCTGTTTGACGGCTCCAAACACATTCTCAACTCCCGAGTCATCAATGGGAGCTTTCTCAATGCTGGCGACGATGTCGTCCACCTTGGGTGTCGGATTCTGCGTGAGAAATGTCGTCTTCAAACCGAACGAGACCACAGCGCTGAGAATCGGCTGATCCTGATTGGGGATCTGCCCGGCCGTCTCCAGCGCTTGCAGTTCCCCATAGATCCGTCGCATGCGTTTGGTGACGTCTTTGCGTTGCTCGATCAGGCTGCCGGACGCATCTATCAGCCAGACGATCAGCACCTTGCGTTCTTTCAGATTCGCGGCGATTTCCCAGGTGACACGGTCCAGGGCGGCATCCAGTTGAATAATGCCCTCACCAGTGGTCCCTTGCACGACGAGGGTCTCATCGACCTCGGTCCCTTCGGGAATATCGAAAACAGGAGCCGATTCGCGCAATTCCACCGACGCAACTTCGAGCAGTTGTGGAGCCGCTTCTTGCACGGGTTTCTCTGACAGGACCAACCCCACACTCTTCGCGTTCAATGCGGTGAGCTGCTCTTTTTCCAGATCATTGGGATTTGCAAGTTCGTACTCGACAACCTGCTCATCCTCTTCGGGGATCGGTTCATCCAATGCAATCCGCGACTCGATGGGGATTGCCCCTTCATACTCTCGGTCTTCGATCGTGACGGACGACAGCGTCGATCCCATCCACGCATGCAGGACCAGGCTGACGACGATCGCCGCCAGCCAGCGTGTCGGCAAATGGCGCGGCTCATCATCGGGATCTGGCTCGATGATCACATCGTAGGAACCATCATCATCCGATAGATCTTCAGACGTGACGTAGGACGTCTCCTCCGTAGTCGGCTCGTAATCAGTATCCGCGTCTTCGAAATCATCGTAGTCAGCATCCGCGGCGGCCCAAGTCTCGTCGTGGACCTGGTCTTCGAATTCTGCAGACTGATCTGAAAAATCGTCATCGTCACGGGCGTCATCGGTCGCCGACTGGTCATCGAGCATCTCGTCTCGATAGAAGTTCTCGGTAGCTTGCTCGTAAGCAGTTGATTCATCTTGCGCCGGTTGGCCGAAGCCGGGTAGCGGATGCAAGCGGTGGTCGGTTGGATGAGGGTTCAAACGGCGATCAGCACCGCGTGCGGCTTTCGGGCGCATATCGAGCCGACGATCACGGCGCGGTGTGTCGGCCCCCAGCTCTTCATCCCCGGGCGCAATAGATTCGTCATCCGGTGTGGTGGGCGCAAGGTCTGACATTTCGACGGGTTCGATGTCGTCCCAGTTGTCATTCGCACTCATGGCCGGCCCTCAAGTCAATCGCTCGCAACTGGTCACTGCGATGTGTCCAGTCTGCTCCACCATTCAGTGTATCGACTGACGGCCCCGTCTCAAAGCAGAATCCCTGTTTTGCCGAGCTGCAGATGACTGTTGGCGAGTCGGCATTTCGCAGAACTGGGTCTCCTTAGGAGCCGCGACAGAATAAGTTGATTCTATTTTGACCGACTATTAACGATACGATAATTCCAGTCGCCGTGAAATTTGGCAGGCTGAATATTGACGGCTCCCAGTTCTTGGTTCGTGACTTTTATTCCTGTGGGATACGATCCCGAG
>CAMAVF010000483.1 GCA_945861445.1 Planctomicrobium piriforme | reverse complement strand
AGCAGATTGCGACTTTGCTCGACGAGCATTCCGCCGCGCTGGAACTGTTTGCCGCACAGTGGACCGATGCCCCGGAAGACTGCGTCCAAGAAGCGATGCTCGAACTGATGCGGCAATCTGAATCGCCTCGCAATATTGCCGCCTGGTTGTTTTATGTCGTCAAGTTGCGGGCTCTCAGTGCGAATCGCTCAGCCACGCGGCGGCGACGACATGAAACTCTTGCCGCTCGGCTGATCCGTGTCAGTACCGATGGTGACGATCCGCCGTTCAATACAGACGACCTAGCACGAGCCCTGGAACTGCTCGACGATGAAGGCCGCCAGATCGTCGTCGCCCGTGCCTGGGGTGGCCTCGGCTTTGCCGCGTTGGGCGAATTGCTGGGAACTTCCGCGGCGACCGCCTTCCGCCGATACGAAGCCAGCTTGCAGATTCTGCGAGTGAGATTGGAACCAACATGCACCAAAACCGACCATCCGAACCAGATTCCCCCGAAGAGCTGTCCGACGAACTAAATGCGTTCGCTCGGCAGCTCCGAACGGGTTTCCAACCCAGCCCCGCGACGCTCGACCGCGGTCAACTGATGTTTGAGGCTGGACGAACCGCGGCTCGCGCTGAAATCGGCTGTCGTGAAACACCTGCGACGCGCTCGCCATCGGTTCGTATTCTGCGTCTTTGGCAAACGGCGGCGACATTCATGACTGCGGTCTCATTGGTGCTCGCCACCACGCTGACGTTAAGAACCGCCCCAGAGCCGCGTGTGGTCATTGTCGAACGCTTGAGCCGGCCAGCAGCACCACCAGATTCGAGCCAGACAACCGACGCTGCGCAACTGGCTCAAGAGCGACAGCCAGCCCACATACCAAGGGAGAACAATCGCTCGGCAACGAGAACCTTCGCACCGTCCGATGATCTGTCGGAATTCCTTGTAACCGGATCCGTCGGATCATTTATGCAACGAGCACACGAACTGGTATTCGTGCCGAGCCCTGACTCGCAACGCAGCGCGACGGGAATACCATCAGTTAATGCAGATTCACCCAGCCGCCGTCTTCCGATGGAACCACCACTCAGCCCCCTTTCTCTAATGGGTCACAAAGCTCATCTCTCAATCGATCGCCTTTTAGAGGAGCATCCCTTATGAACCGTCTACCTTCCCAGGCCGCATTTATAACCAAGCGACTTTTCATCGCAATCGGGGGGTTATTACTGACGGCAATGGTTATCCCGGTCCAGGCCGAGGAGGCATTTCCTGAACTCTCCCCCGAAGTCAAGACGCACGAATGGGCCCTCTCGCCCGCCAAGGAGCCACACTTCGCCCTGCAATTCAAGTTGTTGCCCCCCTTGAATGAACGCAAACCTGGAAACTCGGCAGCCTACTACAACCGAGCGACGCTATTCCAAGCAAGCCTGCCGAAAGATCCTCCGGAACTCCACGATCGATACATTGAGTGGTTCGACCTGCCGTGCGAAAAGCTCCCTCTGAATGAGGCGAAGGCGTGGTTAGCAAGACGCCGCGTTGTCCTCGCCGAACTCCAAATGGCCACACAATGCGAAACATGCGACTGGGGCACCCGCTTTCAAGACCTTCGAGGTATGGATGTCATTTCGGTCACACTCCAGGAGTTTCAGGAGGCACGCCAGTTGGCTCGTACATTACGGTTGCAGGCGAAAGTTGAAATTGCCGAGAAAAGATATGATGTGGCCTTTAAAACAATCCAACAAAGCTATCGATTGGCTCAAGACTTGGCGACAGTTCCGATGATCATCGTCAACCTGATTGCCATTGCCAGCCAATCGCTCGCCAACGATTCGCTGAGTGACCTGATCGCCGCCGAGGGCTCACCAAATCTGTACTGGGCTCTGCGTGGACTGCCAGACCCGTTGGTAGACGTTAGTATTAGTACCCAATTTGAATCGAGCATGGCATTTCGCATGTTTCCGTTCTTAGTCGATGCCGACACAGCCGAGCATTCGCCACCAGAATGGCATCGGTTGCTGGCCTCGGTCAATTTCAATCAATTAGGCTCCAATGAATCTCTAGCGAACCGAACACGAATTACAACATTGGTCACGCGGAGCTATCCCATCGCGAAGCGTGAATTGATCGCCGCAGGATACGATCGCGAACGAATCGAACGGATGCCAGTCGGACAGGTCGTCGCCATCTTTGCTCGTGACTGCCAGCGGTACGCCGCCGACCAACTCGTCAAGTGGATTTTCATGCCGAGCTCCGCAAGAACGAAGGCGATCGAAGCCACTCAAGCCTCCCTCATTCGCGAGGGCTATCTCGGAACGAGCGATGACGCCGTCGCGGATCGAGATCCTCTGCAAATCAACACTCGAGTGGGATACAACCTCACGGGCATCAGCGAATCGAGCGACCGTCCACGGCGTGTTGTGACCGCACTTGCGACGATCGAAGCGATTCGCATGCATGCTGCTCACAACAATGGCCATTTGCCAGCATCCCTGGCCGACATCAGCATCGTTCCGGTGCCATCCGACCCCTTCACAGGTAAACAACTACACTATCGAGTCATCGATAACCGTGCTGAACTGGTCATTACTCCCACGAGACCACACTATCATTTCACCGGTCGGCGATTCCTTCTACGGATGCGATAGCAAATCTGAGATATCTTTCCAAGCATCTTCATTAGCGTGATTTGTTCGATGCGTGGTCGAACTCTTCGGATGCCTCAACATTTGTCGATACTCCATTCAACACGTTCTCAAAACCCTACATCGGAACCCATCATGCGCGCTATTCCGTTGCTCATCACAATGTTGGCACTAGCTATGCCAATCAGTATGATCCCTGCCCAAGAAGCCGCCAACTTGCCCCCTATCGTCCAGCAGCAAATTAACGGCGCGACAATCGTCGTGGCCCGATTGGATCTCTCACATCCTGGGATCCAGCAACTGAGTGAGTTTTTTGAAAATTATCCCGATCCGTCTGGATGGTTCGGGCTGAAACCCGAGGGTATTCACACGATCTTCCGTGGCTTGGAAGCTGCAAGAAAAAACGCACCACCGCGAGTCACCGAGCTATTTCTCTTGATCTCAACTCATGATTTGCCAGCCAATAGCTTGACGTTGGCGATTCCCGTTGCCGGAACCGATGCCGATCGAGCCGCCGTCGCGGAGGCCTTGAAAACCGTTCGCAAAGCAACAGTTGAAACGGTTAAGGACGGAATCATTTTCTCCACCGACCAAGGCCGCGCACGTCGTCAACCAGCGGCCCATTCTCCTCGGCCCGAGTTTACAGCGGCGCTCGCAGTCATTAAGCAATCTCCCATCCAAATCGCCGTTGGGCTGGACCCCGATACACGGCGCGTCATCCGCGAATTCTGGCCTGAACTACCTGCAGAGCTCGGCGGTGGGTCGGGCAAGACTTTGGCTGACGGCTGGAAGTGGCTCGCCCTGGGACTGACGCCGTCGCCTCGCCCCGAGCTGCAGTTCGTTTTGCAAGCCAACGACGGTTCATCTGCCGAGTCCTCAGCAAAAACGCTCGCAGCACTGCTGAATCTGGGAATGAGTACTGGCGCCGTCAACGAGAGCAGCATTGGTGCGTTGAAAAAACTGCTCACACCAACGCAACAAGGCGATCGCTTAATACTTTCCATCAACGATACCAACGGTGGAACGCAAAAGGTGATCGATGAGTTTGCCGAACCGCTGAGAACACAATTGCATCGAAATGCAGTACAGAAACGTACCGTCAACAATCTTAAACACATTATGCTGGCCCTGCACAATTATCATGACGCCAATAAGACATTTCCACCTGCCGCAAATTGTTCACCTGACGGCAAGCCATTACTCAGCTGGCGAGTCCACATTTTGCCGTACCTTGATGAAAGTGCTCTTTATAAAGAATTCCACCTGAATGAACCGTGGGATAGCGAACACAACCGAAAATTGGTCACGCGGATGCCAGCCATCTATGCTTCATCAAATATTACAGCGAGACAACGTACTCAAGGGCTAACAACCTACCTTGGAATCAGCGGCGAACACACACTCTTTTTTGGCCTCGAAGGCAGGTCAATTAGAGCAATTACAGATGGGACATCGAACACGATCGGCATTGTCGACGCGACCACCGACCATGTCGTGAACTGGACTGAGCCCAAGGACTTAAAGGTCGACCCCAAGAACCCTCACAAGGGTCTGGCTGGGCAACTGGAGAGAAAGTTTCGAGTTGGTATCTGTGACGGATCCGTGCGAGCCATTCCCGACGCAATCACTCCGCAGAATCTTCGTCGCCTCCTACTCATTGATGACGGAGAAGTCGTAGATCCGTTCTAATGCCGGCGACAATCGAGGGGTGGTACAGGTTCTCCGAACCTATGAGCGCGGACCGAATTAGAAGGCACTTCTCCGTCAACGCGGGTGGCCAAGGTTGCTGTGCAACCATCCCTTTCAAGGTTTTTTTTCATCGGGATTAAGGAGGCGATAGGTCGAGTAGTGGTGCCTGTTTCTTCCGGTGGCGCGTTTGGGGCGCGGACGTTTGGGGCCGCGAGGGTGCTTGTGAAACGC
>CAMAVF010000482.1 GCA_945861445.1 Planctomicrobium piriforme | reverse complement strand
TGGTGCATCCTGTGGAAACGCCATAACAGCGGCACCGAATGATTAACTCGATGCCAGAGGTACATCCAGCCGTCAAGCAGAATCATCGCCAATCCGAAGCGAATGGGATCGGATAACGGCAGCAGATTCAACAGGCCGACTTGATGCTTTTCGGCCCAATACGCAACGGAAGCCGTCAGCGAGCCGAACGCCAACGCCACAACGATGGTGTTGAAGACGGCAACTGCAAGATTTCGGCCTGCGTGCTTCAACCGTCCTGCTTGTTTCCCAAATAATGGCTGCCATGTCTCCCAGCACCAAAGCATAGCCAGTAGAACCACCGGCAACGCCCTTCTGGCGATGAGTAAATGATCCAATGAGAGCGCTCCCCAATCCATCCGTGGTATCTCCAAAGTTCTTCGTCATACCGGCGACTGCGGGCGAAACGGAGGACGGCACATATCAAGGGGTTTATCGTATGGCTTTGTAGGAACCGGGGGCATCGGAGGGGCAGACACAACCGCACTTCCAGCAAGGAACAGGCCCAACAGTACGGCCGCAATCGAAGGTGGTGTGCAGCAACCTTTGCTCCGGGCAACACCCACGAAAACGAGCAGCAACAGGGCTTTTTGTTGAAATCACGATCACCCGCTACAGATCAATTTCCAGATCTTCGATCTTGCGATACAGACTTGAAAGCCCCAACCGCAGGCGTTTCGCCGCCTCGCGTTTATCTGGCCACTGTTGCAATACCCGGCGGATATGCAGACGTTCGTAATGCCGCAGGGCGGATCGCAAATCGTCTGTGGCGGGGATCGGCGTTTCGATGCCCAAGATGTCACTCGGTAAATCCTGGGGCTGAATCTGCGGACCTTCGCACATGATGACGGCCCGCTGCAGGGCATTGTCCAGTTGCCTGACATTGCCCTTCCACCGAGCCGACATCAATAACCGCATGGTTTCGCCGCTGACTCCGGTCACTCGTTTGCCAATCGCCTGAGTGTGTTTGGAGAGGAAGAATTCGACCAGTTCGGGGATGTCATCCAGGCGTTCTCGCAAGGGCGGAATCCGGATTTTGACGCCGTTCAGTCGGTAGAAAAGGTCTTCTTGAAATCGCTCTTCAGCGACTTCTCGCAGCAAGTCACGGGTGGTTGAGGCAATGATTCTTGGTGAGACGCGCACGGCCTCGGCGCTGCCCAGAGGGAGGATTTCTTGGTACTCGATGGCTCGCAGGACTTTCGCCTGGCAACTGACGGGCAACTGGGCCACATCATCCAGAAAAACTGTCCCTTCTCCGGCGAGTAGAAAGATTCCCGGCTGGTCAGAGTCTGCCCCGGCCGTGCCTTTACGGCAGCCAAACAGTTGCGACTCCAGCAAATCGACAGGCATCGTCCCGCAGTTCACGGGCAAAAACTTCTCGTGCTTCTTGGGTCCGGCTCGATGAATGGCCCGCGCGAAGAGCTCTTTGCCTGTTCCGGATTCCCCTTCCAGCAACACGTGGCAGTTCGTCACGGCCACCTTGCGAATCGACTCTTGAACGGTTCGCAGGGCCTGGCTGGAACCCACCAGTTCATCGAACATCTCGTGGCGGGCCAATTCCCGACGCAACGCCAGATTCTCGAGAAACACTTCGCGGTATTGGAACAGGCGATTGAGCTTGAAAGCCAGATCATCAAAAATGACAGGCTTCATCAGGTAGTCATACGCCCCCGCCTTAAACGCTTCCACGGCGCTTTCGACCGTCGCGTACGCGGTGATAATCAATACGCAAATCTGAGACTGCAGTTGCTGGAGTTTCCGCAACAGCGCGACACCGTCCCCATCAGGCAACTGCACGTCGCAGATGGCGACCTGGAATTCCCGCGATCGGGCAATTTGCAGGGCCTGTGCCACATTCGCCGCACTGGCGACATCGAACCCCTCGCTCAACAAAAATTCGTGCAGCGTCGTGCGAATGATCTCTTCGTCTTCGACGATCAGCACGGAGCGGCGGGAAGTGGGCATGCTGGATTACCTTGGGTGAAACTCGCGGTGAAACAATTCAGAATTTATCCACAGATTTCGCAGAGGGCGCAGATAAGAATTCCTTTTCTCAGCATCTGCGTCCTCTGCGAAATCTGTGGATTTTCATGCTCTGAACTCAAACGCGGACTCGCTATTGAGTCCATGACATCTTGCCACGATTGATCCGGATCTCTATGTCGTGTAATCGGCGTTCAATCGAACGTACTCGGCGGTCAGATCGGATGTCCAATAGCGGACGGCGGCCGTGCCGAGTGTCAGGTCGAGTTCGATGTGCGTGTCTCTGTTTTCGCGAATGCTTTTTGAAGCGGCGGTGGCGTCGAAGGGCAGGGGGGTGCCTGCTTGATAGAGCGGGATGCCATTCACTTTCAACGAAATATGTTCCTCGTACAGATCCACCCCCGAGTATCCCGCGGCCGACACAATGCGTCCCCAGTTCGGATCGGCACCGTGAATGGCGGTCTTGACCAACGCGGAATCGGCCACCGTTTTGGCGATCCGCAACGCTTCTTCCCGGGTGCGGCAACCCTGCACGTCGATTGTGACAATATGAGTGGCCCCTTCGGCATCGGAAATGATTGCCATGGCCAGATCGGCCGCGACTTCGTCCAGAGCCTGCTGAAACTGAGCCAGATCAGTCGCATTGAGCGGTGAACCTCGTCCGCCAAACGCCGCCCCATTCGCGAGCAGCAAGACCGTGTCGCTGGTGCTGGTGTGGCCTTCCACACTGATGCTGTTAAAGCTGCGGTCGACGGCATGCCGCAGCGTTTGGTCGGCCTCGGACACGGTCAGAACGCCATCGGTCATGATCACGCATAACATCGTGGCCATATTCGGCCCGATCATCGCGGCTCCTTTAGAACAGCCACTGATCCGGACCGTCTGGCCTTGAATCTGCAGCGTGCGTGTCGCCATTTTCACGCAGGTATCGGTCGTCAGAATCCCCCGCGCCGCCAATTCGAATGCTTCAGGCGTGGCAGCCAGTTGGGGCACGATCTGCGGGATCCCGGCAGCCAGTTTCTCCTTGGGTAGAAAGCGTCCAATCACTCCGGTGGAACAGACGGCAACATCCTCGGCGGCACACTGCAACTGTTCGGCAACCAGGCCCGTCATCCACCGGGCATCGGCAATGCCTTGCTCGCCGGTACAGGCATTCGAATTGCCTGAATTGATGACAACAGCGCGCGAAGTTGTGCGGCGAATCCGTTCTCGGGAGACCTTGACTGGCGCTCCACAAACACGGTTTTGCGTGAACACCCCGGCACTCGTCGCGGGCAGATCCGAAACGAACAACGACAGATCCAGAATGGCAGGATCCTTCTTGATCCCGCAATGCAGACCGGCAGCACGAAAACCTTGCGGCAGGGGAGTGGACATCATGTGTGTTGATTCAAGCGTGGTAGGGTAATGGACTATGCGAAATTGACTTGCGGGCCGGTCACAAAGTGACCGCGAATACAAGCTCGAAGCGCAAGTGAGTACATTCAATTCGAGTCAGAAATCAGAATGCACTCGCTTGCGCTTCGAGCTTGTATTCATTCAACAGGCCCTAGTGCTTCATCAAGGCTAAACCTTCGGGTGCCACTGGCTATGCCAGTGCTTTTCGGACAGCCGAAAGACTACCGGCACTGGCATAGCCAGTGGCACCCAACCCGAAAATTAAGTCGTGACAGAGCCCTAGTCAAACCGGATCATACCATCCCGCGCGGCGGCGAACAGCGATGCGGCGATCAGATCAGCAGTCGTTCCCGGGTTCCGACGGTGGCCGTCCGCTCGTAACCAGGCATCAAGTAGACCCAATTTGAGCCGTCCCGGTTCGGCCTGCAGACCGCCAGCATCCAGGACTGATTGGGCTCGCTGGGCTGATTCTTCTGCCACTTTCCGCCCGCATTTGCGAGCGATCAGTGTATCCGGATAGCGACTCATCAGCGTCAGTTGCAGATGGATGATCGCTGCCTCCCAATCGGTTACAAAATCGGGCCAACTCGCCAGAAAGGGAACCCCGGTCCCCAATACGATCTGAAATCCCGTCACATATTCGGACGCGATGGCATCCCGGTCGGCAGCCAGCCGCATGGCCTCCAATAATGAAATCGAGGGGGCTTCGGTCAGATCAGCCTCGGCGACCTTTCCCATTCCCCCAGGATTGGTGAGTCCAATCGCGAGATACACCTGCCGGGCATCGTCCACAGTCAGCCGAGCCAGGATTTCGCCAATCCCGTACTGCAGGGAAACGCCAGGGGGCACGGCGACCAACGGGGCGAGCAACAAGATAATCCCCAGATTGGGATTGGTCGGACGGTCTACCAGTTCCCGCGTTCGCTGCACTGATTCCAGCACGGCCGTCCCGACTCCCCGACCCACAGCCGCCGGCAGAACTTCCGACACCGCCTGTGCGGCGAGCACGAAATCCTCGTAACACAAATCAGGGAACGCGATCTCTGGATGGACATTTCCCGGCTTGCGGGCCCGCGCCTCGAAAATGCAGGCCGCACGGATGATCTGAGGCAAATTCCGGTGCAAATCCCGCTCGTAATCCCCCCCTTTATAAGGGGGGGTAGGGG
>CAMAVF010000481.1 GCA_945861445.1 Planctomicrobium piriforme | reverse complement strand
AACGTTTCATTCGTCCAGTCCCGCTGTGCGGTGAACTGCGAGAAGCGAATTCCATCCGGGAGCAACACCGCATGACGAGCGATCTCCTTGCCGGCAGCGAGATACTTGGCCAGCAGCGCCGGCGACATCGAAAGCGCGTTGCCTGCGTTAGTGAAGCCCTCGCCCGCGGCACTGTCGGTTGGGAACTCGCGAGCCGGATCGAGGTCCACGCCCGTCAGATCACGGATCGTGTAGGTGTATTCCGCGTTATTCAGCCTTCGCAACACGACGGGACCCGGATCGCCCGCGCTCGCCAGTGATTCGGCATGCAGGTATCGTTCGACCCACCCGCGCTGTTGCTTTCGCTGCTCGGCGGACGGCTGCTTCGATTCGGCGGGCGGCATCTCGCCATTGTCGAGCATCTCGACCACCTTCAGCCACGCCTTCGTCCCGCGCCGCACGTCGGCAAGAGCTGCGAATCGCTCCAGGTCCAGGTCCGCTTCTTGCTTCGCCGTCGAATGACACTCCAGGCAGAATTGTTGCAGCAGCGGTCGAGTCAGAGTTTGATATTCATCGGCCAATCCGGCAAACGGATCGGGCATCGGTTCCGACGCACTCGCGCCTGATGACGAAAGGGACACTGCCAGCGAGAACGCGGTAACCAATCGGAAGGCAACGAAGTAGGTCTTCATGGATCGAGCGTCCTCGGCAAGTTTTATATCCGCGATTCGGATGGTTGCAACGACGTACCGCGGATTCAGCGATGACCGGACGGCCCCTTGGGTAAGGCGTGCGGCGCGGCCAACGTGTCTTTTCCAGCGGACAGCCATTCGACGTTGAACGCCGCGAGAACGAGGTTTGTTCGATTTTCGCTAAACTCCTTGTACGATGGCCATGTCTCGTACAGACAAAGGACTTGACGGTCGCCGGTAACTGCCAGGTCGGAATATCCACCGAGATGAGCCAGCGGCTCGGAAGCAATCGGCCAGGTCCGGCACTCGTCATAGCTCATCCGGACTCTGATGTGGGCGCGCGTATCCGGGTTCGTAGGGCAGGCGACTAGAACCCGGTTCTTGTCCGAGCGACGGCTGTCGCTCAGCCGGATCAGCGCCCCATCGCATGACGGTTCTGGCTGATGGGGATCGTATTGAACCGCTGACCAACTCTGCCCGCCGTCCTTGCTGAAGGCATAGGCGCGTTGTTTCTGACCACGGGACCGCGCGTTGAGATAGACCGTGCCATCTTCCAGTTCCACGACGTCGCACTCGTCGGAAGCGTTGCGCGTCAGCGGTTCGCCCCGTTTCCAGGTCACACCGTGATCGTCACTGTAGATGCAACACGACGACTGGACCTCGCCGCAGGTGGGCGTCACGTCAAACCAGCAGGGAATCAGCAATCGTCCACTCTTCAATTGAATTCCGTGCCCCGGTCCCGTCCCGACGAACGTCCAGGACGGATCGGTCACCGACTGATGAATGCTGATCGGCCGGGACCAGGTCTGGCCATCATCGGTGCTTCTCATCAGCAGAACTTCGACATTGCCCTTTCCCGGCTTGCTACCTCGACACAGCGGCAGCCAGATCGTGCCTGTCTTATGATCGATGACCGGGCACGGTTGATTGATCGTCAACTCTCCCTCGTCGGCGATAATCTGCATCTTGCTCCAAGTACGACCGTGGTCGGTGCTGCGCTTCAAAGCCAGGTCGACGTCATCCCAGTCGTGGCCCGTCTTCTTGCGCGCTTCGCAGAGCGCCAGCACGGTGCCCTGTGTCGTCACCACCAGGCTGGGGATGCGGTAGTTGAAGTACCCGTCCTCACCGGCCTTAAACAACGGCTGCTGGTCGATGCTCGGCCTAACCGGTTCGTCGCTACGGACAAGTCCGCTGTACGGTGACACTTCGACAGCATGTTTCTGAAACTTCAAAAACGCCTCACCAAATCGCTTCCCAATGACAAGCTGGCTTTCCGTGCTGAAATGATGAGTGTTGACGTTCGGCAGGTCATCGACGTCGATCCAGGCTGCGAAGGGAACCGACTTGCCAACTTTTACTTGAGACCGGCGTACGACGGCCAAGGGTGAATCATTCCCCGCATTGGGGTCCGGCTGTGCGATTCGCGAGTTCACGCTACGAGCAAGAATGAAGGGAGCATGTTCGTCCGCATAGCGCTTTCGCAGGACGCTGATCAGGTCGCCGAGATTACGCTCGTAGTGACTGGCCAGCTTTCCGTGGATCGCATCGTCGATGCCCTGGTGCCAGAGAAATCCTCGGACGCGAATGGTATGTCCTCTGGCGACGAGTTCGGCGATCCGAGCATCGGCGAATGACATCCAGTCATCAAATAACGCTCCACGCTCGCTCCACGGCCAGTCCTGAACGTCGCGGCCAAAATTCGCATGGACTTTGATAATGGCCAGATTACGCCATCCGGCAGCGTGTAACGTTCGAGCAAATCCAACCTCAGGGCCATGCACGAGTTTCCCCTTCGACTCGTGGCCGCGAATTTCGCCCCAGGGGACGTACTGCTTCGATTGCTCTCCGTCGGGAAGCGGAGCGGTGGTGAAGAGCGTGTCCCGATCGGCGGTTGTCTGCTGAAATCCCGGCGGCACCGCGACTTCTGAATCGGCGCCGGCCATATTGGATTGTCCGGCCAGAAGGAAGACGTTTAAGACCGGCTTGACGTCATTCTGTGGCCGCTGGGCATAAGTCGGGCTGCTTAGGAGAATCACCATCGACCACATCGTCAATGACGGTGAGCCGATGTGTCTGAAGGAGCAGAGGTGCTGCCTGAAGTTCCGTGTGAGCTGGTTGTGAGTCACGCTTATTGCCTTTGAGTATACCGGTACGACGGACTTCCAGTCCGTCGTATGGGTCTGGTCGACGGACTAGAAGTCCGTTGTACAAATTGCGGATGGTAAGGATCGGGGCATCATTAATTGTCGTGGCCCTGTCATTCCCGAAACTGGATCGCGAACAGATCCGCCTCCTGCATCACGAACCTCAAGCGAACGGGCTTTCCGGTGAGCGACGACACATCGCTCCCATTCTTCCAGCCGACCTGCTGTTCGATCGTGTCGCCGACGAGGTTACGGCTGTCGGTCAAAGTAAAGTGAGGGATCGGCTGACCGGATTCATCCTGTATTTCAGCTCGCACGCTGCCACCGGCGCTGGTCGAATAATTGATCACGAGTTCTTTGCCTGCGAAACGCAATGGCTGAGTCACCAATTCACCGACATCCGCTCCCACATGCACCGATGCGAAGCCGTCCGTTCGCAGGGTGAACCGACGGAATGGCGTTGTGTAAATGGACATCTCCGCTGGACCTGTCGGCACGATGTTGAGTGCCGCGTAGTTGGAACGGTTTCCCCA
The DNA here is from genome assembly GCA_945861445.1 of Planctomicrobium piriforme. Lineage (GTDB taxonomy): Bacteria > Planctomycetota > Planctomycetia > Planctomycetales > Planctomycetaceae > JAKFVC01. The sequence goes on along the minus strand of CAMAVF010000481.1, from coordinate 1,224 downwards.
GCGTTCCGGGTCGAGTCCCGGTCGAATGAAGGCTTCGCGGAACGTGCGGTCGAACGGGCTGGCACCGCGAGTGGTCATAAAGAGAATGTCGGTGCTCTCGCCTCGCTCCGGATGAAATCGCGTGGGCGTGGCAATATAGATATGGGGGGCACGAAAGTACGGATGTGTCAGCGTCGTGTAAATATGTTCGCCGGGAAAATTTGGCTTTAACGGCACAGGCTCGGACCACGTCACGAAATCCGCCGACGTGGTCCGACAAACCGACCGCAGTTGCTTATCGAGGAAGTGCCGGAAGTAGCAGACATAACAGTCCTCAGTTTCCGACCAAAACGCAACATTCTGCGAATCGAATGCGTACTCTTTTGTGTAGGTGATGACGGGCTCGGGGCGCGGCTTCTTCCAGTGAATGCCATCGGCCGATACGAACGCCACCAATCCCGACTTCACTGTGCCAGCCAGCGCCTTGAATCGCTGCTCCGGCATAACTTCGGGACGTTGATCCAGAAACGGCGAAAAGTTATGACAGAACGGAGCCTCATGCAGGATCACATTGTTGTCTTTTGAACCATCGATCTCGACGAGTCCAAGTTTCGGCCTCGTCCAATGAATGCCGTCGCGACTTTCGCAATAGCGAGTGACCTCGGCGGCATCTCCGTCGAATTTCGCACCGCGACCGTCGCGTGTGTAGAGCCGGAAGAAATCACCGTCCTTGATCACAGTACCATATTCCATGTTATCGGCAGGCTCGGTCATCGCGGGTGCGAGTCGCGGTTCATGCAGCTTGAGCGACGCGTTGTCGAGCCGATCAATTAGGAAACGATCCACAAACAGTTCACGCCTTGCTCCAATGTCACGAACGACGGGATCCTTCGTATCGCGTTCCTGCGAGTGAGCCGCTGTGGCGAACAACGCCAGAACCACGACGAGCGGGTACACCGACGGCGTCCACTGACTCTCTGACTTGATCATCATTTCTTGTCCTTTGCTTCTGCGATGCTGACGGGTTGATGTGTGAAGAGTCATCACGAATGCGAGCCGACTCGGATCAGTCGCGAAAACGGATCGAATACAAGTCAGCGTCGGTCATCACAAAGCGCAGACGCACCGGCTTTCCGGCCAGTGCGCTGACAGCCGAACCGGCTTTCCATTTTACGACCTCCTCGATCGCATCGCCATAGATTGCCGGACAATCGGCCAGTGCGAATCCGGGAATCGGAGTCCCCG
>CAMAVF010000480.1 GCA_945861445.1 Planctomicrobium piriforme | reverse complement strand
TCTGTTAATGGACTCCGCGGTTCGGCGGGAGCCTCACCCTCCCATGAACCCGAATGTTCCACGGCGAGGCGCTGCTTCTGTGGGATGAAACCACTCATTCAGTCACCCCCAGCAATTGTGCCTGCGAGGTCAATGTCGCGCGGCTGCCGTCGTCCAGGGTGCCACCCAATGCCGAATAAACGTCTGGATTCGTCCAGAGGCACAGCGTCTCTTTCTTCAGCACGATTTCTAATCCCTGGTCGCCGGCCAGCGGCCGGATTTCATCCAATTGTCCCGCCAGAATCACCTGCGTCGGTGGCGTTGAGCCAAACAGACGCGACCAGTTCGTCAGGTCGCCGCTGATCTGCAACGGCTCGGTCCCCGGAATCAGCGGCACCGAAAACTGCCACTGCGGTGGATCACCGGTCGTCAACAGCAGGCCATTGGTTTCCACCAGGAACCAGCGTCCCTGATAATTGTGCTTGATCGTCTGTTGCCAGTTCGCCGCCGAAATCTTCCGAGCGCTGCGTGCTTCGCTGATCAGTTCGAACAGGCTGCTCAAGGCCAGTCCGCGAGCGGCGGTTGCTTCGCGAGCCAGTTGCCGCACCTGCCGGGCATCGCGGTCGTCGCGTCCCAGCAGTTCCAGTGCTGACACGGCGCGTTGCAGTTGCAGATCGGCCAAGTCGAAATCGGCTTCTGCCAGCGCTGCCCGTCCCGCCTTGGCGGCTTCCGCGAAGATCACCACGGCCTGGGCCACCGCGCGGCGATGAACCACCCACCAACCCGCCAGGGTGACCACGCCAATCATGCCGACCGCGATGAGCCGCAATGGTGTCACAATCCGGCGTCGCGGTACGGCAAATGGGGACTCTCGACGGACCTCTGCTTGCGGCTTGGAATCGGCCCGCGTCGATTTCTTAACGGCAGACGGCTTCGTTCCGCCTTCCGATCGTGAACCCCGCTTGGCAGACGGCGGTGGAGTTCGGACGTCCGGCTCGACCGTATCTCGCAACACGCTCGGCTTGGGAGTCTTTTTCTTCGGCGTGCGGACTTTGGGCCGGGGATAGGGGCTGACGGGCAACACACAGATCTGATAGCGACATTCGCGGCACACCGCGACATGCATCCGCTCGCTGCGGATCCCGGAGACGGCACTTCCACAGCGACAAGTCAACGAAAACGGCACCGGTTCGGCGGCGGCCGGAGCGCTCCCCTGCAATACGCGTGAAAACCACCCAGCCATATCAAGTGATCCGGCCATGCCCTGATCCGGGCACCTTGTTCGCTGATGGACGTCAGTTTGCCGACAAGCCCTGGAACCTACCTGGGATCGCGCGTGTCGGGCATCTCTCAAGTATACGAGACCGGGCCATTGCGGGTGAGCGACAAATCCAGTTTTTGCATCCCCGACCGGATTTTTCGTGAGTCCATTTCCTCGAGCGTGGTTGATATGGGAGGTGAGTCTCCTGCCGAACCGCGTAGTCTTTCGGCTGCCGAGAGACTACGCGGCTTCTCAGGAACCTATCGCCGAGACGCGTGATTTTACCTGAAAGACCAGGTGAGCCCCGTGCCGTGAGGCCGGGGGTAGGGTAGAGACTCCCGTTGCAGAACCAACATCGAGCGACATCGATCGGCAATCAAAGTCGCTACCCCACCCCAGCCCTGACGGGACTGGGCTCACCAAGAAAATCTCTGGTGTTCCTCTTTCCACACTTTGCAACCAGCAATTAAGAACGCTCGGCGAGAACTTCGCCCTCCCATCGACTCGACATACAAATCAATCTATGTATCCTGATAATCCGGTCTCGGAAATCCTTCACAGCGTTCTCCCGCGCTGGTTCAAATAAGCCTTCGCCGAATCCGCCATGGTCACCAACGCGGCGCCCATCATGATCGCGTCCTTGATGACCAGCCGGCCGGCGCCGCTAAGATACGGAAAGCCGTATTGAGAATCACCCAACGCCGGCACCCAGCATTCCGGCGTCGTGATCAGAAACGACAGCGTGACAAATGACATGGTAAACACCAGAAAACTGCCGATCGCGGCTACTTGGGGCAGCCAGGGATTGACGCTGAGAAGCAATCCGTACAACACGATCACACTGCCCAGGCCGTAAGCAAACACATAAGTGCCATTCTGCTCGTGCCACTGACGGTTCTCCGGTACCAAGGCCCCTTCCGGGTTCTTGTGTGCTTTGTAATGAGCAGGATCGGCCAGCAAGAAATTCATGAATGGACTATTCGCCACGAAGGGAACGATACCCTCAGCCTCATATTTGAAGACTTTTAAGCCACCGATCCACAAGAGGACCGCGATCAGTCCAATTCGTGTCACAGTGATCCCGACACGGTCCATCCGCGACGCCAATTCGTAGAGTCGTAAGTGATGCATTGTCCTGTCTCCAATTTGTCCAAATCTCACAGCGGTCTGGAAATTCCAGGTTCTCGTCTTGAGACACCTGAAGTATCGGCCCTGGCCGGTAGTTCCAGAATGGGCGCGTGGGACAATTACATGGACAGATTGCTTCCGCCACGGATTTCCGTTTCGAACTCGCGGAAAAACGTGGGTGAGACGCCGGTTGCCTTCTTGAACAAGCGACTGAAATAGAGTTCGTCGTGAAAGCCAATCTCGGCGGCGATCTCCTTGACTGATCGCAATGTATGCAGCAATTCCCATTTCGCATGCGTCAAAATGCGTTCCCGAATGAGATCGGTCAGCGTCTTACCCAGGAACTCTCGAACATGCCGCCCCAGTGTCTTAGGCGTCATGTGGAGTAGTGCCGCATAGCCTGCTGGAGCATGCAGAAGGCGGTAATTCTGCTCAATCAACTCGCGGAGTTGGCCCATCACCGGATGCCGGTAGTCGGCGATATCCGCAGGACAACTGTCGGTCTGGGACTGCTTCAACCGCGAGGCCACCACCAGCAAGATCTTCATCGCAGCGAGTAGCACATCCTGCCATGCCGGGTGTTGTTCCTCTTGCTCACGAGACATTCGCACGAGGAGCTCGTGAACCGATTTTCGCGCGTCATCGTCGAGCGCGACGACGGGCAGGCCGTAGGGATCATTGAAGAGCTTGCCGCTGCAGCCTTTTTCGGCATGGAATGTTTCGACGCACAGGAAATTGGCATGAAAGTGCAGCATGGCCGCCTGCACGGGTTGGCGCGGCACCAGGCGAATGTACTGGTAGGGAACAAAGAACAAGAGTTGATGTTCACGGAACTCATGCTGCGCAGTGTCCGCCCAGAATTCGCCGTCACCGGTTTCGATCGACAGGACGGTGAAATAATTGGTCCGCGGGGGTTCGAACACCTGTGGGGCGAGCGACAGCGACTGCAAACGAAACGCTTCGCCCCCCTGCCGCGGATCGTACAGTTCCTGGCTTCGCTGCTGAGTGCGCTTCACCGCGGGTTCAAGGCGCGTCTTCTCATTCATGCCATTTTATCCCGGTCAGGCAACGCACCACGCATCACAACCGGCGGTGCGATTCCACCGAACATCAGACCGGAACTCGGAGGCGTCTCGGCACATTGCCCGGCTTTCATGGATCACCTTTTCTGCCACTACTGGAGAACGGCCGGCGAAAGGCAATCATGATATCACAATCGCCGTACTCAATGTTCGACTTTGAGTTTGGGTAACGCCTGCTGCAGATCCTTGACGCCCGCGTCCGTGATCTTAGTTCCCTTCAAGTTCAAGACTTCCAGATAGCTGAACTCTTTCAGTTGGGTCACGCCGGCATCGGTGATCACGGCGTTTTCCAGCGTCAGGTTGCGCAGTTGTGGCAGACTCTTGAGATGCACTAGACCGGCGTCGGTGATCTTCGCCGACTTGAATTCGAGAGTGGTCAGTCGCGGCAGCACTCGCAGCAGTTTGGCGAAATCTGCGACACCCATGTCGTCCAGTTGATAATTGGTCAGATCAACTCGCACCACTGCCTTGTCAGGGCTGTTCTCGTCCACATCGAACTTACCCTGATACAGCCGGACTTGATCCATCGCCACCTTTTGTTGCACAGCGGGATCGGGAATGACTGGCACAGATCGCAGCAGCCCCAATGTCGCCCAGGCGCTGCCGAAGTACGTAATCGGGATCGGATTGCGAATGGGATTCCGCGTCGTCACGACACCGGGATGATTGCGGGAGGTCATCGTCCACGAACCATCCTCGCGCTGCGTCGACACCAGGAACGCCACCGCGCGACCGATCTCGGGTCGTTCCCATTTGACCCCGGCCCGGCTCAGCGCCCACAGTGTCTGTCCTGTGGCGTAGGCATCACTGGGCATGTCGGCAGTCTGACTCCAGCCACCATCTGACTTCTGCAGAGCAAACAGTCGGTCGATTCGCGGTTGGAGCTGATCGGGCGGCTTCCCCAGGCGAACATCGAGCAATAACCGCAGCGATGTCGCCTGCAAGGTTTCTGAATCCTTGGTTGCGGTCAACCAGGCCAGTGCCTTCTCACGACTGGCACGGGCCGCGGCAGCAGCGGCCGGATCGACAGGGACGTAGGGTTCCCAGGCCAGCAATGCTAACAGGGCCAGTGTTTCGCGCGATTCCCAGATTGGCGGGGCTCCGTTGGCGGGAGGGGGCAACAACCAGGCCCCGTCCTCTTCCTGATGCG
>CAMAVF010000479.1 GCA_945861445.1 Planctomicrobium piriforme | reverse complement strand
CATCCATGACGAATGCGCACAACCCCAGCAGCAAAATCCACTGCAAACACCGCGACATGCGAAGCACTCCTTCCCGAACACGTTGCTGAATCCAATTACTGGCAACCTGTTCGCGTGTTTCCGACGCCGACTCCCAAACCAACCGCTGTGGCGGCTTCCGCTGGCACGGATTTCAGCACCTTCGATTATGACCGGACGGAAACACCGAGTCAAGAAGTGCGAGTTTTAACGCGTGAAAGGGTGCAGGGTCGGGCCTACGAATTTTCGAGATTGGCCGCCCCGACGCCTGGTTTCGTATTAATGTGACATCGGCCAATGTCAAAAAATCGTAGGCCCGACCCCCGAGCGCAATTACATCACCGAGAAGTAGTTCTCGCAGGCGAAGTCAAACGCGGCCGGAGACACCTTCCGCGGCAGACTTTTATAGAGGCAGAAATTGCGGACTTGCAGCAGCAAGTCGCGCGGCTGACAGGCTCGGAACGGGCGATTCTTGGCCCGGTAGTGCGTCTCGATCAGATAGTCCAAGGCGTCGATCGATTCGCGGTCGAGCTGAAAACCTTGCGACGGCGCGACTGCGGCGAACAGGCGGCGGAATTCGTCCTCGCTGGGATCGGCCACTTCGATCTTGTACGGAATACGCCGTAGAAACGCACCGTCGACCAGGTCCTTCGGTTCCAGGTTCGTCGAAAAAATAATGAGCTGATCGAAGGGGACCTGCACCTTCTTGCCGCTGGGCAGATTCAAGTAATCGTAGCGCTTTTCCAGCGGCACGATCCAGCGATTCAGCAACTCGGCGACTGGCATCCGCTGGCGGCCGAAGTCGTCGATGACAAACGTGCCGCAGTTGCTCTTGAGCTGCAACGGAGACTCGCAGACCTTGGTTTGCGAATTCTGACGGACTTCCAGCTCGACCATCGTCAATTCACCGCCGGCCACGATCGTCGGCCGTTTGATCTGCACCCAGCGTTGATCGATATTCGTGTTATCCAGCAGTCCGGCCGTGGGCTCCTGCTTGATGGCTTGATGCACAGACGGATCAAACAGGCGGATGATGTCGCCATCGATCCCTAGCGCCTTGGGGATCCAGATCGTCGAACCGAAGCAACTGGTGATGCGTTCGGCGATACTGGTCTTGCCGTTGCCGGGCTCACCAAAGAGGAACATCCCGCGGCCGGAATTGATCGCCGGCCCCAGTCGATCCAGCATCCGTTCGTTGATAATCAGGTCGGAAAATGCCCGTTGGAGGTCGGCTTCAGTCGCATGCTGCTTGGCGATGCTCTGTGCGGCCATCGCCTTCAGGTAGTCCTTGAGTGAGACGGTGGCCGACCCGAAATAGGTACACTCGGCGACATACCGCCGGGATCGGTCGCGACCGTTGTCGGTCAGCAGATACTCGTAGTCGCCCATGGCAGCGGAACTCTTGAAGACGACCAGTTGTTCGTGCTTCAACGACTTCAGAATGGGTTCGACGATCATGAATGCCAGGCTGATTTGCGAGGCAATCAGGCGTCCGGTGGCGGAACCGCGCGACAGGAGGAACTTGAGAATCAACCGTTCAATATCTTCAAACGTCAGCCCGGCAGCATCCAGAGAATCAGGGGCCTTGGGGGAAAATGGTCCGTCCGAAGGCTTGGGACTGGGCCCGAGCAGATTGTCGACCCGGTTCAATAACCCATTGATCAGCGGATTGTTGCGAGCCGACGTGGGAGGTTCTGAAGGTTCGGTGGCGGGAGGCGGCGTCTCGTCTGCCACGGCCTCGGCGGGCAGTTCAGCCTCGGGATCGAGATCGGGATCAGAATCCGGCTCGGGCGAGGGATCGGTGGCAACTGGTTCCGGAAACAATGCTGTCACGATCGAGGAATCGGGCGCAACTTTGACCAGCGGTTGAGCCGCTGCGGTGGCCGGCCCAGCGGCGCGCAGGCGACCGATGTTGTTCTGCAATTCTGTCAGGAACTCAGCGGGGGACAATTTTGCGGAAGCAGTCGACATAACAGTGGGGCTCGGGGGATCGAGTGGGAATTTCGGCAACTGTCTGCAGGTTTGAGCTTGCTGCCAAAACGAATTTGGCGTTGCTCAAAAACAACACTCTGCACGAACCCTACGTCACAGAATGCCAGCCGTCAAAATGGAGGTTCAGCCCGTCGAGGTTGTTTCTGACGTAACATATTGTGATGTATTGTGTTGCGCTATGCACTGAGTCGGCAGCATGTTGAAAAAGGTATCTGGAACTTTGCCAACCACACGGAATCGAGCGATTTTTTGACGTTCGGAGAGTTCCAGACACCTTTTTCAACGGGCTGTTAGGACGGGTCTCCCGGCCCGTTCCAGCCCTGCGACGGGCAACGCCGAGCGGATTGATGTAGCCGCATTCGCCAGAATGCGGGCGTTTGCGGGTTGAGCTCCCGCACTCTGGCGAATGCGGCTACGCGCTGGTTGCCCAACTCCGACCCGCTAACCTCCGAGCGACGTGGCCTCGCCGAGGATTTCTCGCAGGCGGCGGAGGGCTCGCAGATGTCGCATGCCGGCGGCAGGTTGAGACAGGCCGAGCGCCTGAGCGACTTCGCTGTTGGATAACTGCTCGACGTGCCGCATCAGAACGATCTCGCGGTCGTCTTCTTCCAGTTGCTCCAGGGCCTGATAAAACCGCTGCTGGAACTCCTTACGCAACGTCGCTGCGGCCGGGGTCAGTTCCTGGTCGCGCAACTGGGCTCCCAGATCAAGCGATGAGCGGTCCCCATCGCCCCCCTGCATCAGGGATTGTTCGCGATCGGTGCTGCGGCGTTTCGCCACCCGGTGCCGGCGGTGCGTGTCGATCAACTGGTCTTTGGCCAATTGTCTCAACCACAAATGAAACGGCAGTCGCGGATCCTGCAGATAAACAGTCAGCCGCTGACTGGCTTCCAGCAGGACGTCCTGCACAATGTCGCTGGCGTCGACCCGTTGAGCGATCAGCCGGTCCATCCGCAACTGCACCATCTGACGCAACGACTGGCGGTGCCGCTCCATCAAGAGGTTCACAGCCGCGGGCTCACCCCCTTCAGCGCGGATCAGCAGTTCGTGAGTTTCCGACGAATCTGGCCACATGGGGGCATTATGAGCGAATTTTGCGGGGACAACAATGTGGAGGACATTCGTCATTCCTTACTGGCAGATTGAACCCCAATTGACGCCCGTGGTACGATACCTTCAGCGTTTCACCAAAAATCTATGGCGTTGGTTTGTTCGAAGGGTTCGATACGGCAATGCGTTTTACGAAGATGCACGGGGCGGGCAATGACTATGTGTACGTCAATTGCTTTGCGGAACCGTTTCCCACAGATCCCGCGGCGCTCGCCATTGCGGTCAGCGATCGCCACAAGGGGATCGGTGCCGACGGACTGATCCTGATTTGTCCCTCCGAGCAGGCGGATGCTCGGATGCGGATGTACAACGCCGACGGTAGCGAATCGGAAATGTGCGGCAACGGCGTCCGGTGCGTGGCCAAGTACGTCCACGATCACGGAATTGCGAAAAAAGAGGTCCTGAAGATCGAAACGGGACGTGGGGTCTTGTCGTTGCAACTCGTCATTGAGCAGGGAAAAGCCCAGCGAATTCGCGTCAATATGGGGTCGCCAATCCTCAAGAGTGCCGACATTCCCACCACGCTGCCGGGAGATCCGCCAGTCAAGCAAACGCTGCACGTGGCGGGACGCGATCTGCAGGTGACGTGCGTGTCGATGGGCAATCCGCATTGCGTCACGTTCGTCCCCGAGATCACGGACGACTGGGTTCTGGGGGTCGGTCCCCAGATTGAAAAACATCCCGCCTTCCCGCGGCGCGTGAATGCCGAATTCATCCAGATCCTATCGCCTGGTGAATTCAACATGCGCGTCTGGGAGCGTGGCTCGGGGGAGACTCAGGCGTGTGGGACGGGAGCGTGTGCGGCGTGTGTGGCGGGGGTGTTGGCCGGGTTGACCGAACGCCAGGTACTGGCCCATCTGCCGGGTGGCGATCTGGAATTGGAATGGGCCGAGACCGGCGAAGTCTATTTGACCGGCCCCGCAGTCGAAGTCTTCATCGGCGAGTGGTAGCGTCGTAGTAATCCCTTTGAAGGATTTTTCAGACGGCAATCACCACTTAACCGCATTCGCCAGAATGTGGGGCCGAAAGTCACACACACCCGCATTCTGGCGAATGCAGCGACAGGAGATCCAGCATGGCGTTTAAACAGCTTGTGATGAGTGCCGCGGTTGTCTTCGCCGTGATGGCCACTGCGGAGGCACAAGTCAAATCGGGCCCCGAAATCGGCACGGAAGCGAAAGGCTTCAAGGTCCGCGTGGTGACTGGTGAATTCGCCGACAAAGACGTCGACTTTCTGCAGTCGCGAGCGGATAAGACCACCATCTTTCTGTTGATTGCTGCCGACAAATGGGATCGCCCGGTTGCGCGGTATTTCAAGACACTCGACAAGGCGATTACCGACGGCGCTGAGGGGACAGCAGGGGTCGAAGTCGTCGCCGTCTGGTTGACGGAAGATGCCGCGAAATCCAAGGAATATCTGCCGAAAGCGCAGCAATCCCTGAAGTTCGAACATACGGCACTGTCAGTCTTTCCGGGCGCTGTGC
>CAMAVF010000478.1 GCA_945861445.1 Planctomicrobium piriforme | reverse complement strand
GTGTCGGAAAACGCGTCTGCCCGTACGTCTGATCGGCAGCGAATTGGTCGAGCGAAATGCTGTTCTTAAATCCGGACCTCCGTTCCGGATGCGGGGCGGCCGTCAGGAAACTCTGGTTGGAATCGTGACTCGGTCCGATGTCTGGATGCGACAACCCGGAAATCACGGTAAAGTCGTCGCGAAATTCCTTGAGAACTTCGAGGTAGGGAGAAAGTTCATAATCTCGCCCCGCTTTCTGCGGGAAGAAATAAGGGGGATGCACCCCCAGCGGCGTGTTAATGCAGACCATGCGTCGCTTGACCGTGGGAGCGGGAGCAGCAGCAAGCCGCGGCATGACATCCAGCAACGGCAACGCCATCGCGACGCCCGCGCCACGGAGGAAGGTTCGACGATCAAGCTTCATGACACAGTCCTTTTTCGTAAGGCGTGAGAAACCTATCTCACATGTGCTACTTATTCTGAAACATGGCGCTCTGCACGACTTCGTGTATTAGCGATCTCAGGCCGTAATTCTTTTCTCGCAGGCGGGTCACGATTGCTTCAATCTCCGGACGGTCGGCTTTGGTCGGTGCTCCGCCGGTGGAGTATGTGAACAGTTTTGTGGTCAGCGCCCTGGCCAGTTGATCCTTGTCTCGCAGTAGCAATTGGCGAAACTCGTCGATGTTCTGGAATGGCTTTCCGTCTTCGGTGACGTCCGATGGGTCGACCTTCTTGCCCTTGTGATACGACATTCGCCGGCCCTCCACGACGACGGATTCGCCACTGCCGGTGACGCGGTAATTCTCTCGCCAACCTCCGATACAGTCGAAGCTTTCGAGGGCAAATCCGGGCGGATCGATCTTGCGGTGACAGATGCCGCACGATTCGACCGAGCGGTGCTTGGCCAATTGCTCGCGAATCGTCGTGGCGCCGCGAATGTCGGGGTCGATTGCCGAGACGTTGTCAGGTGGTGGTGGCGGAGGCGTTCCCAGAATGCGATCAAGGATCCAGGCACCACGCATCACCGGTGAGGTCGTGGTTCCGTTGGCGGTGACCTTCAGCACGCTCGCCATGGTCAACATTCCACCCCGATGACTGTCGGGAGGCAGCGGCGACTTCTTGAATTCCCAACCATTCACTCCCGGGATGCCGTAATGCTTCCCCAGTCGGCCGTTGAGCATCGTGAAGTCGGAGGCCACGAAGTTGGTCAGACTCAAATCATTCTTGAGAACCTCTTCGAAGAACAGTTCGGTCTCCCGGATCATCGACACTTTCAACAGGTGATCGAATTCTGGGTACATGATGTGGCTGGGCTCGGTCGCGTCGATGTCACGCAGCCGCATCCATTGGCCGACAAAATTCTCGGTAAACGCTGCCGACCTGGGACTCGTGAGTAAACGCTCGACCTGCTGGCGGAGCACGTCGGGCTGACTCAATTTCTGCTGCTCTGCGAGCGTGAATAACTCGTCGTCGGGCATCGTGCTCCAGAGGAAATAGGAAAGACGGCAAGCCAGTGAGAAATCGTCGAGTTTGCCGGGCAGCTCCCGCAGGAACAGGAACTCTGGCGAGATCAGCACCCCTTTCAGAGCAGCCCGCACCGCCATCTCGAAGGTATATCCGCCATCGAGTTTGGAACGGACGATGGCGACATAAGGTGCCACGTCATCCATCGTTACCGTCCGGCGAAATGCACGACGGGCGAAGGTTTTTAATATCCGCTCAGCATCAACCAGAGGTTGCTCGGAAACGACTTCCACTCGATCACTAAAATTATAGATTGGAAACTTCGATTGCGGCATCTCGTCAAAGATGCGGCGATGACTGGCAGGAGGCCAGATCTCGTTGAGTGGCCCTTCGATGTCGACATACTGGATCGCCAGCCCGGGCCCAGTCCATTTTTCACCGCCGGTCAGCTTGACGGTGTTGGCGCCCTCCAGTCCGTAGGGCAGCATTGAAATGGTGGTCCGCGGCTCAACGTGCCGGACGAATTCGAACACGGTCGGCTTGTCAGGCGGGGCGTCGAAGTAGCCGATCAGGCCGTTCTTGCCCATCAGAGCGGACCCGGTTTGCGTGACTCGGAAGGTGAGCGGCTTGTCGGGACTCTGAACGCCCGACGCCGAGATCCGGAAACGATAGTCGCCAGCCTCTGAAGGATAGAACTCGGAAACCCAGACGTTGTGCCATTCGGACGAGCAGAAGCACACCGTTTCGCCATCTTTCAGGAAGCGATAGACGTCTTCCGTAGTCGATTTGACCGGGTGCATGTCCTTCATGCGGTATCGTTTGGCGATGGCGGGCGGCGCTTTGGGGCGGTTGGTGATTGCCATCTTCAACGCGGCGTCCGCGGCTTCCAGATATTTCTCCATCAAGAAGGACGACGTGTGATGGGCCGCGCCGGCGTTATCGAAACCATCGGCCGAGCCATCTTCGGGCAACTGGTCTTTCAAGCTGACCTTGATTCCCAGCAGGTCACACACAGTATTTTCATACTCGATTCGATTCAGCCGGCGCAGGACGACGCGTCCTTGAGCAGCCCGTGCGGCAGCCTCGCCAGCCGCCACGCGCGGGGTCAGCCAGCCGGTCAGTGCCTGCACTTCCTGCTCCGGCAGACGGGGCTTGTCTTTGGGAGGCATCTCTCCAGATTGAAGTCGCTCGACGACCGCAGACCAATGCTGGCGGGAGGCGGCATCCGCAAAGTCCGGTTTCAGATCATTCAACCGGAGATTCCCCTTGGGCTTGTCTCCGCTATGACAAGCGACGCAATGGCTAGTCAGCAGCGGTCGGAATTGCTTTTCGAACTGCTGACTTTCGGCCGCCTGAGTGGCTGCAGACTGAGCGGTCGCAGGCGGTGCAGCGATCGAGGCTACGCCGAGAAGTGTCAGGCCCATGCCGGCGCACAATTCCAACCGCGTTCGCCACTTTCCCGTCAACATCGTTCAGCCCCGCAAATTTACACGTGTGTGGAACACGAATCAAGGACCACTTGTGCGTCGATTGTCGACGATCGATCCTAGTGCAGCAAGTAGAAATCAGCGTTTCCGCTCGTTGAATTGCAAATGAGTTGGACCAGGGAATCATTTGTCGCATCTCTCGCAAGCAGCCTTCCCCCCCGAATTCCATTGACACATCTGCATGAGTTGAAGTAGAAGAATGGAAGATCGATTGACGTGTTCCGTCGTAAAATGAGGATCCGCAGAAATCTCTCCCGTGGTCGTCGCTTCCGCGGGTTGAAAGTCACACGGTCCCATCATGCTCGCGCTTTGCGATTCTCGATCAGCACACGACTGCCAGGGATATTCACGGCGTGATTTCCTGCGGGTGGGTTCGCTGGGGATGGGCGGCCTGTCGCTCGCGGGATTACTGGAGTCCCAGGCCCGTGGCGCGGAGAATTCGTCTCTGTTGACGGGCCGATCGGTCGTCCTGTTGTTTCTGCACGGTGGGCCGCCGCATATTGAATTCTTCGATCCCAAGCGGTCGGCCCCGGTAGAAATCCGCAGCATCACGGGCGAAGTGCAGACCAAGTTGCCCGGAATCACGTTTGGAGGCACCTTCCCTCGCCTGGCAGCGCTCGCCGACAAGCTCACCATTGTGCGATCCTATGGCGCAGGCAACAGTGGTCATACTTACGGGGAAGCGGTCAGCGGTGGTGAGTCGAACAGTCCGTCGATCAGTGCGATCTATGCCCGAGTCCGCGGCAACAATCATCCCCAAACGGGCCTGCCCACAAATGTCCTGGTGCTGCCGGAAGGAGTCCAGGACGGACTGAAGCTGGAATCGAATTTCGAGACGAATGCGCTGCATACGTTGACTCAAACGGGCTCGCTGGGCGAGACCTACCGGGCGTTTAATCCCAGCAGCGGTGGCGACCTGAAGCAGGACATGGAACTGCGATTGACGGCGTCCCGCATGACTGATCGCCGTGAGTTGCTGCGAGGTCTCGATACGCTGCGCTCCGTTCGCGATGTGACCAAGGTCGCGGACAGTTTAACGTACTATCAACAGCAGGCGTTCGATGTCATCACCCACGGTGTCGCGTCCGCGTTCGACCTTTCGCGGGAATCGCCGGAAACCCTCGCTCGTTACGACACGAGCCATCTGTTTCGTCGCGAAGACCTCACAAAATACTACGACATGCGGCGCACTTCCAACTTGCTGGGACGCCAAATGCTGCTGGCCCGGCGTTTGTGTGAAGCGGGCTGCGGATTCGTCACGGTCTCCGATTGTGGCTGGGACTATCACGCCAACGGCAACAGCCCCAAGGGGATGGCCGGGATCTATCCCATGGGCGGGCAGGTCGACCACGCGGTGAGTGCCTTCATCGAGGACGTGGCGGCTCGCGGCCTGAGCGACAAGATCCTGCTGATTGTCACCGGCGAAATGGGACGCACACCCCGGTTGAACAACAACGGCGGACGCGACCACTACGGTGAATTGACTCCCTTGTTGCTGTCGGGCGGCGGCTTGAAAATGGGACAGGTGCTGGGCCAAACCGACAATCACGCCACCAAGAGTCTGACCAAGCCCTACCGCCCCAGCCATTTGCTGTCGACCATCATGCACTCCGTGTTCGACGTGGGCAAACTGCGACTGGCCTCCACGATTCCCCGCGATATCCTACGCCTCACGG
>CAMAVF010000477.1 GCA_945861445.1 Planctomicrobium piriforme | reverse complement strand
CCGCTCGGTCATTTCTTCGGGTGCAGCATCCGCCAGTGGCGGAACATCCTTGGGAGGCCGCGGCAGCTTCTCACCTAACAGCACTTCGCTCAGCCAGTTTCCCCGCAGGATTGGGCTGGTGCGCGATGCGCCCGATTGCTTGGACAGTGTCGAAGCCTGCGTGAGAATGCCGCCCCGGCCGTGCTGCCTCACGCCGTCAACGCGTCGAAACTCGCTGCCGCTTACACCAACCATGCTGTAGTGCCGGGCCAAGTCCTCATTCAAAAAAGTGTAGTCCGCGTCGAGAATCGTCAACACCGGACGATCGTTTTGCAACAGGTCTGTGAAGAATTGAATCGACTCCTCGTACATTGCTCTGCGGACATTCACGAATGTCGGAAAGTGCCGCTCGCTCTTCTCGTCCAGTTGGTCGAAGTCGCGGATGTGTAGCCATTGACAGGCAAACTCGATCGCCAGCCGCCGCACTTTCGGGTCGCGCAGCATCCGCCGAGTTTGCGCCGCCAAAACCTCCGGTTCGCGCAGCCGGCCCTCCGCCGCCAGATTACGCAATTCGTCGTCAGGCTGTGACGACCACACGAAGTAACTCAGCCGGCTGGCGAGTTCTCCGTCTGAGACAGGGCTCGCGGTTTCGCCCGGCCCCGGGATCTCGGCCCGATAGAGAAATGCCGGCGAAATCAGCACGCGGGCCAACGTCAGCCGGATCGCGTCGTCGTGCGGCAACTCCTGCTCTCGCAGTTTTCGATACAACCCGGCCAGCATCTCCGCCTCATCCGCTGTCAGCGGTCGGCGGTAGGATCGATCGGCAAACTTCAGCACGGCCTCAAGATGCTTCGGTTCGGTATCGATCAACCGCTGGCGAAAGGCGGCTGCGGCAGACATCAGTGGCTGGCGAAAGATTTCGTAGGGCTTGGGATCGCCCAGTTGTCCCGCATATTCGATCTTCTGCAGGAAAGCATCGACCTGCAGGAGCGGATGCTGGCTGACGTAAAACAGCTCGTCCCACAAGCGATCCAAAACCACCGTCTGGCTGTCATCGAGCATGAGACGCTTCAAGTGCTCATCTTGGCGGTAATACAGGTGCAGCGTGACGACTTCATCGACTGGAACGACCCTGCTGTAACAAAGAGCCGGTGGAAACAACTCACGGAAATCATCGAAGGCGGCGGTCAATCGGCGACGAGCAGCGCTACCGTCGAGAGCCACGAAGGAGCCTGCTGCTGCTGCAAACGGCGAAAGAGTTGGCAAACGAGGAGGTGTCGAGTGAACTTGAACCTGGGCACTGGCATCCTCCCCGGCTTGAGCATGCAGAGTCCCGGTCACAACCAATTCTGCCCCCGCTGCCAAATCAGCGGGCAGCCGAACCTCAAGGATGTTCGGTGCCTGAACGCACAAGTTTTCGGGTTCCAAGGCCATGCCCTGCGGATGTTTGCCGAAGTTCGCCGGATCGATACCGTAACGAGAGTGCTCCGAAAGAGCCGTGGGAGGACTATCGACAATGGCGCGCAGTAGCGTCGAAAGGAGAGGTCCACCAGGCGATGAAAGTTGATTGATCAGCATTGTATCCGGTGAGTCTTTGGCGAGCCCCTCGCCCCCGGCGTTCAATAGTTGCTGCAGCTTTGTGGCAAGTCGCTCCTTCTCCTCAGACGAATCCGTCAAATGCCAGCGGGCCAGCAGCGAGTCTTCGGGTAGAACACTTCCGTCAGCCGTGGTCGTTGGTTCAGAAAAGAAGTGCCAGACGTCGCTGTTGCCGAAAGAATCGGAGTGAGGATTTCCCGACAACAGGTCGGGAGAAAGCTCTCGCGATAGATTCCATACCCACTCATCGTCGCTCAACGTTAGATCGATCGCCGTAAGATCGCACCCATGGTCGCCATCGCGAGGGTGGATGGCCAAGGCAAGAAGGTCGCCCGGTTGCACCGGTACGCTTCGAATCGGACCAATCGTTGAGGCATTGGAGCCTTCCGAGACGCCGGCTGCCAAGCGATACCGTATTCCGGACCGGCGCAACTCAAGCGACCATGCAATACCATTACCGCAATCGGGATGAGCGTCCTGAATTAATCCGGTGACTGCCAGCTTTGCTGAGACAGGGCTTCGCCAACCCACAACCACCGAGTTCGTCGGACTGGGATGCACGGCAAGGCTTCGAGGCTTCAATCGTCCTGGAATTTTGACCTCTTCGTCGGACGAATTGGCGACCACGCTCAAGGCGTTATCGCCAACCCAGCGATGGACAAAATCGTAGCCCGCGACGCCCTTTTCTTTACGTGCAAGCGGCTTGCCAAAACCAGCCGCTTCCTTGGGGGTCACGCCCAGATATCCAAACCATGCCGACAGCACTTCGGGCTTCACATCATATTGGCGGGCGAGTGCGGCCAGGTCCGCGCTGCCAGAATTCGCGCTGCCAGAATTCGCCTTGCCATGATTCACTTGGGCAGGATTCGCCGTTGCATGGGCGGCTGCGTTCAAGGATTTGCCAGCGCTGGCAAGAACATCCTTGCGAAGAACCTTAAGGGCCTCATAGACCGGTCCAAGATCCCGCAACAAAATGTCCGGCCGTCCGGATGCGACCAAGCGAGGCCGCTGCCAAACGACAAAGTCATGCTCGTTGCCATCGCATGCGTCGCCGGCGGCCAGGTACACCACGACATCTTGCCCGGGGGCTGGCGGATTCAGCTTGAGTCGAAAATCTTGCCGCGAAGCGATCGGGTCCACGGGCTCAAGCCAGGCCTTGGGGCCCTCTTCTTTCCCAATGTGCCCGACACTGGAAAACCGCCACAAAGCTGCCTGCCAGCTCTCGCCGAAGGCGACCAGCGCATTCAGATCGGAAGGAGTCGCCTCAGCCCATCGCGCGCGCAGATCATCGAGCAGGATTGATGGCTGCACGCCAGGACTCCGAGCCAGCATGTCCCAGAGAGCGCCCAAGTATTTGGGACTCAAATTGCGCTGTCGAGCAATATCGATAATCGATGACCGGCCCGCGCGCAGCAATTCGCGCTGCTCCAGCGTAGTCGCGAAGTACCTTTCCAAAGGCAAACGGCCTCCTTGGTTGGTATCGAACACGATGCCCTGCAAATTGACTCGCGATGTGCCTGAGCTCTCGGTGTACTGGCTATAGAAATTGCGAATCCTTCCCACCAAATCATCCGACCAGTCACGACGAGTGGTGTAGGGCGAGAACCGCAAGCCGTCCGGCACAAGGACGGCCTGAGCGGCGACCTCCTTGGCCGCGTCAAAATATTTTGTGACAAGCGCCGGCGATATCACCAGTGCAGCCCCGACATTCGTAAATCCCTCACCGGCCGCACCATCGACCGGAAACTCGCGGGCGGGTTCAAGTGAATCGACACCGGTCAAATCTCTCAGCGTATAAGTATATTCATGATTCGAAAGGCGTCGCAAAATCACTGGGCCCGGATCACCTGCATTGGCAATGGCAACCTCATCGAGCGTCTTCCGAACCCAGCTAATCAACTCTTGCTTCTGTTGACTCGAAAGTGGCTTCGCATCTTTAGGGGGCATCTCACCCGATTCGAGTTGATGCAGGACTTGCTCCCAGACCTCGGTGTGCTGCTTGATGATGCCTGTGGAACTAAATCGCTGCAGGTCGAGCTCACCCTTTACCTTCTCCGTGGAATGACAAGTGGTGCAGTACTCCTTCAAGATCGGTTGGATCGAATTCTCGAACTCGTCGGCAATCATGCTGGATGGCCAAAGCAGCAGGAACGCCGATGCGAAGGCAAAGTGATAAAACACTTTCATTTCAGGCTCTTCGTGACGACGCTCGCCATTTCCCATGTGAATCACTTCGTTTTCAGGTCGAAATCAATCGGGTTGTTGCCGACTTTGATGGTTTCCTTAAGTGTAGATTTCGTATTGTACATTGCCGGCAGCGCTTCGACTGTTTCGGGAATCTTGGTTCCCGGTGGTTCGGGCGAGCCCAGTTCGATCATCTTGCCCGTCTTTTTCTGTGCGCGCAGCTCGACACGATAGTCACCGGGGACTGGCCCCGTCTCTGCCGGGATGCTATATCGGCCGTCCTTGACCTCCGATCCAGCCGACGGTCCATCGGTTCCAGCGGCGGGGACGAAAGTGATGACACCCTCGGCCAGCGGCTGGCCATCTACCGTCACTTTGCCCGAAACCGCCCCACGACCGGAGTCGCTTCCACATCCGCTGACGAGGCACGCGGCTATGATCACCACAACCCGCGCGACGTCCCCCATGCTTTCACTTTTCCAACCCAAATATTTCGCTTTCACAAAACTAACCCTCCTGTTGAATGAATGTTTACAAGCTGGAAGCTTATCGCGCGTTGCACCGACTTTACCAATCTCCGATTACTGTGCCGTCATCGAGCCAATGCAGATTTCGCCACGTAATCAAGTCGATGCCGTTGCTGGCGAACCGAACCGAGCCATCCCCTGACCCAACTTGCACTCCCCCTGTATGCCGGCTACGTGCCGAGGCAAAATTATTGTTCGAGTTGCCATCCGGAACACACGGGAGATTCTGGCGAGGTTGGTTGCCCTGATTCGTCGCGCCGCACCAGAGATGGTGGTTTAGTAGATTTTCCGGATTCGACGAATTCGGAGTATTGGTGGGATATATATACTGCGCAGACGCCCGGTTCG
>CAMAVF010000476.1 GCA_945861445.1 Planctomicrobium piriforme | reverse complement strand
GAATCCAGTCTAACTCGGCCGATTTCGAAAAATCGCAGTCCCAACCCCGAACCACGAGCGAACCGATTCCCCATCCGCGTGTCTCTCACCCACGATCCAGGACAGGCAACGCCGTGAAGGATCTAGATGTAGCAGAATTCGTGAGAATTCTGACGCGCGTCTCAACGGTTGCAATCTTGGAGGACTTACAAAGTTGGTCGGCAATCGGCGGAACTCTTACGAGATTCCGCTACAAGATACTTCACGGCGTGCAGGACAGGGCACAATCCAATCGCAGATGAATCCGGCATGAATTACGCCCGGCCGATCTATCATTCAGATAGATTCCTGGCCTATGATCCTGCGTTCCACAGTTTGTCCCCGCGACCCGAATCAGATCCTGTATGTCTACGACGTTGACGAGTGAAATTGCCGAACCGGAGACCGAATTTCAGGTTCCCAGCTTCTCCGCCTCAATCCGAGAATTGCTCACAATTGCCATCCCGCTGGCCATCAGTGCGGGCTCCGTCACGATGATGCATATCGCGAACCGGCTGTTCCTGACCTGGCACAGCCAGGACTCGCTGGCGGCCGTGCTGCCGTCTTCCATGTGGAACTGGACGCTGCTGAGCATCTTCATCGGTACCGCGCAGTACGTGAATACCTTCGTCTCCCAGTATGAAGGAGCCCAACGCCCCGACCGCGTGGCAGCGGCGATCTGGCAGGGAACGTACTTCGCCCTGTTCGGCGGCGTGCTGCTGACCATTCTGGCACCCCTGACGGCGGGCATATTTTATCGGTTCCCCCATGACGAAGCGGTCCGGAACATGGAAGTGCAGTACTTCCTGATCGTCTGCCTGGGCTCACTGCCAGTGCTGCTGTCAGGTGTTCTGGGCTGCTTTTTCAGCGGGCGTGGGTTCACGCGCATCACAATGGTAGTGAATCTGACCGGGAGCCTGATCAACATCATCCTGGACTTTATACTGATCTTCGGATGGGGGCCGATCCCCAGTTATGGGATTGCCGGGGCTGCCTGGGCGACAGTCACCGCAGAATTCGCCATTCTGTTCATTTATCTCTACCTGTTATGGCGCAGCCCGGATGCCCGGAAGTATCAGCTCTGGAGTGCCTGGCCGTTTGACCGTGAGTTGTTTTTTCGTTTGCTGAAATTCGGGCTGCCGAGTGGCATTCATTTCTTCGTGGATGTCTGCGGATTCTCGGTGTTTATCATGCTGATCGGCGTCATCGACAAGCGTGTGGCGGCGGCCTCGACGCTGGCTTTTAATCTGAACACGATGGCCTTTTTGCCGGTCGTGGGCTTGGGGACAGCCGTTTCGATTCTGGTCGGGAAGCGCATCGGGGAAGGCCATCCGGACGCTGCCGCCCGGACGACCTGGATCGGTGTCGGCATCGCGATGGTCTATATGCTGACCTTCGGGCTCATTTACGTCGGGTTGCCGGATCTGATTCTGGCACCGTATGCCGTCGAATCGAATGCCGCAGAGTTCAAGCAGATTCGCCCCGTCGTCATCACGCTGCTCTGGTTCGTGGCAGCCTATTCGCTGTTTGATGCCATGGCAATCGTATTTGGATCGGCATTGAGGGGAGCCGGAGACACGCGCTTCGCGATGCTGTTTTCCTTCTTGACCGGCTGGCTGATCATGGTCGTCCCGACGTGGATTGGGGTGCAGTACTACAACTGGGGCGTACTGGCAGCCTGGAGCGCCTGCACGGCATTTGTCGTGGTGCTGGGGGTGGGCCTGGGTCTGCGATTCCAGACAGGCAAGTGGCGATCCATGCGCGTGATTGAAGTGCCGCCGCCGGATGCGGTGGCATAACGGTCCTGCCATGCCGCCACTATCATAAGTCCAATCCGTCCCATAAGTCCCATCAGAATTCATGGGACGGATAGGACGTAGGGGACAAATGGGACTTATGGCAATCAGTTGGCGACCTTCAATGACGCGATCCAGTCGGCGATCAGATTCGCCCCTTCCTGATCGATCACGTTCGAACCGATGTGCGGCATCCGGCCCAGTCCCTGCAGCTTCATGCGTGTCGAAATCAGCGACTGTTCCGGGTGTCCGGGTGACAGCAGCGCTGCCTGCTGCAGACCGAAGGCCCCGTGTGCGGGCTTCACGTTGACCGTCCCGGTCTTCATCAGATCCAAGTCGTACAACAACTGGAACTCGGAATTGCCGCCGCCCCAACGCATGTGACAATGCGTACAATTCGACTGCAGATACGACCGGGCGCGATCGTTCAGACTCGCCTTTTGGTCGCGGTAATCGGTCAGTTTCGGCAAGTCTTGCGGCGGGGTCGGCAGCGGTTCCTTGAACAGGCCCAGTTTGTTCCAGGCCGCGAGCTGATTGGCCACCTGGCCGTTGCCGTAATCGTGGTCCTTATTGAGCTGGATCGTGTTCAGACCCAGCACAAACTTGGCCGGCATCGTATGGCACATCGTGCATTGCGCCCGGCTGGGGAAGTGCCAGACTTGCTCGCGCTGACCACCGGGTGCCTTGGCATCCTTGATCTGCAGCTTCAAGTCTTGACCATTCTTGTCCGCCAGGAGGGCGTCGGTTTGATCGTCATTCCAGACGTACGTGTAGCCTTGCCAATGCTGGTCGCCCATCTCCTGGTTGCCGGCGAGTTGTTCGAAAACCAAGACACGCGTTTCGAGCCGCTTCAGGCTCTTGGGATTACCCGGTTCGAGCTCGATTGAAAAATGCTTCACCGCGACGGTCCCGTCAGGAAAACGGTAGCCGGGTCGCGGTCCCGGAACGGGTGCCGGATAGGTAATCGTCTCGAACTCAATCTTGCCGTTGCCGGGGATGGCCAGCCAGCGATCCTTCTGGGCCCCGTCGGACCACAACTGTGAATTGACCGAATAGGGGACCAGGCCCGGTGCCGCAGTCAGATCCTTCGTCGAAGTAAACAGCCCCGTTTCGCTGAGCTTTCTGGGGAAATCGCTCGTGACCTTGACCACCGGGGACTTCACCAGTTGGTGGATTTGTCCGCCGATATGGTCGACGAGATACATCTCGCCCTTCGCATCCTGACCCCATTCCACAATACGCAGGATGCCGTCGGCCAGTTCGCGGTGTTCGGTCACTTTCTTCGTCGACTTGTCGTACCGCAATCCCCAGATCTTCCCCGTGTCGTAGTCGCCATAGACGTACATGTCGCGCAGTTCCGGCAACCGTGACCCACCATAAACAAACCCGCCGGTGATCGAACGGAAATCAATATGATGATGTTCGACAATGGGGGGGACAATGGGGGTCGGGCCAAGTTCGCGTTCCGGCCGGAACGAGTGGGCCGATTCCTGCACGCTCCAGCCGTAATTGCCGCCGGGCACGATGATATGGATGGCCTCCCACAGGTCTTGACCGATCTCGCCGGCCCACAAGGTGCCTTGCGGATCAAACCCGAACTTCCACGCCTGCCGCAGACCGTAGGCGTAGATCTCGGGGCGAGCGTCCTTCGTCCCGACAAACGGGTTGTCCTTGGGAATGCCGTAGTTCTTGCCCGCATCGGGATGATCGACATCAATTCGCAGGATCGATCCCGGGAGGTCTGTCAGATCCTGACCGGTGACCAATTCATCGGCGATTCCGCTGGCATCGCCCGTGGAAATATACAGATCGCCATCGGGACCGAATCGTAGACAGCCGCCGTTATGCCCACCCGACGGCCACGTCATCAGCAACTGCCGGCTGGCCGGATCAGCGGTCGCCTGTCCCTTGGACATGGTGTAGCGGACCAGTTGAGTCCCTTCCGGATGCGGCGGCATCACGTCATTCAAGCAGACGACATAGAAGTGGCCATTCTTCTGAAATTGTGGGTGGGGTGCCAAACCATACACAACCGTCTTGAGATCCACCACCAGTTGCTTTTCGGCACTATCGGGCCGGTTGTCGAACGAGTAAATCTTGCCATGCCGCTCGCTGATCAGGAACTTGTTCGCTCCTGGGACAGCCGCCATGCAGAGCGGTTCGTCGAACTTCAACTTGGGAAACGCCACCTGCGTCTGATACGGAGGCAACGGCTCGGGCGACCCTTTTAATCGCGAGGTCGTCCAGGGAACCCGTTTCTCCAGATCAAACGCCACTTTTTTCGGGGCTGCGGTTTCGGCGGCCGTCGAGGGACGCCAGGTGCCGCTGATTCCAGCCACCAATAACAGGCCCAAAACCAGAATCAGAGGATAAATTGCAGAACGGGACATGGCTCGATTCCTGGGTGAGGCGTCAGGATTCCGTAAAATGACGATGGAAGATACAGCGTATAGCGACGTGCGTGAGACGTCAAACACAGCGGAGGATGTGGAAGGGGTTTCAGTGAACTGTCATTCGTCATTGACCACCCACCCACCCGGTCCATAATTTGGTTTGACCAACGAGACAACGAGTGCGCACTCCCCTCCAACAAACGCACTAAACTGAATGAGCGTTAAGCATGTCTGAATTCCAAACGGTCGCCCGGGTGGGCGAGATCCCGGCCGGCGAAGGCCGTGCCTTTCGGATCAAAGACCGGATTGTGGCCGTGTTTTTCACGGATGGCCGCTACACGGCGATCGACGACGTCTGCCCCCACATGGGAGCCTCACTGGCCTCGGGATATGTCGAGAACGGTGCCGTCAATTGCCCCTGGCACGACTGGAGCTTCA
>CAMAVF010000475.1 GCA_945861445.1 Planctomicrobium piriforme | reverse complement strand
CAGCCCGATCCCTTTGGCTTCGTACATCAGCTCAAACATCTGGCGCACGACATTCCGTACCTCATCGTTGATCTCGCGGATCGGCTGTGATTTCCAGCGCAAAGCAGGATGCGGGTACAGGACAATTTCCATGAATCGACAGCTACCAGAAAAGCCAGTGAGCAGTTACTTGGGTTCGAGGCCAGCGACGGGCCATATTCAATTCTAGCTCGCGATCAGCCCTCTCGGTGACGGCCGCACGATTCTAAGGCTGAAGTATATGCACTTTCAAAAGTTTGGTCGAGGTGCGAGGAAGCGCGCGTAACCAAATTCCCAGTTCAGTCATCAATGAGTAGAATGATGTCGATGTTTGGTCAAAACTGAAGACCAAAAGTTCAGAAACTTATCGCGGAGGAGAATTCCCCATGCTGGTCTGGCAGAATCTCATTGTAACATTCGTGGCGGCCACCCTGTTAATTGGAGCCGAGACGACGACGTCCGTATCGATCAAGGGCGTCCACTTGTGCTGTGGGTCGTGTTCCGACAGTGCTGAAGCCGCCTTGGAAGGTCTGAAAGGAATCACCAAAGCCGGTACAGACCGCAATACGAAGCTGATTGCGTTCCAGGCTGCGACCAAGGAAGACGCGATTGCCGCCCTGAAGTCGCTGGCCAAGGAAGGTTTCTACGGTGCGGCCACGTTTGGCAAGGACGAATTGAAATGGCCCGATTCGGGTGCCAAAAAGGGTCAGAAGGTTCCCACCGTCGTGATTGAAAATGTCCATCTGTGCTGCGGCGCGTGTGTGACAGGTGCCAAAGAAGCCCTCGAAAAACTGGCCAGTGCCGACGAGATCGATATCGACCGCAATGCGGCCCTCATCACCGTCAAGGGCAAGGAATTGGACGAAGCCGACGTCATCGCTGCTCTCAATAAGGGTGGCTTCTACGGCAAAGTCAAACGCGAAGAAAAAAAGAAAAAGTAAGTCGAAGTCAACTGGTCAATCATCCAATAGCCAGCTTCATGGCTAATGACAAAGGACAAAGGACAATTTCTAAACCCAGCCCGGACGGTTCATTCCGTCCGGGCTGTTGTTTTTACAGTCAATCCACGCCGCCCTACTCACGCACCGGTGGGGCGAGCCGCAGGTCGGGGCTGATCAATCGCGGCGGGACTTTCTGCGGCGATGCTGGCTTCCCGGGGACCACGAATGAGGCGGGCCTGGCCTTCGTGGCATTTTTCAATATCGGTGACTCCAAACGCGGCCCGGGTTGAATCTGAGGTGGGCTGACGGTCGGCTGCACATTGGGTTTGGGAACGATCGGTCCGGGTGCTTCCCGCGTGCTCGATTTCGCCTTACTGGACTCGGCGGGGACTAACGCCGGAGCACGTGGCACCGGTGTCTTGGTTGCGGGTTCGGGGGTCGTCGTGATCGCCGGGGCTGCGGCAGCCGGTGGCGGCAGATCGTCGAGCGTCTCGGACAGCACCGGTAAGTCGTCGGTCAATGCGGCCGGCTGCTGAGCTTTCGCCGCAGGCTGCAGTGTCAGATTCGTGGGTATCGTGGCTGGCGCCTGCTGTTTTGGTGCTGCCGGCTGAGTCACTTTGGTGGGAGTCGATACCGACTTGACCACCGTCTGTTTGGACTTGTCCTCAGCCAGATAAAGGTCGGGATCACTGACGAAGGACTCCCGATTTTCCTGGCTGGCGAACAGATAGAGGCGTCCCTGATACCAGACGGCGTGGTCCAATGAACCGGGCACCGATTTCTTGACAGCGACCAGAGCGACACTATCTAATCCGTCATGAACTGGGATGAAGAGTTGCGGTTCGGCTTCGAAGGCGACCTTGGCGGCAATGGTCGAGAAATGGAATTTCTTTCCCTGATACGTGGTATTGAACTGCGGCTTCGTTTCGATCAGTTGCCCGCGTTGTCGCAGTGCGACCGGACAGAAGCCTTTCAAACCGGTCTTCTCCCGGGCCTCGGCAAGTTTTTTCAGGCGTTCATCGGCGGCCGAGGTCGGGCTGGACTTGGCCGTCGGTTGAGCGGCGGCTTTTGTCTCGGGTGCTGTCACCGTCTTCGACGCCGGAGCAGCCGGCTTGCCGGGTGGCAGGATGGGAGCAATCTCGGCCGGTTTGATGACTGCCGGGATCGTCGCGGGCGGTGCCGTCACTTTGACTGCGGGCGGAATCGTGGGCGGATCCAGCTTCTTGACCGTGGCCGCTTTCTCAATCGGGGCCGCTTTCTCGACAGGCGCCACCTTCTC
The DNA here is from genome assembly GCA_945861445.1 of Planctomicrobium piriforme. Classification (GTDB taxonomy): domain Bacteria; phylum Planctomycetota; class Planctomycetia; order Planctomycetales; family Planctomycetaceae; genus JAKFVC01. Next base: position 2,429 of record CAMAVF010000475.1, on the reverse strand, counting down.
GACCCGTGAAGTCTCTTGTTCCTCGATGACGTCTTCGTCGTCGAGGAACGGATTCTCCGCGGCTGGTAAGTTGGTCGCCGGCAGCGGTGAGCGGGCCGCATTGGAGGGCAAAGTGGCTTTCGCCGCCGGAGACGGAGACAGAGACGGAACCGGAGACAGAGAAGGAGATGGCAACGCCGTCGGCACCGGATCGGCCACCGGAGTCGCCACGGGTGTGGCTGGTCCAGCCGGCGCGGGACCAGCGGAACCAGCCGCTTCCGGGATGCTCAAACGCAGACCGCTGAATGGATTTTCCTCGACCGGCGCAGGTTCCGTGGCCTCCACGGATTTCTCAGGGGCGGGATTAAGCGTGTCGACCGTTACCGGAACGGCTCCCAGAGGCTTCACCGCCGGGGCGGGCCCTTCCAGAGGTTGCGATGCGGGATTCGGACTGACGTCGATCTCCAGCGATTCTTCGGGTTCTTCATCCAGTAGGGGGACCTCATCGGATCCCGCCGGAATCTGCGGCGGAACGACCAGCGGTGAACCATTGCCTGAAGGTTGTGGATTGTACTGCGGTGGGTTCTGAATTCGTGGTGGTGTTTGCTGGACAGACTGCGCTGGTCCCTGCCCGAACGGCTGCGGCGGGATCACTTGAGGCTGCCCCACCGGGCGCTGCAACTGGACCTGAGGTTGCTGTGTCGGCGCCGGTTGCGCGGTCACCGACTGTGCATTCCCTGTTCCCGGACGTTGACCATTATAGCCCTGTGTGGGTTGTCCTGGTGGAGTCTGTTGCCCCGGGGGCGACTGTTGCCCTGGCGGAGTTTGTTGTCCCGGCTGATAGGGACGGTAATTGGTTGTCGGCGGCGTACCGGGAGTGCCATTCGGCTGACCGGGCCGTATCTGCGGTTGAACCATGGGGGCTCGCGGCTGCGGAGCCGGTTGTGGCGGAGGCGACTTTTTCCCAAGAAAGACGCGCTCGAACAAGTTCGGAACCTTTTGAGGAGGCACGGGCGGCGGCGCAAACTGCCCGGGGCCGCGGGGCGCTCCACCCGGACCACCTGGCGAACTCCCCGGTGCGACCCCCGGCTGGGGTTCGGGCACTTCCAGTTCGCTCATGTCCATCACAGGCATTTCCTGTCCGCTCTTCTGATAGAGCAGGCGGAGCTGCCGTTGAACATCAGTCTCGGGACCGCCCCCGTTGTTACCTTGCTGTTGCTGCTGCTGCTGTTGTTGTTGCTGCTGCTGCTGCTGAGCGGGGTTGGCCACCTGGTAGACCGGTGCCGGGCGATTGACCACTGGCGGTTGTGCTGCCGGGTACTGCGGCTGGCTGTCGGCGACCTGAGCCGGCTGCTGGGTCTGTGGGGGCTTTTTGGGTAATACCGTTTTCTTTTGTGGCATCCCTGCGCTCAGCTTCGAGTTCGCCGCCGGCTGGTTCTGAGCAAACACATCCGACATCATCGGTCCTTGCCACAGGGCGGTGGGCAGGACGCAAGTGATCGCCAATTTACGGATCGCGAACTTCATGTTCGACATTTCCTCTCCCCACTGCAGGGTCGTAGAGCCTACACCGTGCAGTTAGACATGCGGACCACGTGGCCCTGGATTCATCCTTGAATCATCGAACCACGTGAGTGTTTGACAGCCATGATCCTTCACGCGCTGACGAATTAACGCGGCCTCGGCAATCAGCCAACAACAAGAATCACTACCTACTCCTATCGTCGTAAGGGTCGGGTGGATTATGCCGACAATAGCGAACATGCCGAGGAAACTGGACAGAGCGCCGGAGAAATTGGAACAACCCAAAGGGTTTATCCAGTTTTGCCAGCCTATGCAGATGGCAGCGTCAAGATTGCCACGGGCTTTGGCATGCGAGAGAAATTGGGCAGCAAGGACGTGCATTCTTTGACTTCTTTGATCCCGTTGAACTCTTTGACCCATCGTTCTGCCCTCCATCATCCTGCCACTCTTATTTGGGCAGGACAATGGGGGGCAGAACGATGAAGAGATCCGTAGAAACCAGCTCGCAACTCTTCAACTTCTTTGATTTCTGGGCTCGTAGGACGGCCTTCCCAGGCCGTCTTCGTTTTCGATCCCACCAATGCAGACGGCCTGGGAAGGCCGTCCTACGGGCGATGAACCGCACGCGTTTTTTTGCGTTCCCTTTGATTCTTTGATCTCTTTGTTGTCGAAGTCGGTCGAATTGGGGCCGATGCGAAACGTGAAGGCTACTATGACGACGGCCGAGGGCGGCCAGCCTACTTTCTTACGCTGACACCTCTCCGGCCGGACTCACCTGCTGGTTTGGTTCCGCACTCGCACTGACACCCGCACTTTCCCGTGCTCGTTGGGCCAGCATTTTCTCTCGGCGATCCCTCAGGAACTTGTCGTAGATCGCGGCCTTCTCTTCTGGAGTCGTGGCTCCCGCTCGTTTGAATTCCACCTCG
>CAMAVF010000474.1 GCA_945861445.1 Planctomicrobium piriforme | reverse complement strand
CTAAATAGGTTGCGTTAGAGACACTCTTGTTTACGTCAAACAGGGTGACACTGAGCTCGGGGACTGAGACCTTGATCTCATTCGAGAGGTGGGCGATCAGAGATACTGCCCAGCGATCAGTCACTGGCGGGAAGGAAGTGTTTCCGAGTCTTCAATGTCGTGGGCGAGGCAGGTATGATTTCGCGCTGATCATCCCCATTACCATGTCGGTCAAAAGCATCGTTCAACGTCAGGAGCTGTTTGATGTCCCGCCATCTTGCCGTCGTATGTTCTCGCTTCGCCCCCGGGATATTCCTGCTCACGGTGGTCTGTGCCACAGCGAGTTTCGCTGCTGATTGGCCGACCTTTCGTGGAAGTGATCGAACTGCCGTGTCGAAGGAGACAGGGCTGTTGCAGGAATGGCCGGCCGAAGGTCCTGCACGCGTCTGGGAAGCCAAGGGCGCCGGTCGTGGCTACTCCAGTCTGGCGATTGCTGGCGGTCGCATTTACACGCTGGGTGATGGCAGCAGCGCGGACGACAAAGATGAGGCCCTGCGTTGCTTCAATGAGGCCAACGGCGAATTGGTCTGGAAGACCAAGACGGGGCCAGCCTGGAATTCCGGCCAACCGAACTGGCAGAGTTCACGCGGGACACCCACTGTTGACGGAGAACTCGTGTACGTGGTGACTCCGCACGGCGAACTGGTGTGTTGTGACTCGATCACGGGACAGGAGCGCTGGCGCAAGGATTTCAAGCAGGAGTTCGAGGGCAAGAAGGGAGACGGTTGGGGTTATAGCGAGTCGGTGCTCATCGAAGGCGATCAGTTGATCTGCACGCCGGGTGGAGAAAAAACCACAATGGCGGCGCTCAATAAGCTGACGGGCGAAGTGAAGTGGAAGATGGTCCGCGAAGGGGACCGGGGTGCGGGGCATGCGTCCGTGGTGATCTCAGAGATTGGCGGCACTCGCGTCTATGTGCAGTCGACGGCAAGTGGGCCGATCGGAGTTCGGGCGAGCGACGGGGTGCTGTTGTGGCAGTATGCCGTCGAAAAGACGACTGCGATTATTCCAACGCCGCAAGTACGCGATGACCTGGTATTCTTCGTGGCGGGTTACAAACGTGGTGGCGCTCTGCTGAAGCAAGTTCCCGAAGGTGACGGCAAGGTCAAGATTGAAGAGATCTATCCGGTGAAACCCGAACTGGCCAACAAGCATGGCGGTGTGGTCATCGTCGGGGACTATGTTTATGGCGACTCGGACGACAAGGGAATTCCCTACTGTGCCGAGCTGTTGACCGGGACGGTCAAATGGGCCAAGCGTGGCAGCGGCGGTAACTCTGCGTCGCTGGTGGCCGCAGACGGGCGGCTCTATGTGCGGTTTGCCAACGGCATCATGGCGCTGGCGAAGGCCAGTCCCGAGGACTATGTCGAGGTCGGATCGTTCAAGGTTCCCGGCAGTGGCGAACGCCCCAGTTGGTCGCATCCGGTGATCGCCAACGGCAAGCTGTACTTGCGCGAGCAGGACATCATCAACTGCTATGACATCAAGGCCAAGTAGCGCACTAACGACCGGGGAATCAATAACTGTCGTGGCCGACGCTGCTAGCGTCGGCGCGGATGCTGGCAGCATCCGCCACGTACCGACAGTTGTTGATGCACCGGTCCTAACCAGCCTTTGAGGCCACTTGTTGCAGGACGCCCGTAAGCTCCGGTCTCGAGAGGCCATTCCCCAGAATCACGACTTCGCCCGTGGCCACGGCCTGTGCGGCAGTCAGGCTGCCTTTGGCCATGGAAGCAAACGTGCCGACGTTCAACTCGTAGACCGCGGAGCAGCGATCGGATAGACCGACATCGGCCCCGATCACCTTTCCGTCCTGCCAGACGATGTGCCATTGCCCGCCGCCGTGGCCGACAACCTGCAATCCCAACAGCCGTCCGACAGACGGAATGGGCTTCTCAGAAGGGGCAGACTGCAGCAGCGATTCCAGATGCTCGTGAGTGTCAAACTCGGGATCGATGACCTTCTGCCGGCCGCCGCCGAATTCTGAATCGACCGCCCATTTCGACAACCGCAGCAGCATGTCGCGATCCACGTGCGGACACGGCAAATGCGGGCAGGCGTGCAGCAGATTGGTGCGATCAAAAATGGGGTCGTCTCGCCAATACGAGTTATAGACCGTCATGTGATCGTAGAACAGTTGCTCGTCCTCATCAAGATTTTCCAGCTTTCCGTCGAGGCCACTGAATTTTGAACCGTAAAACCCCAGCGACTGCTCCAGCACATCACGAGTCAGACGCGACGGGCAGCGGTGTGGAGGTGTCAAGTGATAAGTCTTGTCGTGGTGCTCAGGATGGGTGACGATGTGGGCCGTGACGGCTGCCACCCATTCCACCGGCACGAAGTTCTTGCCTTCGTGACCATTCAGCGCAAGGCGCGCCTTGATATGCAGCAGGGCCGTTTCATCTTTGTCACGTGACTTCCCGACCATCCACATCAATTGCAATGGTGCGTAAAAGCCGTGGAAGGTGTTCGTGTATCCGGTCTGCGAATCGCCCACAATGATGGACGGACGATAGATGGTTCGCGACGTCAGGAAGTCTGCCGCGTGAACCAGTTTCTCGGCCAGGATCTTGCTCTTCTCGTAATCGTTGCCGGGTGTCTGGCCGACATCCAGTTCGGTTTCGAGAATCCTGCCTTCGCGCAGTCCGCAGGTGTATGCGGTCGAGACGTGATGGAACTTGGTGATCCCGGTGCCCCGGCAGAACTCGAGACAATGTTGAGTTCCGATGTTGTTGGACCGCCACGGTTCGCTGTCGGGACCAGTGCTGATGAAGGTCAAACTGGCGGCGTTGTGAATGAACGTGTCGCAGTGTTCCGAGGCCCACTTGGTCGCTTTCTCGTCCAGACCCAGACCAGGTTCGCAGATGTCACCTTCCAGAATGACGGGTCGCGGCAACTGCCGGCCCAGAAGTTCATCCCAGTAGCACATCAATGCTTCGACGCGCTGCCGCACATTCGCCCGCCGTGTGGGGCGCACCAAGACCGCTACCGGCACGTTCGCCAGCAACAAGTCTTTCAAGATGTAACGACCCAGGAGCCCGGTGGCTCCGGTCAGCAGATGGTAGGCCATACCCTGACTTCCCAATGTTTGAGATCTCAAAGTCTCTGTGGCCGTCCCTGACCCGGTCAAACGTGTCATACTATCCTGCATTGGCTGTAGTCTCAATACCTGTCAAGGGTCGAGGGGCTAATGCCCTGCCCCCAGACAGAATGGGCAACCGCACTGCGGAGTCGGGCCCTCTGTTGAGAACTCCATCGGTAGGAATTGTACGGTCCCTGCACGACGTTCCGAAGAACCGTTGCCAGTTCGCTGATCCGCAAAGTCCGCCAAGTGCCTTTTTTGAAATCCTTGCGATTGCCACAAGTGATTTATGGTGAAGCAGTTGCGATTGGATTGTCTGTCGCTGAACTGAATCGCGAAGAGCCGGAAAGTGCTTTTCACTGGTGCCGAATGCCCGTTGTGGACGCTTGGGGAAGCTGATGGAATACAAGTTCAAAGCGCGTGCGAGCGGATCGAAACTTGTGTCCTTTGCGTTCCTTCAAAATGCAAAAGAACACGAAGGACGAAAGGGACACACACGACTTCCCATACCAGAAAATGCACTCGCTTGCGCTTCGAGCTTGTATAGGCGGTCACGTCGCAACCGGCACGATTGCCAATACACCCAACCGTGCTTCAGGCAACCTGACCGACGCGGCCCTGGTTGTCGAGATAGTGCGGAGCTCGCATTTGCGGGACTTCCAGCACGTCGGCTCGTTGATCGTCGTCGGCACCTTGAGCGTCGCTGTCCGCCGCTCGCCAGCGGAAGCAGAGCAACGCCGGAAGCAGGACCAGTTCGCCCAGCAGCGAAGCCACCATCTGCGCCGCCATCAACAGACCAAACTGGGCGGTCGGCGCGAAGTTGCTCAGCGTGAGAGCCAGCATGCCGACGCTGCCAACGACGGCCGAGTCAATCACCGGCTGTCCGGTGTGCTCCAGGGCTGCCAGGGTCGCGTTTTCGGTGGAATCACCCGCCAGACGACGCTCCTTGAAGCGGACCAGGAAATGGAACGTACAGTCGACCGAGATGCCCAGGGCGATACTGCCTGTCATCATCATGCCGATGTCCACATTTAGCCCCAGGAATCCTACCACGCCGAACACCAACCAGATGGGAATCAGGTTCGGCACCATCGCGATCATGCCGGTTTTGAATGATCGCAAGGAAACGATCATCACCAGCGAGATAATACAGAATGCCGACGTAAAGCTTTGCCAGAAGCCTGTGAAAATCTCGTTCTGAGCACTGTCCAGCATGGGGGCGACACCCGTCAGCGTCACCTTGGCCCCCGCCAGATGTTCTTCGAATTGCTGCAACATTTCGGCGGTGGTGGGGCCGTTTTCCAGTCGCATATTCACACGGGCCGAAATTCTCCACAGGCGGTCGCCTTGTGACAGAAAATCCTGTTCACCCGACCGTGCCTGGGCTTTTTTCAGGATGCCCATGACTTCCAGAGCGCCCCCTTCGATTTCGGTCGGGAAGAATGACGCCAGCGACATCGTGTGCTTGACGCAGGGATGCTGTCGCAAGCGGCGTTCCAGCTCGCGGACCTGTTCCATTTTCTGCAGGAACGGCAGTTCCTCTTTGCCCT
>CAMAVF010000473.1 GCA_945861445.1 Planctomicrobium piriforme | reverse complement strand
GACAGGCCATTTAGCGTTTCGACGCGCGCCTTGAGTGGATACTCCTGATTGAAAATGCGGACAAACGGCCGGTGTTCGACCAGGCGGCGGCCAAGAGTATTCTCGGCCTGGTAACCAATAATCAGGATGATGTTCTTCGGGTCCGAGACTCCATGCTTCAGGTGATGCACCACGCGGCCATTTTCACACATGCCGCTGGCGGCAATGATGACCATCGGCCCGGGCTGACGGTTGAGCGCCATGCTCTCCTGCTGATTACCGATGTAGGTTAGTCCGGGAAACATGAACGGGTCTTCATCCGAGTGCAGCATCTGCTGGGCATCAGCATCCAGGATGCTCACATGCTTGCTGTGGACTGCGGTCAACTTGCGGGAGAGGGGGCTGTCGACATACACAGGGACCCTGGGAAGTTCCCCGGAATTGTGCAGCTCATTCAGGAAATAGACGACGTTTTGAGTGCGTCCCAGACTGAAGGCGGGAATGATCACCTTGCCCCCCGTAACCTGGACCTCGCGGACGATCTTCAGCAAGGCGGCCTTCAGGTCGCCGGGATCGGGGTGAATCCGATTGGCATATGTCGATTCGATGATCAAGATCTCGCAATCATCCACGAGTTCCGGGTCGCGCAACACTGGCAGGTTGCGACGTCCCAGGTCGCCCGTGAAGACGACCCGGCGAATATCGCTCTTCTCACGAAATTCCATCTCGGTAATCGCTGAGCCCAGGATGTGCCCGGCGTCACGAAAGCGAATCCGCAGTTCTGGAGCCAGCTCATGCCAGGCACCATACGACAGTGGTTCGAACAGTCGGGCGACATGTTCGGCGTCTTCCATCGTATAGAGGGGCAGGATCGGTGGAAGATTCGTCGCTCGATGCCGCATCAAGTAGCGAGAATCTTCCTCTTGAATCTTGGCACAGTCCATCATCATCAGATCGGCCACGTCGGCCGTGGCATCGGTACAAAAGATGGGACCGCGATAGCCGGCTTTATAGAGTCCGGGCAGATTTCCACAATGATCGACGTGGGCGTGCGACAAGATGACCGCATCGAGTTCTGTGGGCACGCACGCGAAGGTTTGATTCTTATGACGGCATTCCTCGCGATGCCCCTGGAACAGACCGCAGTCCAGCAAGACGCGCAGGTCGCCACATTCGATCAAATGCTGACTGCCGGTGACTTCGCCTGCGGCACCGAGAAATGTGATTTTCATATGACAATTGTGCCTTCGTCGTGTTTACAAGCAGTCTGAAACTGGCGGCATTGCGGAGTTTAACTTGATCCGCCATCTCGCTGTTACCAGCGTCGTGTTTTTGGAAATGAATGCAACCGGTTCGACTACGAACGTCAGCTTAACACGATCTCCCGCAGTTTCCGATCCCATTCAGGCTCGTTCACAGCGAGCGGGTACCGTACAATTCCGGAGTCTCAGAAATTGAATTGAGAATGCTGATCCTGTGACAGCGATTCGCAACGTCGATAGATGAGCGAGCCGAGACGACTGTTCGGCCATAAGGATGGTTGCCATGACAATTCTGCATCAATGTCGGTTCTGGGCAGTTGCAATCGTGCTGTGTGCGTGCTTGGGGGCGGATCCCGCGCCCGTCAAAAAGCCTCCCGTCACCTCGACGGGCGAGAAATCCGCGGCCCCGGCCAAACTGCAGCCGCTCAACAAGCAAGAGACTGTTTTGCTCGATGCGGTCAACAAGCGTCTGGTATTAAAGGGACGCGTCTGCCTGAAGAAAGGGACGTTGGAACTCTTGTGTTGTCTGAAGCAAACCAAGGAGCACGAAGCGATTCTGAGCGTCGATACCAAGGCGTACGTGGTCCATGCGGGCCTGCTGGCACTCGGGGCAGAGCAGGGGAAGGCTGTGGAGTTCGATCCCAAATTTAAACCTCCCACCGGACAACAGATCGACATCTTCGTCCAATGGACTGATAGCAACGGCAAGCTGCACCGCGTGCCGGCTCAAGAACTGATCCGTTATGCGACGCACCGCTTCTACTCCGAAAAACTGGAAAAAATGCCTCCCGATGTCAAAATCACCGAACGTCTGGATGAGATGCGATTTGATGCGAAGAATAAAGAGTTGCTCTGGTACGGACCGATGACGGACGAGGCCAAGAAACGCTACCTGGCGATGACCCAGGACAAGGTCTTCCGCAAAGCGATCGAGAGTTTTCATGCGCGCACGCAACCTCGTCAGATGGATGCCCATTGGGTCTTCGCGGGCAGCGGGTTCTACGAAGATGAACAGACCAAGGAGAAGTACTACCGGGCCGAAGATGGCGACTTGATCTGCGTGGCCAACTTCAGCAGTGCGACGCTGGACATCGCCACGCGCAGCGGCAGCGGTTCCGCGGACCTGTTGTTCGAAGCGTGGACGGAACGGCTGCCTGAGGTCGATACGCCGGTGACGATTGAGCTGATCCCCGTTCATGCCAAGGCCAAGGCCGTGGAATCGCCCAAGACAGATAAACCGGCCGCAGTGAAAAAGCCCGCCGCGAAATGATGAGCGCGGTCGCCGTTGGCTCCCGGTTAAACAATGATAGCCCTCTCCATCGTTTAACCCGGAGCCAACGGCGACGGCGGCAAATCCGCGTCGTTACTGCAACTTCGTCAATGCGGCCAGGTCGTCGAAGAAGCGGGGGTACGTCTTGGCGGTGCAACCGGGATTCGCGATGTGAATGCCTGGGGTTCTCACCCCGATCAAGGCGAAACTCATCGCCATCCGATGATCGTCATACGTCGCGATCGTGGCCGGGCTTATTGGACCGGGATGGATGGTCAGACCGTCTTCCGCTTCGTCCACCTGCAATCCCAGTCGACGCAGTTCCGTCACCAGGGCCGTAATGCGGTCCGTCTCTTTAAACCGCATATGCTTGACGTTGTAGATCCGTGTGGGGCCCTGGGCAAACGGAGCCACAACGGCGAGCGTTTGCGCGGTGTCGCTGATGGCATTCATGTCGATTTCAATGCCGCGCAACGGCTTGCCCCGCACCGTGACCGAATCCTGATCGTAACGGATATTGCAGCCCATCAGCTCCAGGGCCTCGACGAAATGGATGTCACCTTGCAGCGACCATTTCGACAAACCTTCGACGGTGATCTCACCGCCGGTGATGGCCGCCAGGGCGAAGAAATAGCTCGCCGCCGAGGCATCGGGTTCGATGTCGTATTGATTCGATTTATAGCCCTGTGGCTGGATGCGATACAGCCCAGCTTCGGGCGTCTGGACTTGAACCCCGAACTTCGCCATGACCCCCATCGTCATATCGATATACGGTTCAGAAACAAGAGGTCCGTCGATCTGAATATCCAGCGGCCCATTGGCTGCCGGAGCGGCCATCAGCAGGGCGCTCAAAAACTGACTCGAAACGCTGCCCGGGACGTGCGTGACGCCTCCTTGCAAACCCAACGCCCGCACCACCACCGGCGGACACTCGGTGCCCAGTTCGCACTGCAGATCCACACCCAGTTGCTGGAGCCCTTTGACCAATTCACCAATCGGGCGCTCGCGCATCCGCTCGTTGCCGTCGAGTCGATACACTCCCTGCCCGAGGGCGCACATCGCCGTCAGAAACCGGATGCTGGTACCACTGTTTTCGAGCCACAAATCGGCTTGCGAGTTGGGAATCTTTCCAGCACAGCCTGCAATGTCGACGGTACACGCCGCGGCATCATGTTGCACCTGCAAACCCAGTCGTCGCAGGCTGTCGATCATGACGCGGGTATCCTGACTGTCGAGGACTCCCTGCAGACGTGACGATCCGTGGGCCAATGCGGCCACGATCAAGGCTCGATTGGTGAGACTCTTGGATCCCGGGGGACGAATTCGCCCCTGAACCGAGCCCGCAACAGGCATCACCTCAATAGCATCCGGCATACCGCAATACTTTCCTCTCGAATAGGCAATTTCGCATACTTCCGCAGGCCCGAAAACGCCATCCTACACCATGTGAGTCGTTATCGAAACCACACTGGAACAGCCTAACGCCACATGCCGCTCGCTCGCAGCAAGGCTTCGTGGACGACCAGATCGTGTTCGGGGGTGAAATCGGGTGATTTCTGGCCGGTAATGACTGCCGCGAATTCTCGCAGGTCACTGATTTGTAATGTCGCCGCTGGCAATTCGACGCGTTCCCAGTCGGGTTGTCCCCGGCGAAAGACATCAATGGGTTGCACCTGACGGTTCCCTAGATGCCCGCTGCCCAGATGCGGAATCACGCACGCTCCTTCGGTCCCGTAGACTTCAATTCTACGTGAGTGCGGTGCGATCTCCAGGGCAGGGACCTCAATTATCCCCCATCCCTGCGGCTGAGTAAAAACCGCCACCCCATTGTCAACGAACTGACGCTCGGTAGACGGGTCGTGGACCGTGTGATGATGCGCCAGGAACGGGGAGATCGCCTGTGGTTTGCCCATTGTGGCGACGATCAGATCCACCAAATGACCGGCCATCTCGAAAAAAATGCCGCCAGGATAACTACTCAGTTCGCGCACGTATTCATCATACAACAACAGATCTTTGGGCAAGCGACCGCGAAACTCATAGATAGTCCCGAGTTCCCCGCGTTTTACGCGTGCCAGCAGGTCCTGAATCGCGGACATATAGCGAAACAGATAAATCATCTGCACATGGAGTCGCTTCTTCTGGGCCGATTCCAGCAGCGATTC
>CAMAVF010000472.1 GCA_945861445.1 Planctomicrobium piriforme | reverse complement strand
AGAACCTCGCGGCACTACGAAATGCCGCACTGAATTGGTTGCGCGATCAAGGAACGACGAAATTCACACAGACGCTCCGCAGTTTTGCCCGTCATTCTTTACGACTCTTCACCAAACTCGGCTTTGTGAAATAGGCGATGGCCCTGGGGGTACCCTCTGGGTCCCTCGCCCTCCCTTTTCAAACATGCTCTAATGGTTTACGAAACCTCAGGCGACGCCAGTTCTGATAACATTTCGCGGACATTCGTAGGACGCGCCCCCGCAGTCTACGCCGTGAAGGATATTTCGACGCCATGGGAGGGTGAGGCTCCTGCCGAACCGCAAGCGTTTATCGACCCTCGCAAGACTATGCGGCTCGGCGGGAGCCTCGCCCTCCCATCAACTCGAATCACGATTTGGGTCGTATCAGTGCAATAAACCCTGACAAAAATCCTTCACGGCGTTGCCCCGCAGTCTGGCGACAGCGGCTACAAGCAGCAGTGCCACCGACCTCGCAGATCAACGACTATGCCGCGCAAGGAGTTTACCGACCGACGCATCACCGTCATGGGCCTGGGGAGTTTCGGGGGCGGCCTGGGAGCGGTCCAGTTTCTTGCGCAACAAGGTGCGCGGATTACCGTGACGGACCTGCGATCCGCGGCCGATCTCGCGGAACCGCTGGCTCAACTGGCACAGACTCGTGGCATCACTTATCACCTGGGGGGGCATCAACGAGATGACTTCACCGCTGCCGAACTGATTGTCGTCAGTCCGGCTGTTCCGAAGGACAATCCCTATTTGCAGCTCGCGATCGCGGCTGGCGTACCTCTGACCAGCGAAATGAACCTGTTCTGGGAACTGAACCGGGCACCCGTCGTTGCCGTGACCGGCAGCAATGGCAAATCGACCACGACTGCCATGACTCATGCGATCCTACAGGCGACCGGACGCACCTGCTGGCTGGGGGGAAACATTGGCCGGAGTCTGTTGCCGGTCGTCGATCAGATTCAGCCGGACGACGCCGTCGTATTGGAACTCAGCAGCTTTCAGTTGGAGGATCTGGACCGGTTGCAACGCAGCCCGCACGTCGCGATTGTCACCAATTTCTCAGCCAATCACCTGGATCGACACGGTACGCTGTCAAATTACCGCGACGCCAAACAAGCCATCCTGCGCTGGCAGACTCCCCGCGACATCGCCATTCTCAATCAGGACGATCCGGATGTAGTCACCTGGCCCACGGTCGGACGGACCTTGTATTTCGGATTGTCCGATGCGGGGAGAGATGGCCTGTTTCTTCTTCATCGCCGACGTTTGGCGGTCTTCCGTAACGGGGGTACGGAAACGGAACTCGCAGTGCCAGAATGGGTGCAGCTACCGGGCTCACACAATCTCCAGAATGCCTTGGGAGCTGCGTGCGCCGCCTGTGCCTTAGAGGTCTCTGCGGCAGCGATGGAATCCGGACTGCGGGGCTTTAAGGCATTGCCGCATCGATTGGAACTTGTCGCGGAAGTGGCAGGCCGCTGCTTTTTTAACGACTCGCTGGCGACGACCCCGGAATCGGCGATCGTGGCCTTGGCGGCTTTTGAGCAACCGATCATTCTATTTGCCGGCGGGTATGACAAAGGCAGTGATCTCTTCGAGATGGCTCGGGCCATCGTGTTCAAACAGGTCAAGGCTGTCGCGCTGATGGGCACAACCGGCCCCCGTTTGAACGAACTGCTCGACCAACTCGACCCTGCACAGCGCATCCACCGGCGTGTCTGCGAAAACTTTACTGCCGCCTTCCACTGGGCCGTAGCGCAATCCGAGCCCGGGGATATTCTATTGTTATCGCCGGGCTGCGCGAGTTACGACTGGTTCCGCAATTTCGTGGACCGGGGAACTCAGTTCCGCGATTTGGCGCTGACATCAAGTGATCTGATGCCGGGCGATCGGCCCCGCCCCGCCTCTTCGTAGGCGAGTTCTTCATAGGCGAGCGTCCGGCATAAGCCGGATGGTTTTTGGCGAGTTGAGACACCGATCAAGTTGCCCCAAATCATTAGATCGCGACGATAAAAGTCGCAGAACTGGTGATTGCAGCCTGCCAAAACAAGAAGTGCTGTCAACAATCTGGGAGGTGAACATAGTGCAAAGGCGCGGGAAACCTTATCTGCACAACTTGCGCTCCCCTTGTGAGTTACCACTCGATGAACGGTTGGGTTAAACGATTCGAATTGAGCCGAAGGTGATTTACAGTCGCCAAAAACCATCCGGCTTACGCCGGACGCTCGCCTACGAAGAAGCAAAATCTAGAACCCCAGCCCGTCGCCGTCCAAGGCGGCGGTGCCCACGGTGCCATCCTTGATGTCGAACATCGTGGGATAGCGGGGTTTCCAGGCACGGTTGGCTCCGGGGCAGTATTGCCGGCCGTTGCCTTCGATCGCCGCGACCGTGGGAATGCGGGCTGCCAGGCTGGCGGAATGCAGGAATGAAAAACCCGGACAGGTCAGATCCTGTACGCAGAGGAACATCCCAAACTTCTGAGCGGCCGCTCCCAGCAACAGAGCATCCGTGTGCCCTTTGCAGGCCTTGAGCGCCACGCCGGAATAACCCAGTTCCCGGCTCAGCAGCAGGCTCTCGTAGTCGATCAGCGATTCGTCAATGACGACCGGCTTCAACTTGGCCGCCGCATGCATCTTGTTTTCGGGATGCGCCTTCAGATCGCGATGTGTCGGCTGCTCGATGTACTGAATTCGATCATACGCCGCTGGTGACTGTGTTTGGATTTTCTTGAGAAACTCCAGCACGTATTCCACATTCGCGCACTTCTCGTTGAAGTCCAGCGAATAGAACCACTGAGTGCAACCCCGTTTGGCTTGGGCTTCAGTCGCCACCTTGTCGACAGCCAGGACGCGATCGATATCCCATTGCAGATTGTCACCTGCCAGCTTGATCTTGAGATGCGTCAGACCGTCGGCTGCGATCCATTGCCCCAAAGTTTCGGGTAGCTTGTCACCGACGGGTTTCTGAACTTCTTCCATCGTCAATGGGTCGACAGCACCAATCAGGTGATACAATGGCAGCTTGGCCTTGGGGGTCCGCAACGTGTATTTGTCGAGGTACTCGCCAGCAAACTGCTTGTCGAGATACTCCGACAGATCGAAGTTCACGAACTCCTTGGACAAGGCGTTGTAACTGTTGATCCCGTGGACGCGTCCGTAGGCATCATGCACAGCGGCATCCAGCGGACTGGCGGCGACCAGTTCGGCCAGCGGCGGCATCACCTCGGCGAGTTTCAACTGCCGCGAGATCTTCTGCCCCAGGTGGGCATACTCGGCGGAGATCCGGTAGATGATGTCGAGCGGATGATCGAAATCGGGATAGGCGGCCAGCATATCGGTCGCTTCAAGAGCAAACTGCCGCATCGCTGCGGCCGTCTGATCGGACGACACGGTTGCCGAGGGCCAGGCCCAGGCCTGAGCGAGGGGCATACTGCCCAAACCCACTGCGTGTCGGCCGTTACGGGTTTCGACCTTGATTTCAACGTTGATCAACTCGGAGGTATCAATGATCCGGCCGCCAAATTTGAGCGGAGTGCGGAACTTGATTGGCTCAAACGAGCAAACAGCGTCGACAATGCGAATATCGGTGACTTTCGACATGATCGGCGTGCGAGAAACTTTATCCGGGGTGAGATTGAAGGAACCAGATTGTGGTCTGGATCTTACTCGGAGTCCGCAAAACGATCAAGAACGACCCGGGAATTGAGAAATGACGAATGTCGAAATCCGAATGACGAATTAATCACCAATGACCAAACACGCCACTTCTCGGCTGGTCAATCGACATTCATGCGTCATTCGTCATTCCCTGACTCGTCACCCCAGAACGCAGAAGCCCGGATGAGGAATCGCTTCCCCATCCGGGCTCCAAGATTAGTCAGCTACTTAACGCAGCTACTTAACGGGTCAGGCCTAGTTGACGACCGCGATGTCGCGGGTGGCAATGTTGCTATCGACTCCACCAATATTGGTGACTTGCATCGTTACGGTGCGAGTCGTCCCCACATCGGTCTTGGCCCGGAAATTAATTCGGCGAACCAGGTTGTCCACGGCGGCTGTCGTCGCTGAACCGGTCAATGTGATGACCAGGTCAGGGTGAACATTACCGCGGCCTCCCTTGGACTTGCCAATCAATTCTCCATTGAAATAGATGCGGCGACCTTTCACATCGATCTCGTTATTGCCGTCGCCCTTCTTGAAGACGCTCAGCTTGTCGCGTTTTCCACGGCCGGCGACGATCGAGACCGTCAGCCGGGCACCCGCGTAGTTGGGATTCGAAACGTCATCATAGGTGAACGTCGCATCCGGCGAGACAAACGCCGGATCACTTCCGATGTGGAATGTTCCTTGAGGAATGGGGATTGTGAGCACGGCCCCTTCTTGAACATTCTCCAGATCGATCACCACGGTTGCATCGGCGGTATTTGGGATCGGACTGCTATTGTCCGTCACGCGTACCGTCAGTATGAACTGGTCAGTGGTTTCAAAATTCAGTGGAGTCGAGTTGGCGACCGTGGGGTGCATTCCCCGGAATGTCGATTAGACGGCGGCAGTTCGGTAGCAATTCGAACCGGATTGGCCGGCTCTCCAGTGGGTCCAGAATTTGACGAGGGGCTCCGAGTCGCTCAGGGAATCGGCCCGAAGTTGCAGCAGGCTTTCTCCGT
>CAMAVF010000471.1 GCA_945861445.1 Planctomicrobium piriforme | reverse complement strand
ATTCAGTTTTCCCCTCACCCCCAGCCCCTCTCCCCGGAGTACCGAGGCGAGGGGAGATACGATTCGCGGGGGGCTGACGGTCGCGACTCGCAATCTGCAAACAGAAGGCCCTGCCATTCGTCAACGCGACGAGTGGCAGGGCTCTGATTCGTGGGCGATTTCACTTCTTCGGCAAAGCCTTCACACGTCGGTCCAGTGTCTTGTTCGTCTCGTCTAGTTGCACTTTCAGGTACTCATCCTGGGGATGAATCAGCGATTCCACTGCGACTTCCAACGCCTTCTCGGCTTGTGAGCCGGTGAAGAAGCTGAGGGTGCGAATGGCTTCCAGACGGACGCGGGGGTGTTCGTCATTGACCTGGGCTCGCAACAACTCGAGGACGTCGGCAACCCGGTCACGCCAGGCACACAAGACACGCGTGGCCGCGGCCCGGGCGTGGAAGTCGGGGGAACGCAGCGTCTTTTTCAACAAAGGTTCGTTCACGACATTGTGACTTTGATGCAGCCACAAGGCTTCCAGGGCATGATGTTCGTAAGCGGGGTCCTTGGTGTCGAGTGCTGCCAGCCACGCCTGCGCGGCCTTGGTCACTTCGCCACTGTCGCGGCCGGATAGTTCGATCCGAGTCCGATAGCGGACACGGTCGTCCTTCTCTTTCAACAGGTCCAGCAACTTCGCGATGGGTTCACCCGCAATCGGAGCCGGCTTGAGCAGGTCACGACCTTCAGCACGCACGCGATAGACACGGCCATGAATCCGATCACGGCTGGGATCGCGGAGATTGTGCTGCATGTGTCCGATGATCGGGTTCTGCCAATCGGTCAAGTAGATCGTTCCGTCGGGAGCTGTCTCGAGATCGCCGGGACGGAAATTGGGGTCGGATGAAAAGAGGATGGGCTCGACTTCGGTCGCGCCGAAGCTGGCTGATTTGTCGGTCATCTTATATTGCAGAATACCCTGGAATCCGATCACGTTGCCGACCAGCAGATTGCCGCGGAGTTCTTCCGGGAAGTGGCTGCTGCTGAGGAATTCCACGCCAGGACAGGGCCGCGTGCGCTGTGCATAAACCTGTGGCGGGCGAGCATGCTTGTTCGGGAAATCAATGTCGCCCGAGAACAATGCGGCGTGATAGGGATTGGCTCCCGTTCCATCGTAGACGAGGTCCTGCCCCCAATGATCGAAGGCATGTCCGTGTGGATTGGCGAATCCGAACGAAACATAGACATCGAATTTCTGGGCCCGCGGCTCGTAACGGAAGACGGCCCCATTGGCGACGCGACGAACGGGTCCCCACGGCGATTCCACCTGCGAATGATGGAACGTGCCTTCCTGGAAATAGATCGCTCCGCCCGGATCGAGTACAAAACTGTTTGCTGTATGGTGCGTATCCGCAGTATCCACTCCGTGAATGATTCTTTCTTTCACATCGTACTTGTCGTCGCCGTTGGTATCCTTCAGGAACAGGATGTCGGGGCCCTGAGCCACGATGACGCCGTTGTTCCAGAACTCGAATCCGGTCGGATTGTGCAGGTCGCCCGCGAAGGTCTTCACGACATCGCACTGGCCGTCGTTGTTGGTATCTTCCAGGATCAGCAAACCGTCGTTCATCTTTTCGGTCGGCTTCCAGTGGGGATAGGTCGGCCAGGTGGCGACCCACAGGCGGCCCTTGGTATCGAACGCCATCTGCACGGGGTTAATAAGTTCCGGGAACTGCTCTTCCGAGGCAAACAGTTCGACCTTCATTCCCTTGTGCACGGTCATCTTTTCGATGGCTTCTTTGCCGCCGAGAAACGCGTGCTTGCCACCAGGCAGGGGGCCGGGTTTGTTGGTGGTGACGGAGATGAACGCCGGCAAATTGTTGTCTTCAACCTTGTGATCTTTACCTTGAGCCGCAGCCCAGACCGCCGCATCACGATTGGACGTCATCACGTCCAGAGCTTCGAGTTCCTTCTGCCCGACTTCGTAATTTGACTGCCCGCCGACAAATTTCAAGAACGCCCGATCGCCGTAGGTCGAGTAGCCGTCTGTGGCGCGGTAGCGGTGATACCAGTACCAGTTCTTATCGTTGACCGCGGAACGCAGCTTTTCCAGCGTTTTCCACCATTCGCCTTTCACAGTCTCCTGCCAGTTGCCGGCGATTTGATCCATAGCATAAGCGGCTACCCACATATCACCTTTTTCATTCAGATGAACTCCGTTAATGGTATTGTTGTGCGGCTTTACCGGTTTGTTGAAATACTCGACGGTAGGGCCGAACAAGTCAACGAACAGCGCACCATTCGCTTTGGCGACTTCGGCGAGTGTGGTGGCATAGAGCTTGATGCGGGCATTCGCCGCAACGACTTCCGGCTTGCCGACCAAATTGGGATCGTTGATGTACTCATGAGCGATGGGCGAAAAGAGGACCAACGTCGGCGCTGACTTGCCGTTGTACTTCTGAGCGGCCGTGTGCTTGATGAAGGCCTCCACGTCCTGCTTGAACGTCGACAGACCCGCTTCACCCGCGAAAGATTCGTTGTAACCGTAGAAGGCGAAAATCACGTCGGCTTTGGTGTTCGTCAGGGCAAAGCGATTGGCACTTACGGGTGCATCCTTGTTGAGTTTCTGCGGTTGAGGAACTGGGCCACTGGCCGACAGCCATTCGTCGTGCGTGCCGAATGACATGGAACGCAAGCGTTTGCTCGGATCACGAAACCCAGTGATCTCATCGCCGGAATAACCCAGATTGCGAATGACCAGTTCGTGCTGCGGAAAGCGAGCGTGCAGCAGCGTTTCCAACCAGCCACTGTGCTGCATGCGTTCGGCCAGCGTATTGCCGACGAGGCAGATGTGGTCCCCCTTCTTCAATTCCAGGGGATCGGCGGCAGGCGCCAGTTGCGCCGCCGAGGCTGCCAGAAAGACTATTAAACCGAGCACATTCCACTTCATGAATCTGTCCTTGTGCGAGTGCGAGAGCCGTGGCACGGTTTCTAAGATCTCTGGGGTGCGCTAGCTTCACGGCTATGGATCAATCTATATGGATACTCGACAGACACAATTTCGTCGAGGGATACGCAATGTTGAGCTCTGCAATTCAAGTGCGTTTCAGCAATTCCTGAAGGATTGTCTCGTCGGTGGGATAATTCGTGTTTGCCCCCGGCCGCAGGCCGATCGGCACTTCGTCCATCCGATAGATCGTGCCCGGTGCGTGCAGTCCGTAGACCGCGGTCGTGAATTTCACCGTTGGAATCAGATCAGACACCGTAGCCGGATAATCCAGCACGATAGAGGGAATCGTTTCCAGATGCCGTCTGGCGGCCGGCGAAAAAAACGGAATCGTCTCGGTCCCGACCAACAGGCAGGCATCGGTCTCACCCCGTTCGAGAACCTCGTTTGCCGAGAATTCACCCGGATTATAACGTGGGTAGCCCTGAGACAGGCTGACGCTGAACGGGTAACCCGTCTGCCAGCACATCACGCTGTCGGCCCCCGTCACGTCCCCTTGAATACGCATGCGCCGGGCGTGGAAACGGGTAAAGCCATTTAACTCCCTGACCAGTTTCAGCAGGTTTTCCACGTTCAGATGACCCAGGCCGGACGATTCCGTCATCGTGTCGAGCTGCGTTTCAGTCAGCCCCAGGCCAAAGAACACGACGCCGCACCGACACGATTTCATCTGCCTGGCGAGATCCGCCAGGACTTGGACAGAAACTCCCAGCGTCTCCGACAGCCGTGCTTCGTCAGCCAGAGGCTTTCCCGCGATCAGCGCTCTCAAGGCAGTCAGCGCTTCGAAATCGCGTTTGGGAGGGATGGCAATGACCTGGTCGGGCAACGAACCGTCCGAGTCCAAACGCCAGTCATGAACGTGTCGTGCATCACCAATCATGATCACCGTGCGGTCAGCGCGGCCGCGGGGTATCAAGAGACCGGTCGAGAAGACCGAATAGCGTTCGGCGTGGCGAGGGTGTGTCACCGCAGGATTGCAGCCCCAGAAGATGACCAGGTCGGCCCGATTGCGGATCTCGCCGAGAGTGCAGGTGGATTCTCCAATTTGTTGCACGGCCATGATGGAGGGACCATGACAAATCGAAGCCGTCGTATCCACAATCGCGCCGAGATGATCGGCCAGCAGAACCGCAGCGCGTTGTCCGGGGGTACTGCTGCGCGACAGGCCATAGACCAACGGAGCATCAGCCCGGGCCAGGATCCGCGCGGCTCGGTCCAGCGCGTCATTCAGGGACGCAGCTTGTCCGGCAAGTTCGGCGACCTCCGGCCGCGCGGTTGATTGCTCTCGAAACCACGGATCAGCCAGCCCGCAGGCCCGTTGGGTGTCGACGACACGGTCTCCAGCGAACGTCAATGTCAAGTCGTCACACGCACAACCGCAGACGGGACACGTGACGTCCGCCTCGGATGTCAGGGTCGAATCCGGTGTGTCTGCAACGCCCATCGCTTGGTTTCGATTTCGGAGTATTTTAGCCACGGATGAAAAACGGATTGGATCACCCGCGAGATCCGTAGCCCGACGGCTCGGCAAGAGCTTTTAAAGTGGCGCTGCCAGTAACGTGGGATGGGTCTCTGACCCGTCTGAGCCTGTAATATTCGACCTGGCAGACGTTTCACAACTCGCGGATTGCGCGAGGCGTTGATTTAGTTCCAGGTCGGTAGTTAAAGGCTCGGACGGGTCGGAGACCCATCCCACAGACCAAACTGCGCAACTTCAAAACTTGCGCTTCGAGCTTGTATTCGCGGGCA
>CAMAVF010000470.1 GCA_945861445.1 Planctomicrobium piriforme | reverse complement strand
CATCACTGGTCGAATCGGAAGTACGAAACCGTAGATGATTTGTTTGATGCAGCCGAAACGGCCTGGCGAGCCACCTGCCTCGATACCGACATCGTCCGCACCGTCTGTCACGCTCCCTACGCAGAAACGCGCTGGTAATTATTGGGAATAGTATTATTCGGCACTTCAGGCACAGCCGTGACCTGCCAGGCGATGCCGACATCTTCGACATCTTTGCCATCTTCGACACCTTCGACCCTGCCCAATACACCGCACCAATCAGCCGGAACGCGCTAGCGTCCGGTTTCTTCGGGGATGGTGCTAACCGTGGGCTAGCGCCCAGCGGTTGATGAATAATCCGGGCTATGCCGACACCGTCACAGCATCTTCGACATCTTTGCCATCTTCGACACCTTCGATTCCCAACCTCGAGCGCTCTCCGTGGAGTTTCACAAGTCCCGCCACGGTCCGATCTGGCCGATTCGGCAATTCCCACACCCACTGTCCGTTCGCCGTTGTCTCTTTGGAACACACCAAGCGCAGCGCTTCCCGAGCCCGACGTACCTGGCCCGCTGACCAACCCGCCGTACTGGCCGCGGCCACGACTTGCGTCGCCGGAAGCGGCCCGTCGGCCAGATGGGTCTTCAACCACTCGGCCTGGTCTTTCAACTGACAACTCTTTTCCTGCTTGGGAGTCGCCCCGCGCGAGCGGTCCGCAGTCGGCGACTCCGCTCGCGTCTCCCAGACAATCTTGTCCGACGTCACGCGAAACGCCAACCCGGCCGGCAAGGGTCCCCAGTTGCACCGGACCGGAACCCAGCACCGCAACCCGGCATCCAGCACATCACAGTCCACTCGCCAGACATTCTTCACCGGCAGATCACACTTGGTCCCCGCCGACACCACGACGATCGCCACGCCGTATTCCACAGCCAGGTCCTCCAACTCGGCCAGCACGGCCCGTACCTGAGCCCGCCCGAGTGTCCCGCAGAACGCCTCCAGCGAATCAATGATCACCAACTGCCCCGCGCACAGTGAATCCAACTGCTGCCGCAAGGCGGGAAGATCGCGTTCCAGACTAAACCGACGCTGCCGGCTCGCCCGCGTGCCTGCACCCACCTGGATCCGGGTAATCGCCTCGACGTTCGTCAGATCCGCGTCGCTCCCCATCAGACGCGGAACAATCGTTTCGTCGAGATGATCCTCGCCATTCAGAATCAGCACCTCGCCCATCCCTGGGCCAGTCGTCCCATCGGGCCACGCCGCCCCGCGAGAAACGCGTGCCGCCAGATCCAAGACGAGTGACGTCTTCCCCATCGCCGCCTCACCATAAATCACGGTCACGGTCCCCAGCGGAATCTTGTCCGGCCACAACCACTGCACGGCCAGCGGCTCGACCTCCGCGAGCGACACCACCTCCATCTGTTCCACCGTCGCCAGCCGCGAGGCTTCCGCCTCGGCAGTCGACTTCTGCTGTTGAACCTGCTGCACGATCTGCGACACCATCGCCCGCATTTTCTCCGGCCAACCCTGCTTGCGGACAAACTGCATCAGGGCCTCCTCGATCTCCAGCTTCGACACCCCGCGCCCGACGAGCCCCTCCGCCTGCAACATCAACTCCCCCCACGGATCCCTCCGCTTACCGCTCACTCCCACATCCTTCGCCACATCCGCCAAGTTCACCATGTCGAGTTCCATGCTGCACCATTCCCGATCGAATCACCAGACAGCCTCACTCCGCGAGCACCCCGCAGAACCTGACGCCCCAGCCCCGGTTCTAACCACCCCCGTTCTTCCGGCCAATTTTCAAGAGGCATCAAAATGCAGCGATTTTCCACAATTTCAAGCGTTTCAAAAACCCGAACCCCAACCCCAGCCGGCAGTTATGCCAAGCTTTCTAATCCATGTGCGCCCCCGAACTGGCGCGCAGAATAAGATAGTAGCCTTCGTCGCTCCGCGTGAAGTCAGCCGAGCGCACGATCGGCATCATCAGTCTCAAAACCGTTGATCGTAGAAGACGCGACCGCACAAGACGTCGACTGCGCGCCCGAGGGGGTGTGAGGTCTTCCAAGCCGACAGCGAGTTCGGCTGACTTCACGTGGAACGTGAAGGCTACTTTGGGGATATTGAGAACCGATCGATCACGTCATGTTTTCCGTGACATCCCAGTAAGCATTGCATATACTTCAACTTGCGGCAAGACACGGCAGACGTGATAGGCCGCGAATCTGCGGCCTAAAGGTATTACGCAGAAACGATCGATAACCAAGTTTGGCGGTGGAGTTCAATGGCAAGCAATGTTCCTGAAGACGACCACTGGACACTCTGGTGGAACGCCCGCATTGCCGCAATGGAAGCCCTTCTTGGCAAGTCCGATGATATTGTCGGTCACGCGCCGGTGCCGTTTGACCTCGGCGCTGACATCGGTGGCGCCGCAGACATCGTCTTTTTTCGGGGCCATGTCAACGGCGTGATTGCTGCGACATCGGAACTGATTGGCAATAATGAGCAGCTCCCGAACGATCAGGGGAACTACGAATTGGCAATTGGTCATCGCGCGGACGACGAATGGGGACCGCGCATAATCAGCCAGCTAGCTCACTATACACTGCAAGCTGCCCTGAATCCCGGAGAAACAATGGAAATCGGGCCTGCGACGCCTGATGGTTCGACAATTGCCGCGTTCTTGTTTTGCGACTATGGCCGCTTTCAAGTCCTTGGGCGAAACGCCGGGCTGCTGCTGTGTATTGGGATCACATCAAAGGAATTATCTTTTTGTCGCGCGGGAAAGCGTACCCGTGTGGAATTGGCACTCAAATCCGCAGGCGTATATCCATTTACTGATTTGAATCGTGACAGCACTGTTTAAATGTACATTTATGCCTGACATGCGGTTCAACCCGACGTTGTGCTGCGGTCGACTTTAGCGTGTAATCATTAAGGGATCTTAAGGGATCTCAAAGGACAGGCATCTATTTTCTCTCGAGAATGAATCTCCAGACAGTATGTGATTTCGGTTCAAAGCGAAGAACGCCCCCAGAAACACTCCTGCCGCTAATATGCCTGTCCTTTAGCGGAGCGTGTTATGGACAAAAAAATGATGGGACAAAAAGATAGAATGCGTTGGTTGACGCGATCCCTGATTTGTTCCTGTCAGTGTTGACCGAACGAGGATTACTCATTCGAGAGCTGTCTCTCAGAACAAGAAAAAGTCGGGATGAAATGGACTTTCAGCTTCATCTTTTTGTCCCACCATTTTTTTGTCTCAAATCCTCAAATCTCTCACGTCATGTTTTCCGTGACATCCCAGTCAGCATTGAATATACTTCAACTTGCGGCAAGACACGGCAGACGTGACAGGCCGCGAATCTGCGACCTGAAGGTATTGCGCAGAAACGATCTATCAACAAGTTAGGCAGTGGCAGCTTTGGGCGTTCTCAGTGGATTAACGATTGAAGACGTTACCGTTGGGAGCGGTGCGGTGGCCGAAATCGGCGCTACGGTCGCCATTGAATGGCGTGGTTGGCTCAACCGTGGGGACCAGTTTGGCAATGGGACCGAAGTGTTCCGCATCGGGCAACGGCGGCTGATCGCGGGTTTAGAACGAGGCGTCGTCGGAATGGGCGTCGGTGGAGTTCGCAATCTAAGAATCAGCCCGCATCTTGGTTATCGCGATCAAGCTGTTCCCGGAATACCTAAAAATGCAGTTTTGAATTTCGAGATCAAATTGCTCAGCATCCAATAGTAGCCTAACGGTTCAACCCGACATTGTGCCGTGGCCGGGATTGGAATGCATTCAATATCGCTCGCGCGGCACAACGCGGGTTCCCCTGGGCGTTAGGCGGGAATGCATGATATACCGTCTAATCAATTTCGCGGCTGTCACCGTTGCCCTTCTTTTGCTTCTCGGAGCATGCGTCACGCCTTTTGTGCCTACCATCGTCGCTGTAGCGGTTGGTGGTGCCGAAGTCCACAGCATCATGGACACGGGATTGCCTGCATGTGTGCATATCCTGCGGTGGTCAGACTGGCGACAAAATGACGGCACCATCCAATTCTCCGATCGGGCCCCCCCGTCTGCGAAACTCCAGGGGGCTGAGATTGTTACCTATCGCATCGCCTATGCTCGCGGTATCGTCTCACAATACACATTTTATCAAGGTCGATACCGTCGACTCGATGGCTCGGAAATCGTTGCCCCTGCCTCTGGTCCAGTGTCTCTGATAAGTGCTTTGGTACCCGGTATAGTGGGGACGATTTGTTTGCAGCTCTGTATTGCTGGCCTGCTATTCGCATGGGTCGTTCGACGGGCAGGTTACAATACTTCCGCAACGCCCGGACAGAAAACGGAAGACCTGCCAAGATCTGGTTGAATGCAAGCGGAATCGTTGAGTCTTGTTGCAACGACGCGATCAATCGTTAAGTCCATGGCGACAATTCACCTAACGCTTCAACCCGACATCGTGTCAGTTGGCGCCCAAACGATACCAGTGATTGGCGCTTCAAACGATACCAGTTGAATCAAGGGAGCCGTTGTTGTTCCTTGGCATGTTTCTGTCCTCCAGAAACACCCAAAGGCGACCGCGATGGCTCATCAACTGAGTATGGACAAGTCATTATCAATTAAGTCGTTACGCGATACGGGAATGTCCCAGCGGGCCATTGCTGGGGCTCTGGGAGTGTCCCGAAACGCCGTTCGGCGGCATTTGGCGGGGATTTCGTCAAACGATACCAAAGCGCCAACCGGGTCAGCGCCAACCGGGTC
>CAMAVF010000469.1 GCA_945861445.1 Planctomicrobium piriforme | reverse complement strand
GTCAGGTTGTGGGCCCGGCCGTATTTGTTCCCCGTCTTCAGCCACGCCAGAAATCGCCGGTTTTTCCGGTCATACACCAGGCTCGATTCGTCGCTGGACGCGAGCGGCGGCACATCAAGTTTCGTCCAGCGAACTCCGTCCGGGCTGACGATGGGAATGCGGTTGACGTCACCGTAGAGCGCCTTGTACCGGCGACCGGCGTCGGGATCATCGGGATCGTACACCACGTTCATAAAGAACGTGTCGCGCGTGCCCGGTTTGTGTTCGACGGCAATTCGATTGTTCTTCTTCGAGCCCCGAATTTCGATCTGTTGTCCCCAGTCCGGCTTGTCCCAACGAAGCCCGTCCTTCGACACAGCCAGAGCCATGCCAATGAATTGGTGCTCATTCATGGGCATGGCGCAATAAAACATTTTGTAGACCTGCTGGTCGTGATCCCACAGCGGGGCGGTTCTGAGTTCGATCAGATTTCCATCGGACGGGACGTCAGGCAGCAGCACGGGCCCGCGCTTGGTCGGTTGATGCATGGTGCGCGCGAGGCCGGACACCTTCGCGACGCCGTGGTCATCCAGAAACAGTTGCCGAACTCCCGGCGCTACGACAAATGTTTCATCGGCAACGGCCTGGGCCGGAATGAGGATCAGCAGCAGCCGCAGGACATATTGAGGAGTCATGAGAGATTCTCGCTGGTGGGGGAAGTCAATCGAATTTCGCTTCGCACGACGTGATTCGCGCTCGAAGTTCAGTCATACGCCTGTCATCCGACATTTTCCATATGGGTTGAGCCGGGAGTCCCTCCAGGCTTGCAGTACTTCCCAGTTTATACCTTACGCGGCCATCAATGAGACGTTTTCAAATCGTTGGAAAATGAGTGTCATGAGTGTCGCGAGATCGTCGGCGTGTGTGGTGTCCAGTGCCGCGATGGTTTCCTCGATGGCTGCGCGGAAGTCCGCGAAGGTCGGGTGATATCGCCCGTAAAGCGCGCCGTTTGATGAACTTCCAGAGTCGCTCGATCAGATTCAGATTAAGCGAATACGACGGCAGAAACAACAGCGTGATCTTCAGGGATTCCGCCATCGACTGCACCCAGAACTTGCGTCGTGATGCAGGAAGGGTATTCCTGACCGGTCCGCCCGCACTTCCTGAACCGGATGGCAACCGGCCAGTCAACCCTCAATCGAGGTGACACCACTAACTGGAGAGCCAGATGCGGGAGATCCGTCCGTCCGGTTCGGAGGGAGGGGGGATCGAACTCAATCGATTTTCCCTACCCCTATCGTCAACCTATGGCGATTTCTCTCCAAAGCCTCCGCCCCCGGGTGTCTCAATCGACAGGACATCCCCCGCGGCGACATCAAGCTGGACTTTGCCTCCCAGCGAGATCCATACCGTGGCGCCCGCTTTCAGCAGTGTGTTGCGACCTTGCTCACCGGGCTCGCCTCCTTCCAGCCCAAACGGGAAGGACGGTCCGCGGCGTTCTGACAGAATCGAGACCCGTAGCGGACGCAGGAATTCCAGGCGTCTGCGGATACCATCCCCGCCGTGATGTGCTCCGGCCCCGCCCGAACCGCGGCGAATGGAGAATTCCCACAACCGCACTGGATACCGACGCTCCAACACTTCTGGATCGGTAAGCCGCGTATTCGTCATATGGGTATGTACGGCGTCCGCTCCCGAGCCCGTTGCGGTTGCCCCGGATCCGCCACAGATCGTTTCGTAGTACCCAAACTTTTCATCCCCGAAAGTCAGATTGTTCATCGTCCCCTGACTCGCAGCGGCCAGCCCCAATGCCCCCAGCAGCGTATCGACAATCTTCTGGGACACTTCCACGTTGCCCCCCACGACGGCGGCTCGTTGGGCCGGATCGGGATGATCGGGGGGATTTAAGAGAGACTCGGGGACAATCATCCGTACGGGCGCCAGCACCCCTCCGTTCAGCGGGATGTCTTCATTGATCAAGCACCGGAAGACATACAGCACGGCCGCCGTCACGATCGCCCGATTCGCGTTCAGATTCCCGGGAACCACCGGTCCCGTGCCACTGAAGTCGACGGTGGCCTGGTCTCCCTGGATCGTCACCTTGACCGCCAACGGCGAGCCATCGTCGAAATGATCGGTGTAGGCATAGACGCCGTCCGGCAGCGCCGCAAGAGCCCGGCGCATCTTGATCTCGGCCGCGTCCTGAATGTGCTGTAGATAGGCCTTCACCACGGGCAACGAATATTGCCGGATCAGATCCAGCAACTGCTGGGCACCGCTTTGATTGGCGGCCACTTCCGCCGAGATGTCCGCCAGGTTGTCATTGACCGAACGCGATGGATACGGGCCCGACAGCAGCAATTTCCTCAAATCAGCCTCGTACGACTGACCGTTTCCGACGAGTTTGAAATTGCGGATCAGCACTCCTTCTTCACCCAGGTTCTTAGAGAACGGAGGCATGCTGCCCGGCACGATTCCACCGATCTCGGCGTGATGGGCGCGGCTGGCGGTGAAGAACAGCAGTTCCCGAGTCGCCTGATCATGGACCGGAGTGACCACGGTGACATCAGGCAAATGCGAGCCGCCGCGGTAGGGATCGTTCGTCACATAGACATCGCCCGGCATCATTCCGGGGTTGTCAGTGATGATCCGCTGGACGGTCTCACCCATCGCTCCCAGATGAACCGGAATGTGTGGCGCGTTCACCACCAGTTGCCCGCGGCTGTCAAATATCGCACAGCTAAAATCGAGACGTTCCTTCACATTGGTCGAGAACGAAGTCCGTTGCAGCGTCGTCCCCATCCGTTCGGCGATCGAAGCGAACAGGTTGTTGAAGATCTCCAGCCGGACCGGATCTGCCGTGGTCGACGTATCGACCGCTTGACCGGCCTGGCCCGTCTGGTCATCAGTCAGCACGATCTCGCCACGACCACGGATTTCCGCAGAAAATCCTGGATCGACAACCACTGTCGAGGTCGGCTCGCAGATGATGGCCGGGCCGGAGATCTTGTCGCCCGGCTGCAATTGATTGCGGGTAAAGACGGCAGTCGGCACCGCCTGTCCGTGGAACCAGGCCGTGGTTTGTTCGGTGGGGACGGGCTGCCGTGCGACGAGGTCCTGTCGGAGCTCGGGCGGTTGGGGAGTTGTCCCGACAACCTCTACACGGGCCGCAGTGATCTCCAGGCTGCGCCCGGCATGCTGATAGCCGTATAACTGTTGGTGCAGCTCGCCATAACGCGCGGCGTAGTCACCGTCCGTGGGACAGACGACATTCAAGGTGGCCTCAACCCCGGCATAGCGCAGATCGAGCGAACGAACCGGCGGCTGAATGAGTACCTCGGGAACGCCTTCAGCGCGAACTTCTTCCAACGCCGCCGCTGCGAGCTGTTCGAAGATCGGTTCCAACTCGCTGAGATTGGCGGGGCTGTACGGTTTCAGGATGGCCTGGGCCTGATGGCGTCGTACGTCGGCCTGGCCCATGCCATAGGCACTTAAAATCCCCGCCCACGGATGAGACAGGATCTGCTTGATCCCCAGGGCCCGGGCGACCGCACAGGCGTGTTGTGCCCCGGCACCACCAAAGGTCACCAGCACATAGTCCCGCGGGTCATAGCCGCGAGCGACCGAAATATTGCGGATGGGCCGCACCATGTTCGCGTTGGCAACATCCAAGAATCCCTGGGCCAGCGCTTCCGGTGTGTACCGCTGGCCGCCGGCGCTCCTGGCAATTTTTTCGCACAGACCGATCAACTTCTGTGTGACGCTGTCTCGCGATAGGGGAAACGGAAATCTCTGCGACAGAATCTTGCCGAGAAAGAAATTCATGTCGGTCACGGTCAATGGTCCGCCTCGACCATAACATGCCGGCCCGGGATCAGCCCCCGCACTCGCCGGACCAACGATCAGCTTGACGCCGTCAAAATCGCAGATGCTGCCGCCGCCAGCCGCGACAGTCTCGATGGCCAACATCGGAGCAACGACCCGAATGCCCGCCTTCCGGGTCTCGAATTCCAGTTCATACTGCCCGTCAAACCGCGAGACATCGGTACTCGTTCCGCCCATGTCGAATCCAATGGACTTTGGAAAACCGGCGGCGACGGCAGCTCGGGAAAATCCAATCACCCCCCCCGCCGGGCCCGACAGAATGCTGTCTTTGCCCACAAACCGTTCGGCACTGATCAAGCCTCCCGCGGAACTCATCAATCGTAGATTACTACATCCCAACGAATGCCGCAGTCTGGAAATGTAGTCTTTCAAAATGGGATTGAGATACGCGTCCATCACGGTCGTATCGCCCCGCGACACGATCTTAATGAGCGGGGCCAATTGACTGCTGACGCTGATTTCGGTGAAGCCAACCTCACGGGCGAGGTCCGCAATCAATCGTTCATGGACGGAATTGGCAAACGCATGCAGCAGGCAAATGGCCACCGACACGACGCCCGTCCCCTTTAACTCTTGCAGTTGCTGGCGGATGACGTCCGCATTAGGTTCGATCAGGACCTGACCATTCGAATCCAGGCGTTCGTCGATTTCGACCACTTGCTGAAAGAGCGGCTGTGGCTTTTGAATGTTGAGATCGAACAGTCGTGGCCGATCCTGGGTGGCGATCAGCAGGACATCTTGAAAACCTTTGGTCGTGATGAAGGCGGTGGCGGCACCAGTGCGGGTCAACAGAGCGTTCGTGCCGCGTGTCGTTCCGAGACGCACCTGGACTGGCGGGATCGGCTCTTCCAGTCTCAGCCCGAGCAAATAGCGGATGGCGACAACGGGCGCGGGCTCGTC
>CAMAVF010000468.1 GCA_945861445.1 Planctomicrobium piriforme | reverse complement strand
TGCTTTGCGTGGGCTTGCCCCTTGTGGTGTGTTACGCGTTTCGGTCTCGGTCCACTCGATTTGGTTTGTCGCTCGCGGCGGTGCTGGCAGCCGGCTCTTACTTTGCTTTCTTGAAAAGCCCCACGCTTTACCGCGAACGCAGCTACTACGGCGTGTTGCGCGTGGACGTCGATGTGAAGGCTCACGCCATTACGCTGAATGACGGCAGCATAATCCACGGCAGCCAGCGCATCAGCAACAAGCAAGACGAGCGACTGGTCCCATTGACCTATTACTATCCCACTGGGCCCGCAGGACAGGTTTTCCAGGCGATGCAAAACGAAAGGGACATGAAACACATCGCGGTAGTCGGGCTTGGCACAGGCAGCCTCGCTGCCTACGGCAAGAAGGGACAGGAGTTTCATTTCTTTGAGCTCAACCCGGCTGTCAAACGGATCGCCGAAGACGTCTTCACTTTTCTAAGCGAAACTCCGCCAACCTGCTCGGTTGTGCTTGGCGATGCACGACTTTCCCTGACACGCGAACCCAACGGTCGCTACAGCCTGTTGGTTATTGACGCCTTTAGCGGGGACGCCATACCGATTCATTTGCTGACACGTGAAGCGGTCGAGTTGTATCTGGACAAGCTTGCTAACACCGGCGTGCTGCTTTTTCACATCTCCAATGGGCATCTGGACCTCGAACCAGTGATGGGCGCCCTGGTGCACGATCTTGGCCTCGCCGGACGGAAACAAACCGAATTCGAGGCACAGATACCCCCGCGCGAATTGCTCCTGGGCAAGCAACCCTCCTGCTGGGTGGTGATCGCGCGGAAGGAGGAATATCTGGGTTCCCTCGCCACGAATACCAAATGGGAGAATCTTTCCGGCGTACCAGGTGCCTCGTGGAGCGACGATTTTTCCAATATTTTTCGTTACCTGAAATGGAGCGCCCCGCGCCGTGAGGATCGTCCGCGGTTTTGACGGCGATGCGTTTTGCACGCGGCCCACTCCCAAGGACAGGACAAAGGGAACCGCTCTGGCGCACGTCGCTTGATCGAATCCAAAAAATCGTTTCCAGTCGCAAACGCGCGACAGCAATAGCTTACTGCCGACTGCGGTGCAAAGCATCGCGTGCTCGAAATCGTGTTTTTGAACTCCCGCCTCGATGGCGTAACGTTTGTCCCCTCAAAGAGAAAGCCCTTCGACGGGGCACCCTCTGGGTCCGCCGAAGGGCTTGTCTCTCCAAAAAATCAGAACGATTGGATTTGAACCAACGGCAGTTAGGGACTACCGCCTTCGGCCTTCATCCTCAGTATCGCTCGGCGGCCTCAGTTGCTTCTCCTGGTCGAACCGCTGTCACTCGACGAAGCCTTTCTTGATGTCACTGGCAGCGAACTGCTGTTTGGCCCCTCCGCCGAAATTGGTCGGCAGATCAAACAGCGAATCCGTGAGGAACTCCGGCTGACCGCCTCGGTCGGCGTGGCCACCAACAAGTTCGTTGCCAAGATCGCCAGCGCTCTGCAGAAGCCGGACGGTTTCGTCGTGGTTGAGCCGGGTGAAATCCAAGCCTTTCTCGATCCCCTGCCGGTCGGGCGACTGTGGGGCATCGGAAAGGTTACTGGCCAAGTCTTTGAGCAACTGAGCGTTCGCACGATCGGCCAGCTCCGGCAAATGCCGCTCGCCACACTCAATGACCTGTTCGGGGCGTCCGGTGCGCATTACTGGCAGTTGGCCCACGGAATCGATGATCGGCAGGTTGTGCCCGACCGCAAGGCTAAATCGATTTCCAACGAGACCACGTTCGCCGAAGAAATTTCCGATATGGAGGTGCTGCGCGCCTGGTTGGTGGAACTCGTCGAACAGGTCGCCCGCCGCATGCGACAGCACGACATAAAAGGCCGCACGGTGGAGTTGAAAGTACGGTTCGCGGACTTCCAGACGATCACCCGCTCGATGACACTTACGGAATCGACCAGCAGCACCCGGGAATTGCTGGACGCTGGTGTGGAACTACTCACGAAACACCTCCCTGCACGTCATCGGCCAATACGACTGCTGGGGTTTGGGGTCAGCAAACTGGGTGACTCTGGTAAGGCACAGCTGACGCTCTTCGATCAGCCTGACCGTAAGCGTCATCAGGAACTGGACCGAGTAGCGGATCAAATCACCGAGAAGTTCGGCAAGCTGGCCATTCGTCGCGGAACCAGGTTGGAAAAGAGCGATGAGTGAGACTGAATGAGTGCCGTGTTCAAAGGTCATTCACCTCAATGTCTGGGCTTCGACGAGATGAGAACAAAACGGGAATACAAAGATTCGACCCGGTCCACCGTTTCAAGACGATTCAAATCGGATTAAGGTTGCGATGAGTTGTCCTCGCAGTCGGAAAAGACCCCTTGAAATATCGAGGTTCTGAACTTCTCACAACCGGTTTGTCAGTGCTTCTTAGCTCAGCCATCGGAGATCAATTCAGCTTGGGCGCAGAGTCGCTCAGAATTTCAGACCGATAATCGGCGCTGACAGCCCCCAGTGGCCGGTCCTCATTGCACAGCGTCATGGCATGGATCCTCGCGTGTGACAGGTAGAACTTGAGGCGAATCTCTTTGCCCATGAGCTGACTGACATCCGCCCGCTCCTTCCAGCGCACGCGATGATCCAGCGCATCGCCCTGGATCGATGTCGCCTCGGGCTCCGTAAACCCGGGTATCGGCTGCCAGTCGCGGGTCAAGACTTCGACACGGATCGCTCCTTGCGTCCACGTGTCGGCGTTCAGGTAGAGCTTGGAATGATGCACGGTAAACGGCTTCGTCACCACACGACAGGGTTCGGAGTTCCGGCCACCAGTCTCCAGCGAAACGAACCGGTCTCGTTTGAACGTCGCCAGGCCAACACCACTCTGCATGAGCTCGGGATCGGTGTTGGCAAAATCGGCTGCGTGCGAAAAATTGTCCGTCGCGTAATACAAATACACTGTGTCATCAACAACGACCGGCTCAGGCTGCGAGCAGCACATCGCCATGTAGTCGTAGTATCCATGAGGTCCCGAAGGAATAAACGGTTGACCGCGACAGACTCGTGTAAAATGGATCCCGTCCCGACTGGTCGCCAGCTGAATGTCGATCGACTGCGGATTCAAATAAAAGACGCTCATGAATCCTACATAGTTCGAACCATACTGGTGACACGAGAACTGATACAGCTCGGTGTCTGCCGGATCGTCCGCGTCCATCGCCAGGATAAATCGATGATTTTTCCAGTCGCGCAGATTGTCGCTTTCGGCATAAGCGTACGACCGGTAATAGTGGTCCGCCGGCTCGCGGTTCTGATCCGTTTCGTTCGCAATCATCCGTTCGCTAAATTCCGGGATAATTCGCCGGTAGAGAACCCACTTGCGCTTCAACTGATCGTACATGGCATGCATCAGGCAATCGTCTCCGTTGCCGGCAACATCATGCGGCGTCTGCCAGAAGGGGGCATTCGCACATGTCCAGTGAATCCCATCGGGGGACGTGACGATGTGTGCTCCGCGCCGATGATCTTGAACGATCGCAAAGCCGACATACTGATCATTCTTGCTTGTGGGATGTGGATTTCGGGCCACCGACCAAAACATGGCCTTCTTACCCTGAGGTGTCAACTTGGTAGTCGGTACGACGTAGTTGAGTTTCACTTGCGGATCGGTGTTCGGGACGGTCGCAGCCTGGTCACTGACGTAGATGATGTTGTGATCCCGGCGCCCCGCGACTTCCAACACTCCCAGATTGGGCTTGTCCCAGTGAATTCCGTCGCGGGAGGTTAGGTAAGTCATAAAAGCGGCATTACCGCCGACATACCCTGATTTCGCGTCACTTCCCGTGCGAGCCCACATCTTGAAGAGTTTTTCTTGCCGGTCATACATCGTCGTATAGGGTTGAATATGGTTTCCGTCGCTCCATCGCTGGCAACGGACGACGGGGTTGAGCAAATGCTTTTTAGGCCGATGCAACCTGCGAGACACGCCGGGAGTCATTTCCAACAGTACGTTGTCCAGAAACAGTTCGGTCATGGAGGACGCCTGAGCGGTTCCCTGCGTGGGACTTGCGGTTACGGATGCGGCTTGATTGCCACCGGCCAGAAGCACCGAGTTCATCGAAGCCGCGGCCATCCCCGCGGCCTGCATGAAATGCCTGCGATTCGTCTGCATCTGACAGTTCCCTGTTTCTCGTGAGCGCAGTTGATTCAGAGACAATTTGACTTCAAACAAACTCTCTGTTCCCATAACGATCGTTTATACGATGTTGGGGTAGATCCGCGAAGGCCAGGTGCATCCGGATTCGGAAGTTGTGTAATAAGGACTTTCTGGGAGCCCTGCCGACTTACAATCATGTGCTGATCCTAGCGAACAATTCTGACGACTGTCAGAATGTAGTCGGTCCGCAAATCCAACCAATTGCGAAAGCATCATTACGAATGACTCACAAACTGCTTTTGCCGTTGTTACGTGGTCTGCCCTCCTCTCCATCTCACTTGGTGCCGAGAACGTCTTTTCGAAGTCCACGGCGATTGTTCCCAAGCAACCGATTCCGCTGCTCAACGGGCGTGATCTGTCGAATTGGTACACGTGGTTGACCGTTGACGGACACCAGGATCCGCGCGGCGTCTTCACTCTTCAGCCGGACGGTACGCTCCGCATTTCGGGTGACGGATTCGGTGGACTAATCACGCGTGAAAACTATGCCAACTACCATCTGGTCATGGAGTATCGCTGGGGCAGTGCGACTTGGTACACGCGAAAAGACCGTGCCCGCGAT
>CAMAVF010000467.1 GCA_945861445.1 Planctomicrobium piriforme | reverse complement strand
CCTCTGAATTGTTTAACCCGGAGCCAGCGGCGACGGCGACTCACTTTGCCTGGTAATGAGACAAGTTTCAGGACCAGTCCGAAGAAACAGCGCAACTTCAAAAAGGCGCAAGCGAGTGCATTCCGTCGTATCAACGGTAACAGTGAGGCACTCGCTCGCGCTTCGAGCTTGTATTCGCGGTCACTCCGTAACCTACCAGCAAGTGTCTGAAATTGTAGATCGAGAATCATGGAATTTGACGTTTTGATCAAAAACGGTACGGTCATTGATGGCACCGGAAAGCCCGGTCAAGTGGCGGATATCGGAATTACCGATGATCGTATCGCGGCGGTGGGGGTGCTGGCGGAGGCTCAGTCCGGGCACGTCATTGACGCCCAGGGCAAGGTCGTGGCTCCGGGCTTCATCGACGTTCACAACCATTCGGACGGCTGGTTGTTGAAGCGGCCCCATCTGACACCGAAAACCACGCAAGGGTTCACGACCGAGGTGTTGATGGCGGATGGAATTTCCTACGCCCCGGTGAAACCGCAGAATGTTCAAGAATGGATTTATTATCTCCGGTCACTCAACGCACTGCGTAGCGACGAGTACCTTGGCTGGGAGAGCATCGACGACTACATGCAGCTCATTCATGAGCATAACGCTCAGAATTGCATTGCGCACGTTCCCTATGCCAATGTGCGAGTCAACGCCTGCGGATGGGGACGAGGTGCCCCCGATGATTACCAGATGCGTGAGATGCGGAAGGCCGTGCGCAAGGGAATGGATGAAGGGGCGGTCGGCGTGTCGACCGGAATGGACTATATTGCCCAGTGCTTCTCGTCGACGGAAGAACTGATTGAGGCGTGCGCGGCCATGGCCGCACAGCAAGGCCTGTATGTCACCCACATCCGGTATAAAAAGGGAAACTTGGTCGCCCTCAAGGAAGCTGTCGAAATTTGCAAACGAGCCGGCGTGCCGCTCCATGTGTCGCACCTTAAAGGTAATACCAAAGCCGAGGGTGAGATCCTCCTCGAATACATCGACAAAGTGGCCCGCAAAGAGGTCGACTTTTCATTCGACGTCTATCCGTATCAACCTGGCTCAACGATGTTGAATTCGTTGCTGCCCAACGAAATGTGGGAAGAGGGCCCGATCGCAGTGGCCTCGAAATTGCTCGATCCAGAATTGCTGTCTCGTTTCGCAGCCGG
This sequence comes from Planctomicrobium piriforme, assembly GCA_945861445.1. GTDB lineage: Bacteria > Planctomycetota > Planctomycetia > Planctomycetales > Planctomycetaceae > JAKFVC01. The sequence continues at coordinate 3,616 of CAMAVF010000467.1, read as the reverse complement.
ATTGGATGCATACAAGCTGGACCTGGATCATCTCAAAATCGCGTGGGTGCATAGTAAAGAGAACTCATCCCATCAAGGCCAGGTGCTCTCTGACTATGTTCTCGAATCTGGACTGCCTCCGGCCCAGGCGCTGGCCAATTTGCTGTTGGATGAACGCCTGGCGGTGTTGCTGGTGTTCGATGAAGGGGAAGACAAGCTGGTCTGGCCGTTCCTGCAGCACGATCTTTATATGATGGGGAGCGACGGCATCTACTTCGAGGACGCGGTAACCCATCCGCGGATGTACGGATCGGCCCCCCGACTGGCCGGCCGGGCTGTTCGCGAGTGGAAACTGTTTTCGCTGGAAGACGCCATCCGCAAGATGACTTCAATCCCCGCCCGCCGATTCGGGTTGAAGGATCGGGGCGAGTTGCGGACAGGGGCCTTCGCCGATGTCGTCGTGTTTGACGCGAACACCATTCTCGACGAGGCCACTTTTGAGGTGCCGCAAGTCACTTGCACCGGCGTCGAACACGTGTTGGTAAACGGAACCCCGATCATCACCGATGGCGCGCCGATCATGACTTTCCCAGGGAAGTGGCCGGGGCGGGCGTTGAAGTTTAAACAATAACCGGCACGCATCATTTCGACCCCCAACTGACCACGACAATTGTCAACCCGCGGTTGCAGCAGGATTTCCGGTTTATGAGTTCAACTGTCTCGTCCAGTTCGAATTCACGCACTCCCCATTGGGGCTTGACGCTGGGGCTGTTGGGAATTGGATGCTGGCTGATGGCGGTCTGCTGGCATGAGTGGCTCTGTGACGTTTTGCTCGCGGCCAATTTTGACTGCGAAGGGGGCCGGCGATGGTTGATTCGGCGACTGGGTGGCCGGCTGACCGGTGAGCCGATTGGAGCCACGGCCCAGGTCCCGTTTGAAAACGTGCTGATTTCACAAATTGTCTTCACCTGCCTCTGGTGGTTTTCCGGTGCGGCAATCCTGATGCGGCGACTGCGGATCTCATACAGTCGCAGTCTGCTGGTGTGGGGTTACCAGAGTTCGCTGTGGTGGCTGCTGGCCGGAAGCTGGACTTTCTGCCATTTCCTCGCGCTGCTTTCCGGCTGGACCAGCGCCGCGGTGGTGATCGGCCACCTCCCCGAGATGTGGCTGTCGTTTGCCTCGGCAGGTTGGATGACCACTTTCGTTTGCCAGTTTATGCGTTGGCGAAGTCCCACCAGCGTTAGTTGCTCGCTCACGACATCTCAGACACGCGTGCCCGTCGCCGTCTGGATCGCTGTGCTGGCTTATACGCTGGTCTTCGGCGTCATGAATACCCTGCTCTACAACAATTTGCTGATCCCGCACGGCGACTCGGCGATGTACGAAGAGCATCTGTGGAATCTGCTGCATGGCAAAGGTTTTCGCAGCTTCATCGACAAAGGATTGTTCCTGGGGGAACACATCCAAATCATTCACCTGGGGTTGATCCCTGTGTACCTGATCTGGCCCTCGCACGTGTTGCTCGAATGGTGTGAATCGCTGGGGTTGGCTCTCGGGGCAATTCCCGTTTACTACATGGCCTGGCGGCAGACTCAGTGCCGCTGGCGAGCCACCTGCCTGGCGTGTGCCTACTTGTTGTACATCCCGATGCAACGGCTGGACATCAGCATCGATTTCAAAACATTTCGCCCCGAAGCGTTCGGCATCCCACTGCTGCTGGCGGCCTTGAATGCTCTCGATTCCCGGCGGTGGCGAGCCTTCGGACTGTGGCTCTTCGCAGCCTTGATGGTGAAGGAAGACTATGCGTTGATCATCGGCCCGCTGGGTGTCTGGATTGCGCTCCACGAGTTTCGTGCCGCTCCTGCCGGAACGCCGCGTTGGCGGAAGGTGTGGCCCGGACTCGCACTGGCGGCCGGTGCAGTCGCTTATTTATGGTGGGCCGTCAAAATCGCCATCCCCTATTTTAAGGCGGGCCGCGAAGTCCACTATGCCCAATACTTCAGTCAATTCGGCAAAACGACCAATGAAATCGTCTACAACCTGTTGATCCATCCCGACTGGCTGCTGAGGGAACTCGTCACCCCTGAGAACACTTTATTTGCGGCCGCCCTGTGCCTGTCGCTGGCGTTGTTGCCCTGGTGGTCACCAGGGCGGCTGGCAGTCGGTGCCCCCCTGTTTGCGGCCTTATGTTTGAACCAGATTGCGCGGAACACTCAGCATCACTTTCACGCTCCGCTGGTGGCGATCATCTTCTGGGCAGCGGCTCACGGGCTGCACAATGTCCAGCAGTTCGCCGCATGGTGGGCCACGCGTCGAGGCCAGACAAATCTCATCACTGCGGACGGCGCACGGTTCGCCGTGATCATGACCCTCTTCGCATCGTCGGGCTTTCACTTCTGGCATGCACTCTCCCCCGGCGGTCTCCCATTCTGGGACACGCATTCGGCAGCTCATTGGAGCCGGAAATACATACCCACCGCCCGGGCTGCCGAGTTCCCCCGGGTCCTGGCCGAAATCCCCGCAGACAAACACGTTGCCTCGACAGATTTCGTGCATCCGCAGTTCAATCACCACGCACGTTCGTATGACTATAGTAGCTATCGTCCGGACGTACCCGCTGATGTCGAGTACCTCGTGATCGATGTTCAAGGCCCCTACTCGCAAGTTCGGTCACCCGCGGATGTGGCGGAATTCCAGAAGCATCCAGACAGTTGGGATTTGCTGCCGGACAACACGCAGGGCTATTTCTACGTCTTCAAACGACGTGCTGCGCAACCTCATTCGGGGGGCCAGCCATGAGCGCCGTCCCCGTCGAACGGAATTCGATCCTGACGTGGCTGATGGTGTGCGGACTGTCCGTGGGACTGACCGCTGTCTTCTGGCCGACATTATGGTCAGGTGGGGGACTGGTTGGCGGGGATATCTACTCTTACTTCTATCCGCAGAAGCAGTTCTATGCCGAGGCCCTGCGCGCGGGAGAAATCCCCCTCTGGAACAATCGCACGGGGCATGGTTATCCGACTGTCGGTGAGAGCCAAACCGGGGTCTTCTATCCGTTTTATCTGCTCTATGCGGTTCTCGATCTGAACACGGCCTATAACGTCATTCAGTTAGGTCACTACGCGCTGGCCTTCGCCTGGTGCTGGCTGCTGGCGCGACGCTGGGGACTGGCGACACTTCCCGCGGTACTGGCAGCAATCGTGTACACCTACGGGTGGCTGCCCAACCGCATGTGTGTCGAGTGGGCAGCCATCGGGGCCGCCTGGCTGCCGGCAGCCTTATGGTGTGGCGAGAGCTTTCTCCAGACTGCCCGCCGCCGCTATCTCGTAACCTTGAGTCTTGTGCTCGGGCTGCAGATGCTGCCGGGGCATTATCATCTGGCGTTTATCACGCAGATCACGCTCGTGGCGTATCTTGCGCTGCGATTGTTCTGGGCAACCGGGGGCGTGTCGCCGATCATTCTGGCCCGACGTTACCAGGCTAGTGCCTATTGCGGCCTTGCCTTAATGCTTGGATTTGGACTGGCGGCGGTTCAATTGGGGCCGACCTGGGAACTGAAGCAGCTCAGTCAGCGCGCGGCATTGGGGACCGAGCATGACCCCGCCTCGGGCTATATTCCCTGGTGGTACTTGGGCCA
>CAMAVF010000466.1 GCA_945861445.1 Planctomicrobium piriforme | reverse complement strand
AATCAGACTCATGACGGCCAATTTCGAAAAATCGTAGGCCCGACCCGAACTGTCTGCCACCGGCCATCGTCAATCCCTTTCCACGTGGATCAACATCTGATACATCCACTCGGCGGTCAGCAGGCTTGTTGCTTTGAACGAGCCTCGTTCTCGTTCGAGTGCTTCGATGTTGAGAAACGGCAATTCTTGTCGGATCAGCCCTATTGCAGTGGGTGTCAAGTGACCTGATGCGTCTCGAGCCCAGAGCTCATCGCGCGTCAAAGCTTTGAATGGTGCTTTGACGTGAAATGCTTTTTCGAAGCGAAAAGCCAGATCGATGACATCGATCGATTCTCCCCCCAGATCGTCGAAGAAGTTCGCCGTGGAGGTGACTTCTGCGAGGTCGACTCCCACGCAATCCGCGATGATTTCTCGGACCGCAAGCAGAGTGATGGGATGAGGGAACGTTTGCGAAGTGTCAGTCATTATTTCAGTTCCTTGTTCTGATTGGGGCCATTTTCGAAACAACGAAGAATCCGAGGGGCTTACGCCGCCCGGCTCGCCTGGAGTTTTACTTGCGTTGCGTTTTCCCCGATTCGCCGGCGACCAGATTGGCCAGTTCGCGGGGTGAGAACTGCACGAATTCGGCATAGACCGCCGTGACCATCGGGTGGGCGTGGCCGAGTTGCTGCTGCACGAAGAGCAGGTTGCCCCAGGTCCGCTTGTAGGCGAGATAGCCATACGTATGTCGCAACAATTGCACGCTGGCGCGCGTCTCGAAGCCGGCTGTCGAGAGAATCTTGACGACGCGCCGATACAGGGTCGTGCGATCAAATGGCCGGCCGCGGTCGTTGAGGGCCAGGGGCTGATCCAGGTCCTTTATGGAGATCGACTCGTGCAAGAGCTGGGGCCGAACCTTGCGGACGTAGTCACGAATGAGCGCGTCCAATGAGTGCGGAATCGCGACCGGTCGGTCCTGGCGAGGTGTCTCGGCCACCTGCAGCACAGGCTGTTTGATGGCCGGTGGGACATCCCGCACCCGCAGATGGCAGAATTCCGAATTGCGGATTCCGGAGAAGGTCAACACTTCAAAGATCAATTCATCCGTCTTGACCGAGCACCAGGCGGCGGGCTCAGCGGAATTCAAACGGCTGCGAATCGATTCGCGGATGGATTCGACTTCTTCCTCGGAGAGAAACATCTCGCGAGTCAGGGCCCAGGTATCTCGAGCAGTCATGCGCAACTCCAATCTGTCATGTTGCATTCAATGTAATGTCTCAAACCTGATCTGTAAAGAGATATTTGGAAGGTGCGCAGAAGAATTGCGAGGCGGCTCGAGTGGCCGACTGGCGTGCGTCAAATATCAAAAATTTGACCCGCACATTTTTGTTTCGTACACTGCCGGGAGGGCGAGGTGCCTGCTGACAGCCTGTTGAAAAAGGGGTCTGCAACTTTGTCAACCACATGGGATCGAGCGTTTTTTCGACGTTCGGAGAGTTTCAGACCCCTTTTCAACAGGCTGCTGAGCCGAAGAAACACTGCAGAGAGGGGAGGATCGTCGTGACTCGGGATGAAATCCTATTGAAGTTGGCGGCCGGGGAATTGAAAGTGGATGAGGCTTCGAAACTGCTGGCAGAACTGGACACTACTAAACGCGGGGCACTCTATTGCAAGGTGAGCGAAAAAGGCGCCGTCAGCGTCTACGGACTGCAACGCATGCCCGTCACCCTGTACATGGAGCAATGGGAGCGTCTGTTTGAATTCGGCGATCAGATCCAGCAGTTCATCAAGGACAACGCAGGGTCGCTGAAGAAGAAGGACAAGTAGCTGGGGAGCTGTGTATCTGGTGCTTTTGATCCCATAAGTCCCATCCGTCCCATAGGTCCCATCAATCAAATGGGACTTATGGGATGGATGAGACTTATAGGACTTATGGGATAAACACCATTGCCAAGTGGTTTCTGCAAAACAGCGTAAGTTGTTTTAATTTAATCTGTTGCGTTCATTCTTGTTGGTCCCTGCTGGAATCCACTGGTACGGTCTCATGAAAATGGGAAGACTTTACCGATAAAGTTGAGTGTGCCGGTAATGCGCCCGCATTCGCGCCCTTTTCAAGACGAGTGGTCTTCGTGAGCCGGGCGGCGAAATGCCCTGGAAACGATGCTGTTTTGTTCTGTAACCCGTAGCGAGTTCAAATGCACTGATGCTTCACTGCCTGGTCCTTTGTCAAACCTTGAGCCGTGAATTGGGTGCCACTGGCTATGCCAGTGCCTGCAGTTTAATCGCTGGTTGGCGAAGCACTGGCATAGCCAGTGGCACCCCTGATCCTAATGTCGACAACGCACTGGTCCATCGTTCGCAACGACACCTCTGCCCAGACTGCTGACTACCATTCTCTCCCCGAGAATGCCGCTGATTTTTCCTTCCGACATCACTGATTTCCCCGACGCCAAGATCGCTACCGCTATTGGAGCGTGAGCGCTGCTGCTTTCCGCACTTGTCTGTCCATGACAGGTGCAGGCAACAACATCGTGGCACGTTCGCCAATTGCCAAGCCCGGCAACTTCCACATTGATCTCTCACCAAGTCTCCCTGGGACTTGGTGCCGTGATCAGGAGGCTTACCTTGTCACCACGCCGCAAAAACTCCTTCCAGAACTGGTGCCTGACCGGCACGTTGGCCGGTTCGTTGATTCTGGGGGGATCGGTCTTGAGTCAGGCGGGGCCCTTCAAGCTGCCGGGCAAATCGACCTCGCAACCGCAGGCCCTGACGGAAATGCAGAAGCAGATCGCCGAGCGGAAACAGGCAGAAGCACAGGCGGCGGCCGACGCCGAATTGCAAACGCCCATTCATGCTTCAGAATCGAAAGCCAAAGCCGAAGAGAAGATTGCCAGGAGCGCGAAACGCGTTCAGTTGTCGCACATGGAGGCCTCGTGGAAGACGGTCATCACGCGGTATGCCGAGCAGACGGGGATGGAGCTGATTGCCGAACCGGGCTTGTTTCCGAAAGATCGATTCACCCGCCGCGACCGTTCGTTCTATACCGCCGATGAGGCATTGAAGATCCTCAATCGCGAGCTGCAAAAGTACGATCTGAAGCTGGTCGCCAGGGCGAATCACCTGGTATTGATGGAGCTATTCGACGCGGCCCAAAACTATCGACGCCCGGAGTTGCAGGGAGATAAGCTGGTCGCCGAACATTCGCTGCGTCCCAGCAGCATCAAGCCGGCGTTTCCCGATCGGAATCAGCCGCGAAGGATTGAGCTCGAAACGCCCGATGAGCGGGCCGTTCCGATTTCGACCGAGCCGGGCGATGTGGGGCCTCAGAATATCCAACTCGCCGGTGCGACTGAGTCCTCGACCGAGGTCGTTCCGCGGAGTGCGGCGCTGGTGCCGGTGGCGATTCGCCATCGCCGCACGAAGGACATGGCCAATGTTCTGTATCGTGCGTTTAAGCAGAACTGCGAAATGGTCAATGACGGTCCCGATGGACTGCCCGCGTTGCGCGTGTACGAGCCTCTGCCGAAGACAGTTCAGTCGGCCGGAAAGATGCCGCTGGCACAATCGAAGCGGGTGCTGCGGTTTACCCTGGCGATCGATCACGCCAACGACGAGTTGCTGATTCAGGCTCCGCGGCCGATGGCTCGGGCTGTGGCTGAAATGGTCCGCAAGCTGGATGTCCCCGTGAAGCCGGGATCGAGCGTCCAACTGTTTGCGAGCGAGAAGTACGATCAAGTGGAGACAATGGCGGAACTCGTCCAGACGCAGATCGCGCAACTCGCCAAAGCTCAGCGCAAGGCGCCAGCGGTGAATCGTGCCGTGGCTTACCAGGGCGATGAGCCTCAACTGGATGAAGTGCAGGCCGAGGAACAGGCGGATGGTCAGCCACCTCCGGAAGGGAACGCCGCACAGAAGCCTCCCGCTCTCAATCCCGATTTACTGGGTGGCTTGAAGGGCGACGTGAACGTGGAATCGGTGCCCGGCCTGGGTGTGATGATCTTGAAAGGCAATCAACGGGACGTGGAGGCCGTCATGGCCATCATCCGCGAAATCGAAAAGTTGAGTGCCGGGACCGCCCCCGATGTGCATCTGCTGATCTTAAAGAATACCAACTCGGAATCGCTGGCCGAACTGCTGTCGCAGGTGTACGAGAAATTGAATACCCGGCGTCAACAGGGAGGGGGGAATCAAGCGGCGAATGCCAACAATCCGCAGGTGACGATCATCCCCGTCGTGAAGCCCAACGCCATTCTGATCGTGGCGGCTGCGGCCGATATTGATTCCGTTTTGAAGTTGGCTGAAGAACTTGATCAACCCGTCGATCCCAGTGCCGAATTCCAGATGTTCCGCCTGAAGAGTGCCATTGCCGAGCAGGTCCTGGAGACGATCCAGACCTTCTATGAGGAACGCAATGTGGGTTTGGGGGCACGGGTGTTGGCGGTGGCCGATGTGCGCACGAACTCGGTGCTGGTGCATGCTCGTCCGAGCGATCTGGCGGAAGTAGCTTCGCTGGTGAAGGAGCTGGATCAGGGAACGACAGCGGCCGTCAGCCAGATGAAGATTTTTCCCTTGAAGAATGCCGTCGCCATTGAGCTGGCGGATGTCCTGCAACAGACCCTGCAGAGCGTGTTGAATGCTCCCACGCGTCAGGCCGGAGCAGGGCAGGGGGGACTCGGTGGCGCGGGCGGTGGTGGGACCACGGCGGCCGGTGGCGGCGGACAGGGGAGTGCTGCCTTGCGTGACGTCAAGTCGACCGTCCTGCAGTTCCTGTCTTCGGACGGACCGGGCGAACGGTTGCTGCAGTCGGGGATCCTGGCCGATATTCGGATCACGGCGGA
>CAMAVF010000465.1 GCA_945861445.1 Planctomicrobium piriforme | reverse complement strand
GAAGACTTTATTCATCGGGACCCGACATCACAGATCTGGCACTTGGGGAGGGGGAAGGTGTGCGCTGAACCACTTCATCGAAAGGGGGAACACACACCAGGTACCAAGCTGGCGAATTTGCGACCACCGATGAATAATCCAGGCTAGTGCATTCTGATCGCGACATGTTCATAATTTGGGATCGGTCGCTGAGTTCTCCGGCGATCTCCCACGTTTTCCATTCATTGCGGAGCCGCCCGTCATGCCCGATCTCTTGAAGGTTGAATGCCCGCACTGTCTGGGCTCGTTGAAACTGAAGGATCGCTCGGCAGACGGGAAAAAGGTGCGCTGCCCCAAGTGCCAGGAAGTCTTCAAGGTTCAACTGCCGGCAGAAGACGAGTTGGACGAACTGGATGAGCTGCAGGACGATTTCGGAGGGGAAGAAGAATACCAGGACGAGGAACCCGCCCCCAAGTCGAAAGGGGCTGCGAAAAAGTCGAGCAAGAAGAAGCAAAAATCGAGTGGTGCGAAGATTCCGTGGGCGATCATCGGGATCGGTGCCGCTGTGCTGCTGTTGCTGGGTGGCGCAGGATTCGTCGTGTCCCGGTTCTCGCTGAGTGAAGGCTCGAACAAACTCGATCTGACCTACCTGCTGCCCGATGCGAACATGATCGCGCATGTCAAGGTTCAGGAATTGCTCACGAGTCCGCTGCTGGCCAGTGTGCTCAGTCAGCCCGCTGCCAAGCAGATGCTGGCCGCACCCGCGGATAAGAATGGCTTCGGATTCAATGAAATGGTTTCGATCACGATCGGATCCAAGATCGACACCCCCTCTTCCCGAATGTTGGAAATCATGGCTCCGATGGGGGCCATGCGCCGGCCAAGTCCGACTCCGGCGAATACCCACTCGGTCACCGTGGTGCGGACTTCCGTGCCAATACCAGTCGACAAGATGACTGCGAACAAGCCGGATATCACGGCACAAACGCACAACGGCAAGACCTATCACAAACGGAACGGCGCGCTCAGTACGGGCTTCGCTGGGGACGCGGCCGATTCATTCTACTTTCCTGAGCCGAACATCCTGGTGTTGGCAATGGAAGCAGACCTGAAGCTGGTCATTGACCAGGGATCCAAACAGGCTCGCCGACGAGAGTTCGATATCATCAATCCGAATTCGACACTGCTGATGGCCGGGTTCAAGGATCCGGCCAGCGTCTCCAGTGCAGCGCCACAGCCACCCACGACGACGCCACCGGCAGCAGGGATGGAACTGGCTGGTAAGAACTTGGAACTGGCCGCGAACAAGGCTGTGCAAAGCGGTTTCGCCGGGATCAAGTTTTCAGATCGCATCGATTTCGAGGTGATCTCGATTTGTGCGGACAATGCAAGGGCAGGCGAAATGAAGACCGCGCTCGAGGGACTCTTCGCCGAACTCAAGGTCCTGTACGATAAGAACAAGGCATACGCCGCTCTGGTCGATTTGAATGATGTAATCCCACTGGCCGATAAGAGTTTGGCGAGTGTGAAAGTCGAACAGTCGGGATCACAGGTCGTCCTGACCGCCACAATTCCCAGTGACATCAAGGCGGTCGCGGAATCAGTCTCCAAGAAGTTGGCCGGGATGGCGGGGGGCAGTCCGGGAATTCCACCGCCGGGGGCCTCGGCGAATTTCGGACCACCCGGCACCAGCGGTGGATTGCCACCAGGGTTTGATGCGAGCCAGATTCCACCGGGGGCTCTGCCGGCCGGGGCTATCCCGCCGGGAGCGCTTCCGGCTGAGAAGGCAGCACCTCCGTCACCATGATGGAAAAGTGTCGTTGTTCGCTTCCCTCTGCTGAGATAACCTGACATCGGGGCCACGAGTTTACAGTTACTAGCAAGGTGCATTATGCCGAAACACGTTTGGGGAATCCTATCAATCTGCGTGCTCTGCACCGCCCCGCTGTTGGCCGGAACATTCTTCGGCAAGATCGAATCGGTCGACGCCGACACCCGGACGGTCGTCGTGGCCGGGACCAAGGCCGCGGGTACGAAAACATTCGAAATTCCTGAAAAAGCGTCGATTTCCGTCAGCGGCAAGAAGTCCGACTTCGAAGCACTGGTGGAAGGGGCCTCCGTCACCGTGTCGACCGACGCGTCCGACAAGGTGACCAAGATCAATGTTCGAGCCGCCGCTGCGGCAGCTCGCGATAAGAGCGCCACAGGTAAAAAGGCAGCCTTACCCAAGACGTCCTCGAAGACATCAACGAAAAAAGGTACGGACACGGCGACGGCCGAGACCGGGAAGTCGGGCGCCGGCGACTGGCCCTGTTTCGACGGCCCGGCGCGCGACAATGTCTCGCGCGAGACGGGGCTGCTGAAGTCCTGGCCGTCGGATGGACCGAAGCTGGCCTGGCAGGCGACCGGACTGGGGGAAGGGTATGCGTCGGTTTCCGTCGCTGACGGCCTGGTCTATACGATGGGAAATGTCGGTTCCAGTGAAACCGTCACGGCACTCAATTTGGAGACAGGCAAGATTGTCTGGCAGCAGAAAACAGGGGCGGCATCGCGCTTGCAGGCTGGCAATGGGCCGCGCGGGACGCCGGCCTATGACGAAGGTCAAGTCTACGCCCTGGGGGGCAATGGCGATTTGACGAGTCTGGATGCGCGGACCGGCGAACAGAACTGGCGCAAGAACATCCTGCAGGAATTTGGCGGTAAGAACATTCAATGGGGCATTTCGGAATCGGTACTCATCGATGGCGATCGTCTGATTTGCACTCCCGGAGGGAGTAACGGGACGATCGTCGCTCTGAACAAGAGCAATGGCAAACCACAATGGCGGGCCACGGTGCCTGGAAATTCACCGGCAGGCTACTCATCGGCAATCGTGGCTGAAGTGGACGGCATTCGTCAGTACGTGCAGTTCCTGCACATGGGCGTCGTCGGTGTGCGAGCCGACAACGGAGAGTTTCTCTGGGGGAACGATGGCGCGGCGAATGGGACCGCCAATTGTTCCTCACCACTGTTTGCGGACAACATGGTGTTTAGCGCCTCGGGCTATGGCAAGGGGGGCGCGATGGTCAAGCTGGCCGTAAAAGGCCGCAAGGTGCAAGCAACTCCGGGTTATCACACCAACAAGATGGAAAGCCATCATGGTGGCATGGTCCTGCTGGACGGACACGTTTACGGTTCCAGTGATCCTGGCATCGTGCGGTGCCTGGAATTGGAGACCGGGGATGTCAAATGGGAGAATCGCTCGGTCGGCAAGGGGTCGATCACATGTGCCGACGGTCATTTGTATGTGCGCAGCGAGAATGGTCCCGTGGCGTTGATCGAAGCCAGTCCGGCTGGCTACAAGGAAACAGGCCGTTTCGCACAGCCCGACCGCAGCAATGCGTCAGCATGGGCGCACCCGGTGGTGTCACATGGTAAACTGTTCTTGCGCGATCAGGATCTCCTGCTCGTGTACGACATCAAGGACTGACCGAAATTCTCGCGATGAGGGGTCGGGCCTGCGATTTTTCGAAATCGGCCGTCGTCAACATTGCCTGCAATGATACCGCCTGACGGCCAATTTCGAAAAATCGCAGGCCCGACCCCCCGCTCCCTGTCAAAAAGCCCTAAACTAATGCGTATTGTGTCCGGAAAGTACCGGCGGCGACTGCTGCAGACGAGCCCAGGCGAGACGACTCGCCCCATCACCGATCGCGCCAAAGTTGCTCTCTTCGACCGCATCCAACCGCTGCTGGACACCGGCCCGCGCGTGGCCGACGTCTTTTCGGGCACTGGCACGATGGGCCTGGAAGCCCTCAGCCGCGGTGCCAAGTCGGTCGTGTTCTTTGAACAGGACTTAACCGCCTACGAGCTGTTGAAGCAAAACGTCGAGATGCTGGGAGCCAAAGCGGAAACCGTCTGCTGGCGAACCGACGTCTTTCGAACCTCGTTCCATCCCAAGGGTGAGGCGTACAAGGATTTCGTTCCCTACGATGTGATCTTTTTCGACCCGCCGTACCGCATGACGCCCAAGATCAAGCAGAATTCGCTGCTGTTCGCGGCTCTGGAGCGGCTGGGCAATCCGGTCCTCTGTGTACCGGAAGCCCTGCTGGTGTTACGCTGTGACGAACATGCCAATTTCGAGCTGCCTCCCGCGTGGCAACCGGATGAAATCCATCGTGTCAACCGGATGATGTTGCACTTTCACCGCTTCCGGCCGCCCGCCCCCGTGGTCTCGGAGGTCGCTGCTACGCCCGTTGGCGGGCAGTAGATGTGTGGGATGGGTCTGTGAACCATCCCATACGGCAGGGGTGACAGCGATTAGCAGCCTGGCGATCGACTTCAGAAATCGAAGCCCAGCGTCATGCCGTCGTCTTTCCGGCACAGCAGTTGAAACAGCGGATTCGCGATTGAGTAGTTGACCTGGCGCACCGAACCATCGGCGTGGAGTGCCTGAATTCCGAACTGGTGTGCGGAGCCGAACATTTGCCAGTATGCAATGGCTCCGTAGGGCTGGTCGCGAATCGGGCCGTACATCGAGCAACGGACCGTCGACCAGTTCCAGCCATGAGTGTACCCCATATCAGTAAAGGACAAGGTCGGAAACGCACCCTGTGGGGGATCGGCGGGCAGGGACACCGGCTGGTAGCGAGAAGGGTCGACGAATTTCTCGGCGACCATGATCACATTTGACAGGCCATCCGTCACATCCGACCAGCGGCTCTTGGCAAATGCGCAGGGCTATCGCCAAGTAGGGGTTGACTGCGTTGGATAGAATAGAGTGAGTTTGTGGAGGACAAGTTGGCTTTCAAGGAGGGTTATTCATGTTACCGGCTCGCGCCGGGAGCCTGTTGGCTTATTTGGCCGAGGTTCCCGATCCCCGC
>CAMAVF010000464.1 GCA_945861445.1 Planctomicrobium piriforme | reverse complement strand
GACAGCCCGTGGACCGCGCGAGTCTTCGTCAATCGCATCTGGCAGCAACACTTCGGCACGGGCATCGTCGCGACACCGAATGATTTCGGCTACAGCGGTGCAAGACCCACACATCCCGAGTTGCTCGATTGGCTGGCCGTCGAATTCATACAGCGGGGCTGGTCGATCAAGGAATTGCATCGATTGATCGATGCCACAGTGCCGGATGATTCAACCTCAAAGATCAAGGCGTTCGTAGAAAAAACGTATGCCACATGGGATGAACCGGTGCCGGGACGTAGTCGGCCAGCCGCCGCCTGATCGAGTTTCGGCTTCAGTTGCTCGTCGCAAAAGACAGCTTGGTCGGCGGCGTGTTCGTCCAAGTGTTTTTGGGTGGCACGGGGATGGCGCAGACTCGCTGCCACTTCAGGCCCAGGCCTTTGAGAAACCGGCGAACCTGCGTCGGTTGACGGCGGACGCCGGTGAGTTCTTCGATTCGTTGACAGGCTTCGGCAATGGTCCGAGCCGGCTGCTGATCGAATGACAGACGAATGGCGTCGGCATGGGCGGCCAGTTCGCTGGTGGGCTGGTACTCCCGCTTCCGCAGGGCGTCCAGTTCACGTCGACAATTTCGACGGCCTTCTCGCACAAAGCGAGCAGTGCAACACCCACAGCACCCAAAATTTGCGTCGTATGCCCGGATCGGGGTGCGATTCTCGATCTGCCTTCACGACACGCTGCTCGTCTTCCGTCAGTTGGATCCGCAACCAGGCCATGCATCGCATCCCTGCAGCCAGTGGAAACATCGACGATCATCCTGGCCGTCACGAGGGCGGCAGTACCACAAACCAAATAATCGAAAAGGTCTCATTCATGACCACGCGTAGTATATCTTGACCACCGTCCGACTCCCATTCCGATTTCGAGTGTGGAAAAATGCAAAAGCGAAGTCTGCCGGCACGATTCTTCTCGGATTGCTTAATTATTGCGAAAAATGCGGCAATATAGAATGTAAGGGAACATAGCTATTAAAAGTGTCCCGACTTGCGACGGGCAATTCGTCTCGTTCGGAATCTGTCGGCAGAACGAACGAGGTGCAGCTTTCTAATTTCTTTCAGTTGTCTCGCATGACATGACAGGAGAGCAGAATAGTGCCCCTACTTGGCCACGATTCACGCCTTGCCATCACAACGGCACAAAGTACTGCATTCGTGATCGCGTGCGGAATGCGGGGCTGAAGTCACTCGATATAGACAGGTCTTGAGGACAACCTACGCCAGCTAACTTCCAATGTTGACATTGGAATGGTCAGAACACCGCCAAGTTCTTGGAGTTCGCGACGTGCCCCAATTCGTGACCGTACACAAACACCATTCTTGACTGGTGGAGTAGTTTGCAAGGTTCGTGTTTAGTTCACGCACCTTTGCAAGGGAGTACCTCCACCATGGGTCGTTCCGAATTTGTCAGCAAGCCAGATCTTTGGCTGCGGCGGCTGCAGCGGTTTTCACGGTCGCGTCTGACCGTGGCGGAATTCTGTGACCGGGAACAGGTCTCGGTCGCGGCGTTTTATCAGTGGCGCAGAAAACTCGTCACGCTGGTCCACCAGCCTCCTGTGGCCACGCGGGGTCAGGAGGGTCAGGTGGCGTCGCCCTTGTCCGGAGCCCCGGACGGATTTGTACCGGTCAGGGTGCGCTCGTCGTCGACGATTGAAGTGCGGCTCGGCAATGGAGTCGTGCTGACCCTGCCGGCCGGTGATCTGGAAGTCCTCCGCCAGACGCTGCTGGTCGTGAGTCAGATTCCGGTTCCCGTGAGTCCCGTGACGGGGGGCCGCTGATGCTGACCTGTCCCACTCACGTGCCGATTTACTTTTATGCCCGGCCGGTGGACCTCCGCAAGAGCTTCGACGGCTTATGCGGACTGGTGGAGTCCGCGTTCGGGCGCGATGTACTGCAGGGGCATCTGTTCCTGTTCGTCAACCGGCGACGGGACCGGATCAAAGCCCTGTGGTGGCAGCCCGGTGGCCTGGTGATCTGGTACCTGCGATTGGAGCAGGGCACGCTGGAACTGCCCCGGGTGACTGGCGAGCAGTCGTCTGTCACCATTGACGCGGCACAGCTCGCCATGCTGCTCGCGGGAGTGCCCCTGGATCAGGCCCGGCGGCGCCGCCGGATGCAGGTGGCCGGAAGCGTGTGAAGCACCGGCGGGCCGCAGTCGCGTCACCCCTCTCGCCAGAGCAGCGAGTCGCCGGAAGCAGTTTCCCGCGACTCGCTGATTTTTCAAGAATTTCCTGAAACCAATGTGCCTGGAATGACACTAATAGTGCATATGGACGACACACCCTCATTGCCGCAGGATCTGGCAGGCTGCCTGCGACTCATCGCAGAGCAGGCGCGCGTGATCGCCGATCTGCAGGGTTCGCGCGAACAACTGCAGCAGGCCAACGACACGCTGCAACTGACGCTCGACAAACTGCTGCGTCAGATCTATGGCCGGCGCGGCGAACGGTTCATCGAGGACCCGACGCAGCGGAAGCTGGACTTTGGCGACGATCCGCAGACCGAGGACGCCTTGCGCGATGCCGTGGCCGAAGCCCAGCAGGTGCTCGACGCCGTCCAGACGCGCCGCAAAACGAAGCCCCGGCCGCAACGCCGTTCCGAGAAGTTCCCCGACCATCTGCCGCGCGTGGAGAAGATCGTCGAGGCTCCCGCGGACCAGCAGACGTGTCCCACGCACGGCGCACGCACGCTGATCGGCTACGACCTCACCGAGACCCTGCAGCTCAAGCGGCCGGAACTGTTCGTCGAGGTCACGAAGTATCCCAAGTACGCGTGTTCGGGGAAGACGGACTGCGGCGTCGGGCAGGCGGCGCGCCTGCCGGGACTGGTCGCGGGCAATCGCTTTGGCACCAGCATCGCCGCCGAGATCGCCAACCAGAAATACGCCTATCACCTGCCGTTCTATCGCCAGCAGGACTGGTATGCCGCGTGCGGCTGGGTTCCGACACGCTCGACCCTGCTGAACATCCTGGCCGCAGCCGAGGAACTCTTCCGGCCGCTGGCCGCACACTACCGCCAGGTGCTGCTGACCAGTCGGGTGATCGGCTGCGACGAGACTCCCGTCACGTTGATCGTGCCCCAGGTGATTCCCGGCATCGATCCCTTGGACCCGCGCTCCAGGCGGATTCACGAGGTGCTCAGTGCGGCGCGGGAGAAGGATCAGCCGAGTGTCCAGGCGCGGATGTGGGCCTATCGCGGGGTGGATGTGCCGTTGAATGTCTTCGACTTCACGGTGAGCCGGCATCGCGACGGACCCGATGAAGTGCTGGCACAGTACGAGGGCACGCTGCTGGGAGATTGTTGGTCGGGCTTTCATCAGATCACCGTGCGTCATGACGGGCGGATCGCGCGCGCCGCGTGCTGGGCCCATGCGCGGCGCAAGGTGTTCGACGGCCGGTCGAGCCATCCCCAACTGGCCAGCGTGCTGCTGGCGCTGATCGGCCAACTGTACGACATCGAAGACCGGGGGCAATCGCTGTCGGTGGCAGACCGCCTCGCGCTGCGGCAGCACGAATCGGTCCCGCTGTTGAACCGCCTGCGCACGATCCTCGACGGCGACGAGTGCTCGCGCGTGCTGCCCAAGAGTGTGTTCGCCGAAGCCCTGGGCTATCTGCGGAACCATTGGCCGGCGTTGTTGCTGTACACGACCGACGGGTGGCTGCCCATCGACAACAATGCTGTCGAACAGTTGATGAAGCAGGTCGCCACAGGCCGCAAAAACTGGCTGTTCAAAGGGAGCGTGGAGGCGGGCAACCGCGCGGCAACCCTGCTGACCCTGATCAGCAGCGCGGTGCGCCACGACCTGGACGTGGGGGTCTATCTGAAGGACACCCTGGACCAGTTGCTGGCGGGTTCGACGGACTATGTATCAATGCGGGCGGATGTCTGGAAGCAGTCCCATCCCGAACACGTCCGGATCTATCGCCGGGAAGAGCGCCAGGACGCCTCGGACCGCCGAACCAAGCGGCGAGCCCTCCGCCGTCTGGCTCAATCTGAAATGAACGCACCGGAACCAGATGGTCAGAAATAGCCGCCAGTGGTGTTCGTGTACGGTCACCCCAATTCTGTGGTTGGCTTGCTCATATCAGCGTCAACCTTTTTGAAATGTTTCACTCACGGAAACGCGCGCGGGATAGTCTGGTCGAAAACTCTGTATTCGGATTGGGGCAAGAACCATCGCGGCGGCGTATGTCTGTAGACACTCCTTCCAGCGCAACAATTTGATGCAGCGGAGAAAACTCCCGCTCGTATCATCTGTCGTCAGCCACAGCTTAATTTTCGTCAAAAATGCGGCAATATAGAGTGTTAGGGCTGCTAGGCATTGGATGTTTCTGTTTTACAGAATCGCGAGTTGGTGGCTCGTGTCTCAAAAGACGAGGCTTGTCGAAACTCGTCAGCGTTTTCCCGACCGGCCTTGAGTGGCCAACTGGCGCAACACTCTCTCTGAATCCCAATTCAGATTCCTGAGCTGGCCATGGGTTGTTTGTTCCGCCGGCGCTCAAAGGCTTGAAGGTTCGCCTCGCTCGGCTGACCATTTGCCGAATGGCCGACAAGCTCACCACAGTTACTCGGACTGTTCGGCAAGCGTCGCGCCTTTAAGAAACGCGATGCGAGTGTCAATCTTCAGATTCTCAACATGTGCGTTGCCCGGTGACCATTTTCTGATTTCTCAGCTCTTTCGCCAAAAGGAACCAATTGATGAACAATCATGAACCACAAACTGTAGAACATGGATCATCGCCGCGCGTTGCGCTAACCGAAGTGCAATTGAATTTTTCAAGAGCCTTGGCGGGAATCCTTGCCAAGCAGTGGATCGGTGAGCATCAAGGATCGGCCA
>CAMAVF010000463.1 GCA_945861445.1 Planctomicrobium piriforme | reverse complement strand
GTCAGTGCGACGTAGCCGATGTCGATCGCGAAGGCGGCGAAGCCAAACACGACAACCATTAGAAACGCGGCGTAAACGATGATTATGCCTTTTCGGCTTCTCTGTCGCGGCATCACGGTGCGCATAACTCGACCTTCTAAAGTGGGTATCCAACGCAGATCTGGCTTGGATGTCGGTGTTCATTCATCAGGAATGACACCGAAATCCCCCCGCTGCTGACTCTGCCCCATGCTGGAAACCTAGGTCGAGTCAAACAGAAGTCAAATTGCCAAGTGGAATCTCTGATTGAGTGATCACAAACTTGGAAGACTTTTCATGATTTGCGGACTTTGGCGGCTATAGCGAATCTGCGGGAAATGATCGTGGAACGAGGCTCGCACGGTGGGTTTCAGACCTGCCATGAACGACGTTTCACGAACCGCAGCTTCCGCTCCGCAGACTGCCACGTTGACAGAGTTTCTGACTTTCCTATAATTCCGCAGCTTCAGAGATTACCATCAGTCACCGATTCTCAAGCGGGATGACGTGCTTATTTTATTGAAGACCTCGATCGTGTCGCTGGCCGGAAGCTCGCTCAGTTGACGACAAGATGGTCTTTCCAGTGGATGCCGGAGGCGGTTGATCATGGCAGGTGCAGGCGTATTAGAGTTCAGTGATGCAACGTTTGAGAGTGATGTGTTGGGCAGTTCCGAACCGGTGCTGGTCGATTTTTGGGCTCCGTGGTGCAATCCGTGCCGCATGTTGGCACCGACGATCGACGCGCTGGCGACGGAATTCACGGGCAAAGTGCGAATCGGCAAGGTCAATACCGACAATAACCCTGGAATTGCAACGAATTACAACATCAGTTCGATACCCACCGTGTTGATTTTCAAGGGTGGCCAAATCGTCGACAAGTTCGTAGGTGTGACCCCGAAAGATCGCTTGGCCACTTCGTTGAACAAGCATTTGGAGTAGGTCTGACCTGAATGAATACAGGCTCGCTGTGCGAGCGAGTGCATCTCGGCGAATACTTCGAGCAAGATGCATTCGGTTGTGCGTGGAACTTGTATTCGCGGTCGTAGCATGACCGACCACTGCCGGTTCAGCATTGTTCCTCTATTGTGTAGCTCGCCAGGGAAAGGACTCCCGGAATGAGCGATGTTCGCCAGACGACTCGCCAGACGCCGTCGAGTGCGGGGAATCCCCCAGCGCCCGAGGGCGTTAGTGCGTTTGCACAGCGCGAGGGATGGCGAGTCGATCCGCCCCATCCATTGGCCGGTTCGGAGACCGTCGTCCCCCCGCAGGGAACGGCCGGTGCCGAGTTTGATGTCATCCAGGAGCCTTATGCGGCTCCTGTCTCGGCTGGCCCCTTAAGAACGGACCTGCCGCTGGGGGATCCGTTGTTGCAGGCTCGGCAAATTGCCGAGCATCTTCAGTTCCGATACGCGGACTTGGAACGCCGTGAGCAACGGCTCAATGTCCAGCTCGCTGATCTGGATCAGGAACGCCGTTCGATCCGCATGTGGGCGACCGAATGCGAAGCTGTCCTGCAAGAGCGTGACGCGGAATTACTGCAACGCGAAGACTCATTCGCCGAGCGTGAAGCCGCCTGCCTGGAACTCGAACACGAAATGCAGGCCCGCAAGGCGTCTCTCCTGGAACAGGAGCACGACTTGCAAACCATTCAGACGCGGTGGCGCGAAGAATGGGAACTGGAACGGCAGGGATTGAAGCAGGAGTTGGATCAGCAAAGCCTCCAGTTGCAAAACGAACAGGCTCACTTCCGGCTGGTCAAAGAGGGGCAACTGGCCGACATTCAGCAGGAACGGAGTCTGCTGCAGAACCGCATCCGCTTTCAGGAAGAGCATCTGCAAAAGCTGCGACGCGAATTCGAGTCGGCGCAGGTAGCCTTCCATGCCGAACGGCAGCGGACACAAGCGGAATTCCTGGCCACTGACACCCAGTTGGAATTGCGACGAAATCAATTGCAGCGCTACCGATTGCAACTGGAAGAACGGGACGCCGCCCTGCAGCGTCAGCAAGTCCTGATCGGCAAGGCACGTCGTGCGGAAGTGGACGATCTGACGCGCGAACGTCAACGTCTGGAGGCCGATCAGCGCGACTGGCAAATGGTTCGCGGCCGTCAGCACGCGGAACTCGAACGCAAGAACGAAATCCTGCAACTCAACGCCGAAAACCTCGACGCCCGCCAGTCTCGGTTAGAGCAGTTGCGACTGGAAATGGAAGAGACCAACCGCAAGACGATGGAAATGCGGCTGGCCGTGGAAGAGGCGTGTGCACAACTGGCCCAGGCCGTGGGACCCGATCTGGCCCGACAGCGGATCGAGGCTTCCCAATATGCCTTGTCAGACCATTACCGCCAGGCGCGTGAGACCCTGGTGAGGCACCGTCAGGAACTGGAGCAATTCCATCGGTCGGTCTTGCAACAGCGGGATGAATTCCGCGCGGAGCAGCAGACGCTGGCAGAATGGATCGCGAAGCGGGACGATGAACTCAGCGTGCGCGAAAGCCAGTTCCGGGAAGAACAAGCCGCTATTTTGGCCCGCGAAGAAAGCTGGCAAAAGACGCGAGACCTGTGGTTGCACGAAAAGCTGGAAGCCGAAGCCGTCATCCGCGACTTGCTGGAGCGATTGGAAACACCACCTTAGGGCGTGTCTGAAAATACAAGCTCGAAGCGCAAGCGAGTGCATTTCGTTTTGAATGAACCATCAAGATGCACTCGCTTGCGCTTCGAGCTTGTATTCGCGGTCACGTCGCGACCGACTTATTAAAGACAGCTTGGAGTGTTTCGTAGCCGCATTTTCCGCAGAACGCAGGTATTCGTAATACGCCCCGCCCGCATTCTGGCGAATGCGGCTACATGAATTTCACGGTTATTTCTCAGCTTCAGCGGTATCACCGCCCAGCGTCGCGTTGATCTTGAACTTGTCCTGCAGGTAGGCATGGGCCTCGCTGGCCTGGCCGGTCTTTGAGTACTTCGAACAAACCTGTTGGAACGCGCGGATGGCCTTCTCTTTGTCGCCCGCTTGTTCCTGGGTATAACCCACCTGCAACAGGGCCCATGGGGCGGAGGGGGGATCGCTGCCGATCACCTGGTAATACAGGCTGATAGCCTCCTTGAATTCTTTCAACTGACGATGACAGTAGGCCATCTGCTTGTAGGCTTCGGGAAAAGTCTCGGTTTGGCGGAAGGCTTTGATCGCATCCTGCCAACGGCCGAAGTCGCGATACGTAAGAGCAATCTCCCATTCCCACTGCGACGCCTTTGCCGTGTCTTCCTGCATCAATTCGCGATACGTGGCCACCGCTTCATCACACTTTGACGCGTGGCGATAGGTGATCGCCATCTCGCCCTTCCAGCGATGCGGCAGCTTCTGATCCTGACTTGCCAAGGTGCGATAGATGGCAATCGCCGAGTCCCATTTCTGCTCTTCGCGGAAGCTATAGGCGATCTGCGACTGACCCTCGATGGGGTCCTTGTACTGCGCGTAGGTCTTGCGTGCGTCCTCGCGCCGGCTTTGGGACTTGAAGAACGCGGCGAGTCGTCCGAGGATTTCATCGTCGACGCCAAACATCTTGATGATCTGGTCATAGACGGGCGGCACCTTCTCCGGTCGTGCGGCCGCGGCTTCCAGATCGGCCACATAGAACCAGCATTCGCGAGCCTTCGCCTTGTCGGCAGGAGCCGTGATATCCTTCGGAGCCAATCCCTTCAGAAAAGCCACTCCCGCATCCGCGACCTTGTCGCCGATCGGCTTGGTCTCGGGCTTGGCAACCAACTCGGCGATTGGGCCGCGAGAGTAATACATGGCGTGGTACGGTAGTTGTTGTTCGTTATAGGTCGTGGCGAGAGCCTTTTGCCCTTCGGCGAACGAGCCGGCATAGAAATAATGGACGGCGAGTTGACGTGAGGCATCGGCACACACGGCATTCGTTTCGGCATCGCGCTTGATGTCATAGGTCAACTCACGCCACAGCGCCATCCGTCGGACTTGATCCCCTTCCAGGCGGGCCAGATCCAGCAAATCGGTGCGGGCATAAACTGCGGCCAATTGCAATTTGTACTTGGCAACCACGGCCAGGTAAGCCTGCTTCGCCTTCTTGACTTCGCCCATGTCTTTATAGGTCCGGGCGATGAAATACGCACAGGCCGTGGCTTCGGGCGAATCGGGCCAATAGTCGACCACCGACTGAAATCCATCCTTGATGGCGGTATTCAACTTGCGCAACTGGACCTGGCACTGACTCCACTTCATTTGAGCATACGGAGCCCCTTCGCTCTTCTCATGCAGCGAAAGGAATTTTTCGTACTCGGCCAGCGCCACCTTCCAGTTTTGTTCCCGGTAGTATTTTTCGGCAACCTGCAACTGATAGCGTTCTGCTTCACGCAACTTCGCCCAGCGATCCAGCGGCAGTTGATCGAGCGGGGCCGCCATCGCCGTACCACTCAATAACAACCAGCCGACGCAACTCCACGCGACCAGCAGACCACAGGTCTTCCGCAGGCGATTGACCCGCTGCGAAGTAGCAGGAGGACAAAACACCGCGGAGACGGACATCGAGTCAGAATGCTGCATTTCGAACATCACCTCGTTATCAAGAACACCGGGACACCCATTGTCACGGCTTGCGAATGTCATTAATTAGCCCTCACAAAACCGGTTGTGGGAAGTTCAGGACCGCGATCTTTCACGCGGTTCTGAACTGACGCAGAGGTTTTGTTAGAGTTTATGAGACGTCACCACGTTCGCCAAAAGGTGGAAACCCTCCGCACAAATCTCAGCTCCGCTTCATTCTCATCCCAGCCATTCTCCATTATCCTGAGCGGTTTGGAATCTGAGATTTTGTCGTTGAGACTTTAATATTATGCAGTTACGTCCGGAGCTTGAATATCTCGAACCATTCCCCCCCGACG
>CAMAVF010000462.1 GCA_945861445.1 Planctomicrobium piriforme | reverse complement strand
CTCGCTCTCCTTTAATGAGGCTAATGCAATCTTCGCCTTGAACGCTGAACTGTGATACTTTCTCGCCTTTCCCATCCACGTCCTTCCAGAAGCTCGGTGCCCAAAACAGAGCATATTTCACTGTCCAGCTTTCTGGGACCATCATACTCCCCTTGCCTGGGCAATCTGTCTTGTCTTCGGGTCGACCTGGACTGTGATGCATCGCGTCCCATTTAGCCGCACCGACACGATGACTGCATTTCCCGAAGCACATTGACCAGCATAACCTGCGACGCAATGATGAAGCATTGTTCCTTCTTCAAACAACTGCTCGCCCGACGTCAATTCGATGAACGACCACTGCCGCAACGTACCGAGAATGTCATCGGCTAGAGTCCAATCCCAACCATGGCCTTGCCACTTCAAGTTAGACCATGGCCGTTTCCTCAGTCGGTCTTATTCAATACTTTGTTCAAGCACTGATCGAAGGCCTCGCCGCTTCCAGGAAAACGAATTCAGTCGTGCTGCATTTCGCCGCTCGGTGTATTCGTGCATCGCCCATGCAAGGATTAGATCAGACTGCTCGTCGGAAAACGCATCGCGATGTCTGCCGAGCCATCGCACAGTATCCTCCCAAAAGTTTGAATACGACTCATCCACATAACTCTCGGTGTAGGTCGCAGTGGGGTCAACAACGAATGCAGGGTTGCGGATGATACGTCGAAAGTCGACCTCACTGCCGCCTAACCGTGTCACCTCGGCAAATATACAAGCTACGACAGGGGATGTATCGGGTGGCGCCTGAGTCAAACGCTGCTGCAGTCCGTTTGTAATTTTCCAGCCAAATCGCACCGAAGCGCGCTTCAGGCTTCCACCTTGTCCGAGCAGAATGAACCAGATTAGCCATTTTAGGTTATCTTGCGTGCGTAAAGTCTTGTCGTAATGCAGCCATGCATCGTAGAGGAATCGCGGCACGTCATAAAATGCGAACAGATGATCGAGCAATGATGTTGCACCGAGTCGATTCCACGAATTAGGGGGACGAATCCAGAACGGTGAAAACAGCATCGCAAGTTTCGCGGCGTTCGTTCCTAGAGAGTTATCCTCTGAGACATGAAACCCATCCGAAATGAAGCGAGCATTGCAAATGTGACCTTCGAGCAAAGAGCAAATATCGCAACTGATGTTGCCGAAGTGACCAATATATTCGGCCAGACGCTCTTCAATCGGGACAGCACTCGGATTAGTGCGATCAAGGGTTTGTATTTGAGTCTCGGAGCATTGCGACACAATGTCCTGAATCGCCGATGCGGCGCTAAACAAAGGAGGCCGGGGTAGGAGCGTCTGCGTCAAAAACGTGTCCGTCGAAAACCACCACAAATCGTCGTCGTCCCCCTCCCCCTCCCCCGTTCTCTGACAATCAAAGCAACCGCAAACTGCGCAGTACGAGTTGGATCGATCACACCAGCTCCCAACTTGCTCGCTCCGTTGCTCCATGCTCTGTTCTGCCTGAACCGTATGACCGCGTTTCTCCTTGCTGCTTGCCGAACTGGCAACTGATTTGTTTCGGAGTTGTTTTCGCACCAGGCGCAATGCCTTGAGTATGTCTTCCCGAGTAGTGGCGGTCCGAAGCCGCGCCCAGACCACTTGTTGCAGCGGCCCGTGAAATCTCACAAATTCAGCGATTGCCAGCCAGCTACTTTTTCGTAGGTTCTTCCCGTGGAGAGATTTGCCTGCTTGAAAAAGAAGGTATGTGATGTGTTCGGCTGAAAGTCCTGTGACCATGAGCCCGTTTCGTCGTTGTCAGTGGACCGCCGGGGAGTTGAACCCCGATCTTCTGGTTGCGATCCAGATGTCGTCCCGTTGGACTAGCAGCCCTTATTCAAGAGGTCCGTCCGGGAATTGAACCCGGTCTTCCGCCTTACCAAAGCGGTGTGCTCCCGGAACACCTACAGACCGTCGTTGTCGATTGATCCCGGATGGAGTTGAACCATCGTCGCCAGCATGTCGGGCTGGTGTCGTGCCGTTGGACCACGGGATCGGAATGACCGAAGTGGGAGTCGAACCCACAAAATCACCAGGCTCTCGACCTGGCCGCTTCGCCAATTTGCGTACTCGGCCGAATGACTTCATCGTTCCTCAGCAAGACAAATTGCCGGTCCAGGTGTCGCACCTGGCCGTCGAGGCTTATGAAACCTCGCTGGGCGCTGGCCCACCGGCGTCAATCGTTCGCAGTTGCAGGCCCCGGTAACGATCCGGGCATTCCGGCCTTATGAAAGCCAGTCGGGCTCCTGCCCCGCCTGCAGTGACCAAGGGGAGAGTCGAACTCCCAAGCC
Organism: Planctomicrobium piriforme; assembly: GCA_945861445.1. Classification (GTDB taxonomy): domain Bacteria; phylum Planctomycetota; class Planctomycetia; order Planctomycetales; family Planctomycetaceae; genus JAKFVC01. The sequence goes on along the minus strand of CAMAVF010000462.1, from coordinate 2,607 downwards.
CGTAAGGGCACGACGTTCTGAACATCGCGTGTCTACCAATTGCACCACTTGGCCGCGTCATTGACCCGTGCGGGACTCGAACCCGCGCTGCCGGCTTGAGGGGCCAGCATCCTGAACCACTAGAAGAACGGGCCGTTCTCAATCAGTGCGTCGGGACGGAGTTGAACCGCCAATGCCCGAAGGCGGGTGGGTTACAGCCACTTGGGCACGCCAATGCCCAGCCGACGCGTTACTAATAGCTTTCAATAGCTCAGGTGGGAGTCGAACCCACAGCATCCCTGGGACTAAACCAAGGTGGTCTGCCGATTGCCTACCGAGCCATGTTGTTACTTCCGATGCCCAAGGCGGGAGTCGAACCCGCAGACGCCCGGGTTTAAGCCGAGCCGCTCAGCCAATTGGCGTACCTGGGCGATGTCGTTGCAGTAATCCCGGATGGACTCGAACCATCGTTACCTGGGTGTAGGCCAGACGTCGTCGCCACTGGACCACGGGATCAATCTGAAAATGGACTCATCGGGAATCGCACCCGAATCCTCGGTTTGCAGGACCGATGTCTTCCTGTTGGACCATGAGCCCGAATTATTCATTATCCCCAAGCGGAAGCCGTGGGACTCGAACCCACAAGCGGGATATCCCGCCGCCTGTTTTCACGACAGGTTCCTCATCCGGCCGGATGACTTCCATAACCAAGTTGCGGGAGTTGGAATCGAACCAACGCCTCCGGGTTCAGAGCCCAGCATCGCTACCAGCAGCGACTATCCCGCAATGAATGTGCCTCGAATGACACGACGCTCGTCAACAAGTTCGCAAATTGCGGGGGCAGGAATCGAACCTGCGCACTCGTGGTTCAAAGCCACGAATTTCTACCAGCAGAAACTACCCCGCAGTGAAAGAGGGACGGGTGGGACTTGAACCCACGCGCTGGTGCTTAACAAACACCTGCTCTGCCGCTGAGACACTGTTTTCAAATCGCTATTTTCTTTGCGGCAAGCCGCCGGGACATCAGATGAATCATACGGATGCGAATGAGTGTTTCCGTAGTGTCACTTCGCCGTTCGTAGTCTCGGGTGAAGCGTCGCCATGCTGTGATCCAGTCGAAAGTTCGTTCTACAATCCAACGCTTTGGCAGAATGACCAACCCTTTGATGCCGACAGGGCGAAGAACCGTCTGCAAGATCCAGCCACACGACTGGCGAACCCATTCTGGTAAACCACTCCGACCATATGCCGAATCCGCAAACATGACTTTTAATCTGCGGTATCCGTTCCTCAAGCCGTTCAACAACAGCTTGGCTCCGTCCTGATCTTGGATCGACGCCGCATGAACCACCACACCCAACAGCAGTCCCAACGTGTCCACGGCGATGTGACGTTTGCGGCCGTTGATCTTTTTCCCCGCATCATAGCCTCGTTCGTCCCCGCCCAAGGCCGATGTTTTGACGGTCTGGCTGTCGATGATCGCGGCGGTCGGGGTGGGCTTTTTGCCCACGGCCTTCCGCACTCGTTCCCGCAACTTATCGTGGATCACGCTCCAGACCCCGGCCAGCTTCCAACGTCGGTAAACTGTGTTCACGCTCTGCCATTTCGGAAAGTCGCGCGGCAAAGCACGCCATTGGCAACCAGTCCACAAGACATACAGGATCGCATTCAGCACGGCGCGCCGGTCCAACGGCAGGCGTCCGCACGGGGCTCGCGGCGGCAACAACTTTCTCAATATCTCCCATCGCTCATCGGAAAGATCGCTGAAATAATTCGTCCCTGACACGGCTACGGCTCCGCCGGTAGTGACTTTGGCTGGTCAATACCCGGAGTCGTAGCCTGTTTTCATGATTTATGCCATTTGAAAACAGCGTCTAATAAAGACATCTGGTGAACCGGGTGAAAGATTCCTGCGGTTACAGTATTCCGTTGGATTTCGGAAGGATTGAGAAACGGGGGACACGATGACTCTGGTGGACGGCATCTTCCAAACAAAAGGATGCCAACCGCCACATTTTGCGGTTACAATCGTGGGATGCCCTATCTGTCTCCGAAGTTAATCCCAATTTGCGAATCGGACATGCTTCAGGCCACCACCCCTATTTCACGGCGCACTTTGCTGCACACCGGTGGTTTGTCCGTTCTGGGATTGTCGTTGCCGCAATTGATCGCGGCCCGGTCCGAAGCCCAGGCCACAGTGGCACCTCGCAGCGGTGCGGCGGGTGGTTCGGCCAAGGCCTGCATTCTGCTTTACATGCTCGGGGGCGCTCCGCAGCAGGAAACGTTCGACATGAAGCCCGAGGCGCCCGGCAGCGCCCGCAGCTTGTTCCCGGCGATTGCCACGAACGTACCAGGCATTGAGATCTGCGGCCTGCTGCCCGATCTGGCTCGGCAGGCCGACAAATTGGCAATTGTGCGTTCGGTCTTTCATGGCGGCAACGCGCTGTTCCACGGGGCCGGTGTCCATTACAACCTGACCGGCTGGCCGAATGTGCCCCGCGAGGGCGAACCGTTCATGGATCGCCGCGACTATCCCGCCATCGGAGCGGTCCTGAACCAGTTGCGAGGCACCCGGAACGGACTGCCGGCCTCGGTGCAGTTGCCGATGTGGATCACTCAGGACGGTCC
>CAMAVF010000461.1 GCA_945861445.1 Planctomicrobium piriforme | reverse complement strand
AACCGCAGCCGATCTTCCTCAGAAAACGTCAGTCGAGTCATCCTTGACCCCTCACTCATCCTGCCCATTCCCCATCAGACACCAACACCCATCATCCCAAAAAACCAACGCCTCGCCAAGACCTCATTCCTTGCCGCGCGAAGTATATTCTGCCTTTGCTCACGACCATCACCAAGATGGCGACTTCAAATTACCCGGCGAATGATGCTGCCAGCGGGAACATCTGGGGCCCCGTGAATCCCGATCCCTGGACCGGACTCTTTTGGTTCGGCAGCTCCATTCGGCTCCGAGACATCACCGACGGCACGAACAACACCATCGCAGTTGGCGAACGGCGAATCACTGACAATCCCCCTGCCTTCCACCAGGACCAGGCCTTTTGGGCCGGTGCGCCAAGTCACAACACGGGCGATGTCTTTGGCGATGGGAACAATCCAATCAACGAGGAGACTTCCGCCGGTGAAAACTTTAGCAGCCGGCATTCCGGCGGCTGCCATTTTCTGTTTGCGGACGGCTCGGTTCGATTCCTCAGCGAGAACATCGACCACAACCCCGTCGAACTGAGCGGTCCGTACATGGCAACCTACCAGAAACTGCTCAATCGCCGTGATGGCGAGCCGATCGGCGGGTTTTGATCCCCTTCGTTTTCTGATCAGTCGGAGCGCCAAGTATGTCCACCCGCCGCCGCGGTTTCACGTTGATCGAACTCCTCGTCGTCATCGCCGTGGGAAGGCAGGGAAAGGGGTCAGGTCTCGTTGTTCTCCTTCCGTGGTCTTCCTCAGTGGTCTGAGGTTGCTCTCCACGCTCAATCGCGCGGGGTGGCCCGGGATGGCTGCCCACTTCGGATTGGCGCGTCAATGAGCGGGGGGTGGCCCGGGTCGATGGGCAAACACACTCACCTTGGGTGGCCATCAGGTTGCTGTGCAACCAGCGGACTACAGGAGGCATTCTGGCAATCTGGCAACTGTTCGCATCGTCCCGCTGTATCATGGCCAAAGACCTTTGGCCTGTGCGATAGCTGGATTGGATGTCAAACAATCCAAAGATCGAGGCCTGTCGTATTCAGGCCTCCCGTAGACCCAGGTTGCGAAGCAACACTGGGCCACCCATAAAGCGGCCTGATTCTCTGTTGATCGGTCTGTTTATCTCGGGTGGTCAAGGTTGCTGTGCAGCCAGTGGCCAATTTCGAAAATCGCACGCCTGACCCCTCAATCCGCCTGAACCGCCTGTTTGAGACCTTCGCGATAGGTCGGATACCGCGGCGTCCATTTCAAGAGGTTGCGGGCATACGTATTGCTGCAACGCTTATTCCAGGCCAGCGTCCGCGTCACTCCCATCGAAATCGGCTGTGACGGATGCTCTTCGGCAAACCGTGGCGGTGGCGCGCCCACGAGCTCGGCCAGGGCGGAGTAGTACGCGCGCCGGGTGACCGGTTCATTGTCGCTGATGAGGTACAAGGGCGATGGCACCGCTCGATCCGCACTGATCAGCACCGCTTCCGCGGCATCATCCACATGAATCAGGTTCAACCACGCCTCGGGATTCCCGGGAAGCGGCTCTCCGGCTTGTAATGATGCCACTCGCGACAACAAGCGGCCGGGGCCGTAAATGCCCGATAGGCGAAGCACCGTCGCAATCGGCGATTCCCCCCCTCCCGGACGCCAGGAATAAAGGGACTGCTCAGCCTCCCGGCACGTCTGACCGTTCGGCTGAGTGGGCTCGCAGAGGGACGCTTCGTTGATCCATTCACCGTTCGACTGGCCGTAAACGCTGGTGCTCGAGATGTAGATCAATCGCTCGCTGCGCCTCGACACCTGCTGCAGCAGATTTTGCAATCCGGTGACATAGACATCGCGCTGCGCCATCCCGCTCGACCGATCCCAACCGACCGCCCACAAGACCGTGTCGGCTTCCGGCAACTCCGTCAAAGTTTCCGGCCGCATGACATCACCCAGGATGGGCGAAATCCCCTGCGAACGCAGCGCAGCCGCATGTTCCGACGAGCGAGTCAGGGCCGACACGGAATCTCCCGCCGCCAGCCAGCGCGCTGCAACTCTTTGACCCAGATAGCCACAACCAATGATCAACCGCCGCATGACATGCCTTCCGAGTGCCCACGTGGCCGTGGGCGATTGGTTTCAGTCAGTGGTATCCACAGATTTCGCAGATGACGCAGATGAAAATCCAATCTGCGTCATCTGCGAAATCTGTGGATCTCTTGAACGAGAACGGTCTCTGGCCGTGTCGTTCCTGGAAGACCTTTTGAAACCACGAATGACGCGAATAACACGCATGAATGAGATTGATTGATTCGTATTATTCGCGTTATTCGTGGTTTGTTCTCTTCGTCATCCTGTTATTCACATCACGGTCGCCAGGAGACCCGTCCCACGGATTACTGGTCCGCCGCTTCTCTGGTCCCGAACCCGACTCCATCGCAAAGTGTCAAACTAACACGCTCGAGCCCGCATCGATAGTTCTCTCAAGGGTTGATTTCGACTGTACGTCAGGACAAAGTCCCCTCGCCAAGCTTCGCTGTGGTCCCCATTCTTCGCCGTCTGACTGGTCTCACCTATTCAAAATCGGCCCAAATGATAAAATCAGAAAGAGTTGACTCTGGTCGGTGGCCGAACCAATGGTTAGCGGCCTGTTGAAAAAGGTGTCTGGAACTTTGTCAACCAGACGGAATCGAGCGTTTTTTCGACGTTCGGAGAGTTCCAGACACCTTTTTCAACAGGCTGTTAGGGAAAGCTGAGTTGTTCGCCACGGCGGATCAGAGATTGTTTTCCAGACATCTTCATGCGTCACCCAGGCCCGATGACCGATGCGTAACGAATCCGAACGTCCTCAAACCGACAATCCCTTTACCATCCCGGTGGCTGACCGCCTGAAGCGGTTGCCGCCGTATTTGTTTGGGAAAATCAATAAGCTGAAATACCAGAAACGCGTCGCCGGTATCGACGTGATCGACTTGGGAATGGGCAATCCGACCGATGCCCCCCACCCGATGATCACCGAGAAGCTGAAGGAAGCGGTCGAAGATTCCCGGAATCACCGGTATTCGGTGGCCAACGGCATCTCGAACCTGCGTCGCGAAGTGGCCGCCCGGTACTTCAAACGCTACGGGGTCAATTTGAACCCGGACGATGAAGTCATCGCCTGCCTGGGTTCCAAAGAGGGCTTTTCCCACCTGTGCCTGGCACTGATGGGCCCCGGCGACACCGCCCTGGTCCCGGCCCCGACCTTTCCGATCCACGCCTACTCGGTGATGCTGGCTTCGGGCAATGTGCTGGCGTTCGACGTCACCAAGCCAGACCAATTCCTGAGCAACGTCTCCTACACCTGCCAGCACCTGTTCCCCAAGCCGAAACTGGTGATCGTCAACTTCCCGCACAATCCCAGCGGGACGACGATTGAGCAAAGCTTCTACGTCGATCTGGTCAAGATCGCCAAAGAGCACAACCTGCTGGTGATCAGCGACTTCGCTTACGCGGATATCTGTTTCGACGGCTACATGGCCCCCAGCTTCCTGGCGACTCCGGGTGCCAAGGATATCGGCGTCGAAATGACGACGATGAGCAAGGGCTTCAGCATGGCCGGCTGGCGCATCGGCTTCTGCTGCGGCAATTCCGAGATGGTCCGGGCCCTGGCCACCATCAAGGGCTACTACGACTACGGCATTTTTCAAGCCTCGCAGATCGCGGCAATCGTGGCGATGCGGCATTGCGAATCGGCCGTCGAGCAAATCGCCAAAGAATACGAAGGCCGCCGCAACGTCCTCTGCGACGGACTGCAGCGATTGGGCTGGGACGTTCAAAAGCCCAAAGCCGGCATGTTCGTCTGGGCCAAAATCCCCGAACCGTGGAGCGAAATGGGCTCGATCGACTTCTCCATGAAGTTGCTCGATGAAGGGGGCGTCGCCGTCAGCCCCGGCCGCGGCTTCGGCGAAGAGGGCGAAGGTTATCTACGGCTGGCAATCGTCGAAAACGAACACCGCCTGCGGCAAGCCATCCGCCAAATCGGCCGCTGCCTGAAGAAGGAAGTCAGCCTGGCGTAGTTGCCTGAACAGCCTGACAAAAATAAAAACCGCACGATTCCTCACCGGGAACGTGCGGTTTTGTCATGCGCTGCCATGTCTGCAAAAGATCGTCAGCAGAAACCGTCCAGGGGAGTCGGATCAATGAGCGTTCGTTCCTGATAACTTTGTTTTTTGCTGTTGGCTGCAGCGATGTCACAAATTCGCCGTCAATATACCCACATCAATTTTGAAGAAGTCGGCTAACTTCCGGATCATCTGTCGGCTAAATCGCTTCTTGCCCGACAGCACCTCTGAAATGGTGGATTTCGGCATCCCGGTTTGGCGATGCAGATCGGCTTGGCTGAGCCCTTTGGTTTCCAACAAATGCTGCAGCATTTCCGCGTCCGACGCCGGAGCGATCGGATAGTGGTCGTCCTCATAGGTGGCCACGAGATCGCTGAGCGCATCCAGATACAACGCTTCGCCATCGTCCATTTTCCCCTGAGTCACCATCCGATCCATGATCGCCTGGGCCGCCAGGAAATGATCCATCGACCGAATCGATGCCAGGGGAAATTCGATAACGAGTTCCAGGTAGGAATCCTTCTCGCTCCCCTTCAGGCTGAATTTCCTTTTCGTGGTCATCACTCAGTTCCCTTCGGATCTGGCCTGTGTATACCAAGCCCGCAGCGGTCCGCCTGCATTCAAATGACCGGGCGATTCCCAAAACTGTTGCAAACGAGCTTTCGAGATCACCCTCATTGACTTCAACTTCCTTTGACCAGCGGATTCCATAATTATAGTTCGCAAAACACGAACTATCAAGACCGAGAACGCACGATGGCCTACTGGGGTGCATTCCCCATATTGCAATTGGCATAAAAAGTGTACCCTTCATCGGCGGGGGAAATGGTCGATATTTCTGGAATTGGGGTAAGGTGTGGAGGCTAGGTCATGGAAGACCGCATGCGACAACGGATTTTGGAGTTCACGGAGCG
>CAMAVF010000460.1 GCA_945861445.1 Planctomicrobium piriforme | reverse complement strand
CTCGAACCATTGCGCAGCGGGCAGTCGATTATGCAGCGGTTGTTCGCCCTGCCCGTCTATCGGCAGCATCTGGAACTTCGCGGCAATATTCAGGAAGTGATGATTGGTTACTCGGACAGCAATAAAGAAAGTGGCTTCCTGCAGTCGACCTGGGCCCTCTACCGGACCCAGGAACAGCTCGTTGAACTCGGGCGTCGCGAAGGCATTACGATGCAGATGTTCCACGGTCGGGGCGGAGCCGTCGGTCGGGGCGGTGGACCGTCCAATCGCGCGATTCTGGCTCAACCCCGCGGCACCGTCAACGGCCGGTTACGGATTACGGAACAGGGCGAAGTCATCGCGGACCGCTATGGGAATCGTGCCATCACCAGCCGGCACCTGGATCAGGTGGTCAACGCCGTCTTATTGACCAGCGTTCCGGACGAAGGGGTCAAAGTCGATCCCGCCTGGACCGCCCTGCTCGATCGGCTGGCCCAATCTTCGTATCGCCACTACCGGGCTCTCGTCTATGAAAACCCCGAGTTTCTGACGTACTTCGAACAGGCCACGCCGATCAAGGAAATCGCCCGCCTTAAGATCGGTTCGCGCCCCAGCCGCCGCGGGACGTCCTCCAGCATCGACGAGCTGCGAGCCATTCCGTGGGTCTTCAGTTGGATGCAGTCGCGGCACACGTTGCCCGGCTGGTACGGCCTGGGCAGTGCCGTCTTCGAAGAGTTACAAAGTCGCCCCGAACGCCTGGCAACGCTCAAAGACATGTACGAGAAATGGCCCTTCTGGCGCACGCTGATCGACAACGTGCAGATGATCCTGGCGAAAGCCGATCTAACGATTGCCCGACTGTACGCCGATCTGCTGGAAGACCAGGCTCTCGCCGCCCGCATCTTTGGCCAGATCGAACTCAAGTATCAACGCTCGGTCGACGTCATCTGCCAGATCACGGGGCAATCAGCCCTGTTGGACCGAATGCCGATCCTCCAGAAATCAATCCAGTCGCGCAACCCGTATGTCGATCCATTGAGTTTGATTCAACTGGTCCTGTTGCGACGACTGCGTGCGGGAGCAGACTCCGATGAAGAGCTGCAGACCGCAGTGCTGGAAAGCATTAACGGGGTGGCATCGGCATTGAAGAATACAGGATGAAACGATCCATCTGCGAAATCTGCGTCACCTGTGGATGATTCCCAATCTTGGACCGTAGCGAGTTCTCTCCGCAATCCGAACGCCTGGCGCGCGGACAGCAGTCTGGACTCTCGATACCCGACAGGTGAATGGTAGAATGTGTCCCATTCGTGATTCCCGTCGACTTGGTTGCGAGATCCATGTCAGCTCCATTCATTTCCTCTGTCACACTGAACCCCAATTCGCCCCTGGACCGCTCGTGCTTTCCGGGAAACTTGCGATTTGTTCCTGATTTGCACCTCGAATTCAACTGCCCGGTCACGTTCTTTGTCGGCGAAAACGGCTCTGGAAAATCGACCCTCCTGGAGGCGATCGCGGTCCTCTCAGGATTTCCCATATCTGGTGGTGGAACCAATGATCTCGGGTCATCCCACGGATTGAACGAAGACAGCCTGCTGGCAAATGGTCTAAGACTGGCTTTTAGCAAGCGGCCCAAAGATGGCTATTTTTTCCGGGCCGACTTGCAGGCACATTTTGCATCGCTGCTGGATCAACGAAAGGATGATCCTTACTTCCGTCATGATCCTTATCAACGCTACGGCGGGAGATCGTTGCATGCTCTATCCCACGGCGAAGCCTTTCTTGCCGTAATGCAGAATCGATTCTCCGAGGGTTTGTTTATTCTCGACGAGCCCGAGTCCGCCTTATCACCCCAGCGTCAGCTCACGCTGCTCGCAACGATGTACGATATGGCGCGTCTCGGCAATACGCAGTTCCTCATTGCCACGCATTCGGCCATTCTGCTGACCTATCCCGACGCGAGGATCATCTCCTTTGACGACGAGAAATTGACGACAGTGTCGTTGACCGAAACCGCGCATTATCAGATTACGCGAGGCATCCTCACGAGCCCCGGTTCCTATTGGAAGCATCTCCGCAATCCGGATGTCCAGCCAGATGCAGAACCGTAATACACGCCCCTGAGCCGTTGGGGTCATCCCTAATCGCGTTGATAAAGATTCTGCTCCCGGTTTTGCTGCCTGGAGTTGATTCAGAGGAGTTTTAGCCACGGATTGACACAGATGAAACACGGATTGGATCATCGTGTGTGAAGTCGAACGGTGACATTTTCGATGGACAGACAGTTGCGGATTACTGCCGTCTCTGTCCGTGCCACAAACCCGTGACATCTTTGCTTGGCGCAAAGATTTGTTGTGGCAAGTCGCGTAACTGCCTATCAGTCATGTCGTGATGATTTCACTCCGGAGGAGTGGCAGCCATTAGCCTGGGGTTGTAGCGCAGCGAAAACCCCAGGTAGGCAATTGACGATCGAGTCGACCCTGGAGGGGTCGCAGCCGCATTTTGCTGCGACCCCTCCAGGGTCGAGGTCTGGGTGAAACTGAAACCCCGGGTGTCGCTGACGATCAACCCGGGGCTAATAGCTGTCACCCCTACCGGGGTGAAAATCAATCCTTCCTAATCCGTGTTCAATCCGTGTCCATCCGTGGCTAAAAACTCTTCTTCCTCCTTGGACGCGGGCCACGCCCGCGCTGGGTTAATCCGTGGCTAAAACTCTTCCTGAAATTGAAACCACGGTCTTGTTAGCATTTCTCTAAGGCCACTTGATGGTGCGTTCGGCTCTCTTGGAACGTGTTCGACGTTGAGCCAAACCTCTGGAATCATGTTATCATGTCGCCTGACGCGAATGACTGGCGGGACGAGTCGATCCCGAATTGATTTTGGAGACGAAGTTAATGAGACGCACCACCGCTCTGTGGTTGGGATTTGTGCTGAGCTCCACCGTGATCCTGGCGGCGGATGACAAGGTCACACTGCCTCCGTTCGTGTTCCGCGATGTCGGGGCCGAACGCGGTTTGTTCCCCGCGGCACAGGGCATTCTGGGACATGCGGCCGGGTGGGGCGATGTCGATGGGGATGGCCTGATCGATTTGTATATCGGCACCTTTCGCAAGGCGGGCCGGCCCGACAATTTGTTCTTCCGCAACTCAGGCCCGACGTTTCGCCTGGACGAACAGCCGCCGCTGCGGATTGCGTCGCGAGCCACCGGGACCCTGTTCGCTGACTTGGACAACGACGGTGATCTGGATCTCTACATCTCGAGCATGCCGCAGCCGAAGAATGACATTCCCGGTTGCTCGTTGTTTCAGAACGATGGCACAGGCCAGTTCACGAATATCTCGGCCCAGAGCGGGGCGTGTCCGCCAGACTTCGGGGGCCGCAGTGCCACGGTGCTGGATTTTGACGGCGACGGACTGCTCGATCTGCTGGTCGGTGAGGACCCGCTGCCCGGTTACAATGGATCTAAGACGAAGAGCACGCGTTTGTTCCGCAATCTGGGCGACCTGAAGTTCGAAGACGCCTCCCGCGCGGTGGGCCTGCCGGTCGATGTGCCGGGTCTCGGGGTGGCCGCGGCTGATGTCAACAACGATGGCTGGCCCGACTTCTTCGTGGCCGCTCAAAACGGTGGCAACCGGCTGTTGATCAATGACGGCCAGGGGAAGTTCCACGAGTCCCCCGGGTCGCGTGAAGTGTTCCACTGGCCCGCTTCTGGCGGCGACAACATGATCTGCGGCGTCTGCTTCGGCGACGTCAATCGCGACGGCTGGCTCGACATTGTACTCGGTCAGCATTTCGATTCCCCCTGGCTCAAGCCGGTCCCCTGCCGTCTCTATTTGAATCGCGGGTTGCTTGATAACAATCCGGTCTACACGGACATCACAGAGTCTGCCGGACTGGTGCCGTTGCCCTTAAAGGCACCGCACGTCGAAGTGCAGGATTTCGACAACGATGGCTGGCCTGATATCTCGGTCAGCCTGGTGAAGTTCGCCGACGGACGACCACATCCGATCATCTTTAAGAACCTGGGCCTGACCGATGGCCTGCCGCGATTCAAGGCGGACGCACTGGGCGTCAATGACTACCCTCAGGACGCTGATCGGCAAGTCAAACAGACGGGTAAGTTCTTCGAGAAGATGCTGGCCGATCAGAAGGTGATCTACACCGCGCCCGGGCCGACGGGAGACTTTGATAACGACGGCCGACTGGATATGTTTCTGCCCAGTTGGTGGCCCGAGAGACGGTCGCTGCTGTTGCACAACGAGACTCGCGGCGGAAATTGGCTGCAAGTTCAGGTACAGGGACCTGGGGGAGTCAACGCAATGGGGATTGGCACCAAATTAAACGTGTACCCCGCCGGCCAACTTCGCAATCGAGCCGCATTGTTAGGCAGCCGAGAAATCGCCACCGGATTTGGATACGCATCGTCTCAGCCAGCCATCGCCCATTTCGGACTGGGTCCAATCGAACGAGTGGACTTGGAGATTATCTGGCCGCATGGCAAAGGCCGCATGGAACGCCTGAGTGTCACAGTGAATCAACGTCTCAGCCTCAAGAACGCACAATAGCTCCATGTTTAATGACCCCCGTAGGACGGGCACTCCTGCCCGTCAGCATTGAAGAAAAAGCATCCTGAATGAGAATGCTAAAAGACCGTAACAAAACCAGTTCCGGGCATTTGCGGACCTCGATGAACAATTCAGACTCAAAGCGATCGAGTTTGCTGTCTGGAGTGGATTCAGAAGAGTTTTAGCCACGGATGAACACGGATTGGATCATCGTTTGCGAGGTCTTCTAAGAGAATCGTGGCGATGACCAATACCGTTTCAATGACCCGGAATCGATGACTCCCCTCTGCCTTTATCCGTGTTCAATCCGTGTAAATCTGTGGCTAACATCTTCCTGAATTTGACGTCACGGTATTGTTAGCGTCTCTAAGAAATATGGGTTCTTCCGGGAAGTGAGTGCTAAGGGTAGTAAAAGAACGGACATGCTGTTCTCCTTTGAGGTTAGATCAAGAACTTCAAACTGGAGCAAACAGCATGTCCGAGA
>CAMAVF010000459.1 GCA_945861445.1 Planctomicrobium piriforme | reverse complement strand
AATCTCGATTCGCCAACGCCTAATCTCTTAGAAATTCACTTGACTATGAACACAGCCGCTCTCCCCGGGGGACCGAGGCGAGGGGAGAAAGAAATCTGTCGTCGTCACGTGTTACGAATACGATATGGTCGAGCAATTCGAACCAACCCAGTGAACTCCGCCTGTCATGAAGATCTCGCAACCGAGAATGTGTTTTGTCGAACCGTCCGCTCCGGCGCGACGGCTCTTGTGGCACGCGCTGTCGCTGGGTTCGGTCACGCGAGACGAACCGGAACGACATGCGGGTTACGACAAACCGGGGGTCTTCCTGTTTTGGGTGGTTGATGGACTGGGGCGAATGGAAGTCGAGGGGGCGGACTATCCGTTGGAACGCGGTGACTGTTGCTGGCTGGTCGATTTGCGGCAGCCGCGATCCTATCTGCCCCAGATGGGGAGCCTGCTGCATACCGAAGGGGTGCGGTTCAGCGGACCCGGCGTCGAGGCGTGGCTCGAATTACTACGCGGCCAGCCGGACTTTCGCTTCAGCGATCCTAAAGATATGCCCATGCTGCGGCGCAGCTTGCGCCGATTGTTGACATTAGTGAGGAGCCAGCCCGCCGGGTACGAATGGGACGTCCATTTGATTCTGACGAACATGCTCGGCAAGCTGTTGGCCAGTCGTCAGATTCTGTCCACGCCTCCGTCCGAGACCGTTCCCGCGGTGGCTCGAGTGCTGGCTGCGGTGTTGGCGAACCCCGCCCGCGACTGGAAGGCCCGCGAACTCGCCGCGGTGGCTCACCTGAGTTACTCGCGGTTGCGAGAATTGTTTCGCCGGTCGCAACAGCAGACGCTGCACGAATTCCTCCAGCGAACGCGGCTCGATCAGGCCCGGCGACTGTTGGGGGACCGGACGTTGTCAATCAAGGAAGTTGCCGCACAACTGAATTTTTCCAGTGAATTTTACTTCAGTCATTTCTTCCGCCACGCGACCGGGATCAGTCCGACGCAATTTCGCGAGGATTGCCGGACGTAAGGTGCATTTTCACACAGGCAGAATTCGCATGGGGGTTGGCAGTTTCCCCATGTCGATCCGTCGGCTGGCTGATTAGATTGGATGCGGTTTAATGAGTGATCTCCCCTGTCGTCCGGAAATCTCCATGCTGTCTGCTCTGTCTGTGTCCACATTTGGATTGATTGGTCTCGGCCTGATGGGTGAAGCCATCGCGGTCCGTTTGCGTGGTGCCGGTCTGGGCGTGCTGGGCTACGATCTGCAGCCGGCGTGTGGATCGCGGCTGGCGGCGCTGGGGGGCGATGTGGCGGTGGATGCGGGGGCTGTGCTGGAAGCCTGCGACGTTGTCTTGCTCAGTGTTCCCGGTCATTCCGACGTGCAGGCGTTGCTGACCGAGCACGCCGCGCGGTTGCATCCCGGGCAGTTGATTGTTGATACCACGACCGGCGCACCGGAGGCGGCGATGGAGATCGCTGCGACACTGGCTGAACGCGGCGTGGCGTACCTGGATGCGACGATTTCCGGTAGCAGTGCCCATGTCCGCCAGGGTGACGTGCTGTGGATGGTGGGGGGTGAGCGTGCGGAATTCGATCGCTGTGCGGATCTGTTTCGCTGCATTGGTCGCGAGGCCATCTATACCGGTCCGACAGGCAGCGGCTCGAAGATGAAGCTGGTCACCAACCTCGTGCTGGGGTTGAATCGAGCGGCTCTGGCCGAGGGTCTGGCGCTGGCGACACGGATGGAACTCGATCCCGTCCAGACCTTGGCCGTGTTTCGGGCGAGTGCGGCGTATTCACGGATCATGGACTCCAAAGGTGAGAAAATGATCGACGGCGACTTCACCCCCGTCGCCCGACTCTCGCAGCATCTGAAGGATGTCACGCTGATCCTGGAGGCGGGTGCGGCCTCGGGAGCACGCTTGCCATTGAGCGAAACGCATTTGGAATTGCTGAAGGAAGCAGAAGCCAGCGGACTGGGGCCGCTCGACAACAGCGCGATCTTTCAGGTTTACAATCAAACTCCAGGCGCAAGCGTGAAGCTATGAGACAGTTGTCACATGTAAGCTGAGCGAAGCGAAGCGTAACCCCCCTCCCCCCTTTTATAAGCATTGTATCTACACAAGTGACCGTGGCGAGGAAAACAACGGAAAAATGCGAGAAACCTGCTCCCCTCGCCCTGGTACTCCGGGGAGAGGGCTGGGGGTGAGGGGAACGATTAACTTGCGATTCACGGTCTTGAAATGGCAATCACACAACAAACAACGTCTGGAAATACCATGTCGAACGTGGCTCGGAGCGCCCCTCACCCCCGGCCCCTCTCCCCGGAGTACCGGGGCGAGGGGAGTAATATCCTCCGTTTTCCAGCTTATTCTGCGGATTTACGTTGTGTAGATACCAATGCTTGTAAAGGGGGGGATTCCAGGCGCTGGCGAACTTGCGGTTCTTGCCTGACGGCAGTAGTGGCTGTCATCTCTCTTATCGGGCCCGCCGTGGCGGCCGAGCCGGTGGTCTCGTTTGTGCCGCGTCCTGGTGCCTTGACGATTCGGCTGGATGACGTCGACGTTGCGAATTATGTCTATAACGATGAGAAAGTCCCGCGGCCCTATTTTGTGCATGTCAAAACGACGTCTGGCAATCAGGTCACACGTCAGCATCCGCCGCAAAAGGGTCAGGATGCCGTGGATCACGAGGGGCTGCATACGGGGATCTGGCTGTCGTTCGGCGATTTGAGTGGCTGCGATTATTGGAGGCTGAAGGCCCGCACCGAGCATGTGCGCTTCACAAAACCGCCGATGGGAGCTGCCGGACGGGGAAGTTTTGCTGTCTTGAATCGGTATTTGACGACGGACGGCAAAGGGACCGTGTGCGAAGAAACGTGCCACTACCAGATTTCGTGCATTGCGGGCGGGTATCTGATCGACATCAGCAGCGAGTTCCGGCCAGGCAATGCGGATCTGGTGTTTGGTGATCAGGAAGAAATGGGATTGGGAGTCCGCATGGTGACCGCGCTGGCGGTCGATCGCGGAAAAGGGGGCCGGATTCTCGACAGTGCCGGGCGAAAGAACGGGCAGGCGGTCTGGGGCCAAACCGCCCAGTGGTGCGATTACTCCGGACCGCTCGCCGGCAAGTGGACCGGCTTGACCGTGTTGTCGGCACCCGAAAACTTTCGCCCGTCATGGGACCACGCTCGGGACTATGGATTTCTGGCCGTCAATCCATTTGGCCGCAACGCATTTACCAAGCAGGAACCCAGTCGCCACGTGATCAAGAAGGGTGAGACATTCCATTTACGCTTCGGCGTGGCCGTGCATGAAACGGCGGCGGAAGCGGACTATAAACCGGCGGATGTTTATCGCGATTTCGCGAGCAAGAAAGCGGATTGAGCGACTTGCAGATGATCGGACTAAAACACATTAATTTGACTTCTGCTTCAAGCGAGCAAGAACGAGTTTCAATCTCCCCTCGCCTCGGTACTCCGGGGAGAGGGGCTGGGGGTGAGGGGCTCTGCGAGCGTCACTCAGATCCTCTCCTCAAAAGGGCATTGCCCCAGCAATTTCAGAGCTCCGAGTCATTGGTCAATCGTTCCCCTCACCCCCAGCCCCTCTCCCCAGATTACTGGGGCGAGGGGAGATAATTCATCCTGTGCAAGCGCTGTCGTCTTCAAGCGTAATGCGCACCAGACGGAAGGCTTCGAATAAATCATGGCGAGATTCTTTCGATACAAATCTCCTGCGGAAGTCGTCGCGGATGCGGAATCGCTGGGCGAGTCTTTGGCGATGTCGGAGGATTTGTCTCCGTTGTTTCAACCGCTGATGATCGGGTCGTTGAAACTAGGGGGGCGGCTGGCGATCCATCCGATGGAAGGCTGCGACGGGACGCTGGATGGCAATCCTGATGAACTGACCTACCGCCGCTATCAGCGGTTTGGCGCCGGTGGCGCCAAGCTGGTCTGGGGTGAGGCAGCAGCCGTTTGTCCCGAAGGGCGCGCGAATACCCGGCAACTGCAGGTGGCCGAACACACGCTGCTCGGTCTGGAGCGGATGCTGACGATCTGCCGAACCTCGCACGCCGAGACGACCGGGTCGACAGACGGCCTGATCGTGGGACTGCAGTTGACCCATTCTGGACGGTACAGCGTTGAAAAACCGCTGCTGGCCACTCATGACCCGATCCTCGATCCGTTGACCCGGGACAAGTCCACCGGCCGCACAGCCGATTCTTCAACACCGCTGCTCACCGACGACGACCTGAAACGCCTGGAAGACCGCTACGTCCAGGCTGCCATCTGGACTGCGAAGCTGGGGTACGACTTTGTCGACATCAAGCAATGTCACCGCTACCTTTTGTCGGAACTGCTGTCGGCTCGGAACCGGCCCGGCCTGTATGGCGGCAGCCTGGAGAATCGCACGCGGTTAGTGCGGAATGTCGTTCAGAGGATTCGGCAGGAATGTCCGGGTCTGGTGATCGCCACTCGGATGAACGCCTATGACGGAATCCCCTACCGCAAGGCCGACACGGGCGACGAACCGATCGGCGTTCCGTGCCGGCACGATCTGCCCCTGGTCACGGCCTGGGGCACCAATCCGCTCGACCACCTGCAGGACGATCTGACCGAGCCCTTGCAGTATGTACGGAATCTGCGTGACTGGGGCGTGCAGTTGATCAGCATCAGCCTGGGTAATCCCTACAGTAATCCGCACTTGGTGCGTCCGGCCGAGTATCCTCCGGTGGATGGCTATTTCTCGCCCGAGCATCCCCTGCATGGCGTCTGCCGGCATTTCCGGATCGCTCAGGCGATCCAGGCGGCGGTTCCCGATGTGCCGGTGGTGGGCAGTGGGTATAGCTGGCTGCAGGACTTCGCCGCCCAGGCGGCCGCGGCGAATGTGGGTGCGGGACACGTCGCCATTGCCGGTTTCGGCCGAGCGACATTGTCGCACCCCGAGTTTGCTCGCGCCCTGGAAATGGACGGTCGTTTCAATCGAAAACAGATCTGCCGGACGTTCTCTTATTGCACGGCACTGATGCGGGCCAAAGACCATCCCTTGGGCCAATATCCGACCGGCTGTCCGCCATTTGAC
>CAMAVF010000458.1 GCA_945861445.1 Planctomicrobium piriforme | reverse complement strand
TCACCCGACCTTCGCGGACTTCCGCGCAGCCATCGAGGAAACCATCGCGGCACTGGACACCACACACGCCGACGATCTCGCGACACTCATGACACTCAATTTCCAACGATTTGAAAACGTCTCACTCATGGCCGCGTAAGGTATAAACCTGATCGGATCACGTAGAAACCGGACGCTAGCGCGTGGCGGCTGATATGTTGATTTGTTTTCCCGCGTCGATAATGGCTGGCGTTATGATCGCGGAGCGATCGACGGCTATTTTTGAATGATCCATCGCCTCGGAATTCGTCGTTCATGCAAGAGTTTTACAAGCGCTGGTGGCTGGTCCTGCTGTTGATCGTTTGCGGAGTCGCTTGCGCGGCGCGTGGGGGAATGCTGGCCCTGCACGGCAGGCAACTTCTCGAGGACCGGGATGGATATGTGGATATCGGCTACCATGTGGCCCGGAACGGAACATTTGCGACAGGTTTTCCGCCGCGCCCCACGGCGTATCGGCCCCTCCTGTTTCCGCTGCTCGTCGCCGCTGTGTTCTGGTTTCACGGGTCTTACTGGCATCATGGCATCATTCATGTTGTCCTGGGAACGATCACGGTTGGTTTAACATTCCGAGTCGGCCAGTTGCTCAAGCTGGGCTGGGCCAGTGTGCTTGCAGCGGGTCTGGTGGCCATCGATCCGCTGCTGTTGCAAAGCACCGTGCTGGCGATGACCGAGACCCTGTGCGCGACGCTGGTTATCGCGTGGTGTTGGGTACTGCTGGAATTTCCGAGTCAGACGGAGGGTGATAAGGGCCACCGGATTGGGACCGCCCTACTCCACGGCGTTTGCTTTGGATTGATCTGTTTATGTCGCCCTGGCTTCCTCGCTGCAGTGGGATTGTTCAGTGTGTGGGCGATGGCCGCCGTCGCTCGAAATTGGCGTTCCAGTGTGACCAAATCGGAATTGCGAAGTCAGCTCATTGTGGGGCTGTGGAGCCTGGTCGGCCTGGCCAGCGTGCTGACCCCGTGGGTCGTGCGCAATGCCATCGTCATCGGCAAAGCGACACCCGCCACCACGCATGGGGGTTATACCTTGCTACTCGCGAATAACCCGGTCTTCTATCACGAAGTCGTCGCTCAACCTTGGGGAACAGTCTGGCAAGGCGATAGTTTGAACGAGTGGCAAACCCGATTAGAAATGCAAATGAGGTCCGCAGGAATCGGCCGGAATGACGAAGTGTCGCGCGATCGCTG
Organism: Planctomicrobium piriforme; assembly: GCA_945861445.1. Classification (GTDB taxonomy): domain Bacteria; phylum Planctomycetota; class Planctomycetia; order Planctomycetales; family Planctomycetaceae; genus JAKFVC01. The sequence continues at coordinate 3,843 of CAMAVF010000458.1, read as the reverse complement.
GATGTATCGGCGCGCATGGTCTCATATTCGCGCTGAGCCAGCGTTGTTCCTCAGAGCGTGCGTCTGGCGCGGCCTCCGGTTCTGGGATTTGGCTCCGTGGAGGCTTCCCGCCGGATATTCCATCCTCCTCTTGTGGGGGACGGCGATCTTCTATGGGCTGGTTACCTGCGGCATGCTGGCCGGACTGGTTCGCCTGTCTGCGGTAGAATGGAGGACGTGGAGTCTGCTATTGCTGCTGCCATTGACCTTGTGGTTAACTCATCTGGTGTATTGGACCGACATGCGGATGCGGGCCCCGGTCATTCCGATCGTCGCGTTGCTGGCTGCCCGGGCACTCACCCAGGCGAGCGGTAGGCGTCAGCCTACTGGTTGTTAGCGACTTGATATGATCCAGAAATTGAGTGCTGAAAACAGTCTCGGAAAGACGAGATCCGATTGATTGATTCGCAATAGATCACGACGTTTGGAACCATGCAAAAACCATCCGGCTTACGCCGGACGCTCGCCTGATTCAGTAAGACCTACTATGAAGCTCGACGACAAAGTCTGTTATTGCTTCCACGTGTCGAAACGGAAGATTGTCAATTACATCCGGCTATATAAACCGCGTCGTGCGAGCCAGATCAGCGAGTGCGGTGGTGCCGGGACCGGTTGCGGCTGGTGCATACCGTATTTGAAGCAATACTACGAGCAATTCCAGCGCGGCGAGACAATCGACGAAGACGAACTGACCCCCGAACAATACGCCGCCGGCCGTGCCGATCACATCAAATCGGGCCACGGCAAGCCACCCCCGGGCGCGACGCCGATTGGATAGTCAGTGATTCCGTGGGATAGGCTTCCAGCCTGTCATTCATCGGTCAAGATGACAGGCTAGAAGCCTATCCCACGGGATTGCCGGGCGACTGACTTCACCAGCGGAATTCGATGTCAGCGATCTCATGGGCCACCATATCGATATGGACAGCGTCTCCGCTGATGGTGAGATCGGTAATGGTTCGGCCTTGGAAATCGCGTTGGCGGGCTGATTGCGGCGTTCGATAGCACTGCAGGGTGACTCGTACCGGACGCCCTTCCGTCTCCAGCAACCGCAGCGCCAGGCCCTGCCCCGTGGACGTTGGTTGTGTCGCCAGTGAATCCCATGCGTCGGTGATTTCGACGGGGTTTTCCATCAATTCCAGCAATTGGACGATCTGCACGTTGCGTCCGCTGAGATGGAAGAACCAGCCTGAATTGCCCGAGCGTGGCGGGCCCTTGGTCGTGGGAATCACCGTGATGGGAGTCAGCGAGTCCAGGGCCGCCTGCATCGGGTACGGCTGATCGACGGCAATCGTGAACCGGAATTTGCGGTGCGTCTCACCTGACACCAGCATGATCGAATCCAGCATCCGTTCGCCCGTCTTGCGATGGAAGGGCAGGCCGTGAGTGAGGATGGTCGTGCGCTGATTCTCGTCAGCGATTTCCAAATAGAGTGGCGACTCGAGACGCTCGTCCTTCCAGTCAGTTTGGGCTCCACCCAGCACCGAGCGGGTGAGGGCCGCGATCGAGGAATTCCAGGCGAAGCGGGCGCCGATATAGTTCGACCACGGATCGCCGTCGGGCATCTTGACGGGATCGATTTCGATCTCCATTTCGAGCACCGGGCGGCCGCGCCAGACGCGGAAGGTTTGTTTGAAGCCGGCCAGTTTCTGATTGTTGGTCTGGTCGATCAACTCCCCTTCCGTCACGATTTCACCCAGTGTCGGGCCGGTGCTCGTCACGGTGGAACGGGTCGCCCGCATTTCACTGTAATAGGACTTCGTATCGGGCTCTTCCGGATCAGGGGAAACGATCTTCCGTTCTCGCGGAAACCGGTAGGATAACTGCTGACTCAGACGATTCGGGCTGCGGCCATAGTTCTTCAACTGGCGCAATCCGCCCGAGGTCTCGCTGAGTAAGACTTCGAAGTAGTCATTGCGTAACAAATTCGGTTCTGCCAGCGGCGCGGAAGCCGTTGCGGCGGGCGGAGTGGGAGAGGCTTGCGGCAACCACACAAAGCCCGAGCCGGGAAATTCCACGGTTGCCGTCTTGTGCTGCTCATCCCACTGCACAAACTTCACGGCGCCGCCAATGGCCGGTGGCTGGGAAAGATAAGCACCGAGCTCCACCACGGCCAGTCTGGGAAATCCCAACGTGTTGACCAGCAGCAACCCGGGTTGTGTGCCCCCGCCGCTCGTAATCAATTCGCCCAGTCGTTGGCCGGCAGACTGTTCGAACGCGGCAAGCTGCGTTTCTGCGGCGGCTGCTTGTTCCGGAGTTCCTTCGGCTGCGCCTTCTTCGACGGCGCGCTCAACCGCGCGGAGTTCCGTGCCTCGCAACGCCTGCCCTCGAAAGGCAGCGGTCATTCCGGCGCACCAGGCTGCCGAGTCAAACCGCTGCCGATTGCGGAACTGAGCGATATATCGGCCGAGAGGGTCCGCTTCCTCACGGGCGACTGACTGCACGAAGTACGGCGAGAGATATTCGTTCGGATCGTACGAGGACAGCCGGCTGGCGCTGTCGGTGTGTTCAAAGTAGTCTTCGAGCGTGACAAACCGACCCAGCACCGGCGAGTAATTCTGCATCCGCCGCAGGTCTTCGAACCACGGCGATTTGGCCTCGGGCCAGCGTGCAAACAGCACGGCGGCTGCGGAGTCGTTGTCCATTGATTCCGACAGCCGGACCGGGAACCGCAGGAAGCTGTTGGCACTGTCGGCCGCCAGGGGAATGCGCGAGATGGCGTCGATCGCCTGCCCGGCGGTCCCTTCCCAGCGAATCTTGCTGAATTCCTGATCGGGATAGAACCCATCATCCAGGGCCACGTGCATGGCGCCGATGTAGCCGTTGCGATGCAGAATTTGCGGCCAGGGGGGCATCAATCCGTAACGCCGGCGACCCCAGATCGTAGGCTTGCGGCCCAGGAGCTTCTGGTACAGGTCCCGCCCCGCGTCTAACTGCCAGAGCAGCGAATTCAGCGGCAAGAGTGTCGTCGGACCTTCGCGGAATTCGCCCCCGACAACCGCGACCGATTTTCGCAACCAGGCTTCTTTGAGCAGCCTCAATTGATCGGGATGATCACGAGCGATCTCTTCGAGATCCTGTGGAGTGACCATGACGCTGAGCGGCTTCAACAACAGTAGCGTGTCGGAAAGGTGCTGATCGGCAAGTCGCGGGATCAGCAGGCACAGATCGATTAAATAGCAGTCGGTCGGATAGAACCGTTCTCGCGCTTCGGTCAGCAGTTCGAAACAGACCTTGAGGCGCGTGCGAGCCGTTTCCGGATCGTTGGCGACGGCGGCACGTGCCGCGGCGACGGCTTCACGTTGGAAGTGGACTTCGTCGGTGCTGCCAAAGTGCCGCATGTGGCGGGTGAGCAATTCGATCTGCAGATAACAGAATCCCAGGGCCCAGAAATCGGCGGCCAGATCGGGATCGACGGGGGGTTCGTCGAGCGGCTTCAGGGCGATGGCGAGCATCTCCTGACGATCCGTGATGTTCGTAATGACAGTGGCCCCGTTCCGCTTCGCTTCATCGATCCAACCGAATGGGACCAGATCCGCACTCTTGGTGGGAATCATCACCAGCCGGTTGGCCATCAATTCGGGAGGCGTGTCAGCACGGTGCCAGCGCGGGACGACTCCGGCGGACGCAATGAGTTGCGGGTGCCAGGGCAGAATGAACGAATTGAGCAGGCTGGCCGCTTGAGCATCATTGGCCTCGGTGGGAAAATCTTCGAGGCTGTGGCTGGGAATGAGATAAATCAGATCTTCGTAGGCCATGAGGTTGCCATTTCAGCGTCAGGTCGATCGAGATACCGCGAAGCGA
>CAMAVF010000457.1 GCA_945861445.1 Planctomicrobium piriforme | reverse complement strand
TGGCTTGGCACCTGTGGCCGGTTTCGTCTCTGCGGCCGGCGTTCCCGCAGGTGGTGTCGCCGCAGTTCCAGGCTTGGCCGCAGCATCTCCACCGGGCGGGGCAACTGCCGCTCCTACTGGAGCCCCGGCGACTGGTGTCGCAGCAGTCGGATCAGTGGCTCCCGGGGCCGCCGCAGGCGGCGTGGTGGCAGCCGTCGGATCACCCGCAGCGGGCGGCGTCGCCGGGGTACCTTCGGTCCCGGGTGGTGCACCAGCAGCGGCCTCGGGTGGCAAATACAAAGTGATGATCCCACTCAGGGCAACATTGACCAGATAGGGATCGGCCATCGCCGACTGCAGGTCCACGAGATTCTCGGGACTGGTGCCATCACCGACAGCTGGCCGTCCAACTCCCGCACCGGGACGGGCACCACGGCCGCCGGCACCACCACCCATTTTTGGATCACGCATCTGTCGCGGCGCGGCACCGCGGCCCGGGCCACCCCCACCCATGGCACGACCCCTGCCAGCACCACCCGTCCCGCCTGATCCGCCGCCGATCGCGGCATCCGGAGCAATATCATCCAGATTGCAATCCACTGCTTGGACTCGAATCACGCGCAACGGCCACTTGGAATCGCTCAGCTCCGCGATGAATTCTGGCAGGATCCGATGATCCAGCACCAGTTCCATGTAGAAGCCACGCGTCTTAAAACGTGGCATTTCTTCGATGTAACGTTTCTTGACGGCCGACTCACCTCCCGCCATCATCCCACCACGTTTCAAAGCGTCATCCGGACCACCAGCCGGTCCCGCGCCTCCTGCTCCAGCCGGCCCAGCGCCCGCTTCGGCACCCTCCACTGCTCCTGCATCCGAACCAAATTGTTCGGCGGGATCGAAGGTATGTGTCAAGGTGTCGGCACCGCCGGAGACACCGCCCCCTAAGCCGCCCAAGCCGGGACCTCCTGCCCCGCCTGCCATACCGGGTCGTCCTTCTTCTGCACCGGCACCTCCGGCCGCCCCACCTGCCCCTCCCCCGGCAGCGTCTGCAACTGCCTTAGCTCCACCCGGGATGCCGCCACGCAGTTCGATCAGGTTGATCTGCTTGATCTTGGAATCCAGAACCGTTTCGGACTTGAACCCCTCATTGATATTGGCAACGCCCAGCAGCAACGTGCGGAACATCCAGATATCTTCCTGCGAATCCCACATCTGCTGGCTGCTGGGAGGAATCGCCGAGGAACCCCAACTCTGGGTGGGAATCAACTCGATGGGAAACTCGACCAGCCCAGCGCCGGTCAACGGGTCAAACGGTTTGACCACCTGGTGTAATTCGACGAGTTCAACTTCATACGCAGTTCGATACTCACTACGCGTCTTCGCGTCGATTTCGCCACGGAAGCCCCCTTTTTCCACCCCGGCCTTCACGACTTCGGGCCAGGTCATCAACTCTTGCTGTTGATTCCACAGGAAATCCCCTGTCTGCTTGACCTTGACCTCTTCTTCCTTGTTCATCGCGTCGACACGCTCGGTCCATTTCTTGTTGGCCCCCGGCTGAGGAATGCCCTTGAAGGCATCGTCGAGCGTCTTGGTCCGCGTGGTAATCTCGACCGCCATTGCGCCCGTCGCCAGCCACCAGCCGGTGAGCGGCAAGAGTAAACACAGTGCCGACAGGATCCAAAACTTTTGGGCCAGGATGGGCTTCAGCTTATCCATGAGCAAACTCCTCGTTCCAGCGGCCGGTCGCGGTGTGCGATGGGCCGCCTGATCACAGGACGATCTGACTGCTATTAATCAAACTTGAAAACGGGAACTGGCTTTGTAACGGTCCCCTCGGCGCTGGCCGAGGACTGCAGGCGATCACCCCCAAAGTTGGTGACCGTCCCGATTCCGAAACTCATTTCTTTGCGCTATCTACAGGGGGACCGGGTGGAGCTGCCGCGGGTGGGGGTGTTCCTGCCGGCGTCGTCGCTGGTGGCGCACCCGCTGGTGTCCCGGCGGGTGGTGTGCCGGGGGCTCCCGGGGCCGCACCGTCCACAGCAGTCGGCGGAGGCGGTTCAGCCGTACGCAGTTCTTCCGGCGTTTCCTTCCAGATGAACACCACTTCAAAGTCCGTCTGCCAGATCCGCTCGACGTTGTGTTCGTGCATCTGGTCGAGAGCCCCGCCCGCGGGTCCACCAGGATTCTTGCCCTTCCGTTCGCCCGCAAATCCCGCTTTGCCACCTGTAAGTCCCGCCTTCCCGGCACCTCCACCTAAACCAGGACGCGGTATCCCAACACCCGGTCTGCCGAGCCCTCCGCCACCCACGCCACCCGCGACATCCGATGGGGGTCCGTTGGGATACCAGGGTTTTTGCTGGGCCAACGAGCGAATCGACATCACGTGGCTAATGCCCATCTGGCGTACGGGAACAATTTGCACCTGGCCACCTGGCAAATTCACCGGAACTTGCCATTTCTGCAGATTCCGTAAGAAGCTGTTGATCCAGAATTGGTCTCGACCTTCATGGAAATGGAGTCCGCGCAGGGTGAAGACCCAGCCCTGGCCTTCCGGTGGCTTATCTTTGTCCTCCGGAGCGATATAGTCCTGAACATTCGGAGCAACCGTCTTGAGGTTTTCGAACCAGGTTTTCAGATCCACCTCTTCCCGGCAGGTGATGCTGAAAATCCGAATGCGGTTCTTCTTGGCGATGTGCTTTTCGTCAGCGGTCGCCCCTTCCTGCGGCAGACACGCGTTGATCGCCTTATACACTTCCAGCCAGCGGACGCGCCCGACGGCTGGTTTGACGAGTTCCTCACCCTTGGTGCGGAATTCTTTGTTCTTGGCTTCCGCCGCGTCGTACTCGCTCTTGAGAGATGACGACTCGCCTTGCACCGCCTTCACCTTGTCTTCGCCATTCTTCCACCGCTCAGTCGCTACCGTACTCTTGGCGATCGCGAAGCCCATCGTTGAGAAACACAAGCCGGTCAACAGGCACGCGGCCGTTGCGACGGCCCACGGCTTCTTTTGACGAATCATGCGGGCCGTGCGAATTTCCGGCGGCAACAGCGAGGTGCGAATCGTCGTCTGCTGCAACATCTGCAGACCCAGGCCATAGGCCACGGCGAACGACATCGCGTTCTCTTGAAAGAGGGGCTGCGATAAGACGGCGTCACCCACCAGACCGGGAAAATTCTCGACGCGTTCGACATCGTAAGACAAGTTCTGCTGCAGGAATTTCTGCAGACCTGCGAGCTTGAAACCGTTGCCAATCGCCAGGATTTTCTCGATCTTCGCGTCGCGATTGACGCTGGAGAAGAACCCGATCGACCGCTGAATTTCCGAGACGTAATCGTTAAACACCGGCCGCAAGGCCTGGAACACGGCCTTCGGATCGGGGGCCTTGGTCGCGTTGCACTTCAGGTGCTCGGACTTGGCGAAGGTCAGCTTCATTTCCTTCGTCAACGCCCGTGTAAACTGATTGCCGCCGATCGAGATATTTCGCTGCCAGATCTTGCGGCCGTTCGAGACCAGCATGGTCGTCGTATCGGCACCCATATCGAGCAACACGGTATAACCGTCGCGCTCCATCACCGGGTCGCCAGGTCGCTGCTCGAACTGGTCATACGACATGAAATTGAACATCGCCAGGGACACGGCCTGGATCGCGTCAATCTCCAACCGCTGCTCGGTGAACGGCTTCAGATGATTCTGCAGGGCTTCCTTTTTCATGGCGACCAGCCCGACTTCCGAGTCGAGCATGTAGCCACCTTCTTCGATCCCGCCCCCCATTGTCTGCCAATCCCAGATCACGTCGTTCAGATCGAACGGAATCTGCTGGCGGGCTTCGTACTTGACGATATCGCCGACCTTGCTGGCTTCCACCGGCGGCAGTTGAATGAACTTCACGATCGACGTGTTGCTGGGCACCACGAACCCAATTCTCGCCCCACGCAACTGCGCCGCGTTGCGGCTCACAAACGTCTTCAATGCCTCGTTGATCAACTCGGCGGGAATCGCATCGGGCTGACTGAGGATCTTAGGGTGCTGGATATAGTCGAAACCAACAGCAATCACTTGCTGTGACGCTTCGTTATAGCGCAACTGCAACGCCTTCAGCCCGGCCTGGCCAATATCAATGCCCCAGACTGTTCCGTTTTCAGCCATGATCACGACTCTCCCGGTGGAATGGGATGATGTGTTGTTACCGTGTCTGCAATTACTTTGCCTGCAATCCGCTGTCTGAATCGAGGAGAGTCAGGCTGCGGGGAACCAAATACGCTGCAACGTCGTCTCATTCAGGTCGACACAAAATTGACTACCACTTGCCCGAGGAACCTCTGGCAGGAAGCTGCAACTTCAATGTCGCGATGTATTAAGGATCGAACCAGACAAAATCGATACGAACTGCAAGCGGCTCAGCGAGCGCCGAGCAACCCTGTTTTAATTCGCAAGTAAGTCTAAATTATCCAACAAGTTGCAGCGAGTTCAAGTCATTTCAACGACAGTGTGCGAAGAATTCAGCCGGTGCATGGAACGCACAGCACACTGAATCATTCGATAACTCCGACGCAACGAGTTTTGACTTCGCCGTGAAAACGCAAACCACTGATCTCGACAAATTCCAATTCTGACACGCGGCATTGTGCGGTCAGATCGCGACATCTCGATGCAAATCATTACCCTGGAATCCATTACAGATCCGGGAATGCCCCCATTCTTTGACTTCGCGCCAGCTTCCACGACATTAGACGACTTGGTTCCCGGAAAGTTCCCGAATTTTCAAAAATCTTTTTTTCGAGCCATTCCTGGCACCAACGACACGCCGTAACATTATACTTTGAAAACACTTACCGATTTGTTCTAATTCTCGAATGATAAAGTTGGACGCGAGAAAACTAGGGAACTCACAGAAATGGACGTGCCGTGAGACCCCGTCTTACAGGATTGCCATTCGGGTTTGCGCTGAATCCGGAACCGCAGGCTGCTATTCTGGTCGCTTCGCGGTATCTCGATCGACCTGACGCTGAAATGGCAACCTCATGGCCTACGAAGATCTGATTTATCTCATTCCCAGCCACAGCCTCGAAGATTTTCCCACCGAGGCCAATGATGCTCAAGCGGCCAGCCTGCTCAATTCGTTCA
>CAMAVF010000456.1 GCA_945861445.1 Planctomicrobium piriforme | reverse complement strand
CAGGACTGAGACCTGTTGACCGGATTTCGCCTGACTATCATTGGATTCCTCTGGGGATTTGCCACGCTCGCCGTGGCACAAGGTCCAGTTACGTATTCGACGACGCTGGATGCCCCGCTCTCTACTCAACAGCCGCCTGCCGCGGGATTCCGCCTGGCCCAGCAACACCCCTGGCCCTCGCCCTCGCCCCTCATCAATCCGGCGGCCCCCCCGCCCGCCAATTACGGTCAGCAGCCGTGGCCCGCTGATCCTTCGCAATTCGGACCGCAGATGAATGGCGAGTTCTTTCAAGACATGCCCGACAATGGATTCCTGAAAACCTTGTTGGAACTACGCCAACAAACATTCCTGCCGAACTATTACGACCCCTTCGCTTCGCAGCAATTCGCCTATGGATTCATTCGGACCACACCCTACCGCTTGGGATGGCATTCCTACGAGGATGTCACCTATATCGCGTCGGCCCCGGCGGACGGCGTCAGTGGCTCGTTTCAGTCCACGGAACTGAACGGTTCCCTGCGCTACTCAACGCTTTTGAACGAACAAACGCTGTTTGCGGCGACTGGTTCGTGGAACAGCCGGTACTGGAGTGGTCCGACGGGAATTGCCATGCCGCCGCATGTCAATCAATTCGTCGGCGATCTGCAGTGGTCGTCGGTCAACGCCGGACCCTGGAACTGGACGGTTGGGGTTACACCGCAAATCAACAGTGATTTCGACAGGCAATTGACCAGCGATGCCTACATGGTCGATGCCCGCGCCGTGCTGTTCAACAAGATTTCGCCTCAACTGACTGTTGCCATCGGTGCGGCCTATTGGGACCGGGCCGATAACATCGTCATTCCGTATGGTGGCGTGATCTGGACTCCCGATGATCACTGGGAGATCCGAGCGATGTTTCCCAAGTCCCGGGTCAGTTACTACCTGGGAAATGTCGACGAAACCGACGTCTGGTTGTACGGTGCCGCAGAATACACCGTGGATGCGTACCAGATTGACTTCGATGACGCCACGCGGTTGAAGGATCGGGCCGAGTTTCGGGACTATCGGTTCCTGCTGGGCGTGCATGCGCAGCGTTGCAGATGGTCGGCCTTCTTCGAGGGGGGCTATATCACCGACCGGCACGTCGAATTTCGCGGATCAACCCCCGGCTTCGGAATCGGCGACTCCTGGCTGCTCAGAGCCGGCATTGCGTTCTAGAATCTCTTCTCCAGCCAAAAAAATGTCCCTCGTGTCACGCTTTTGCGTATACTCTGAGAGGGCGTTTCGCCGCTCAGAGTATTTGTTCGCAGCGGTCTCGCTCTTCAAATCAACGGTCTGGATACGACGCCTGAACCATTTTTGGTCTCGATTTGCGGAACTTGCACGCGATAATGGGGTTAGATAACGTGTGACGTGGCGGTAGGAGCAGTGGGTCGGGGGAAGGTCTGCAGACAATGGATGAACCAGACGGCAGCAGCTCGCCAGCAGCGACCGGGAACGTGGCCATCCCTGAGTGGATGCTCAAACGCCGCGCCCGGCAAGCTCACGCCGCAGCCCCCAATCCAGCCGCCGACATCGGTAATCGACACGCAATTACGCCTGACACTCCGCCCGCTCCCGTATTCGACGAAGAGCCAAAAGTCACAGCAGCAATTGATGTTACGCCACTGAGAAGAGAGCCGCCCCCCTGGTTCCGGGCGAAGCAGGCAATCGCCAGCCAGGCAGCTCCAGCCACCACCTCAACCTCGGTCGAATCGGATTCAACCCCTGACGAATCGGAAATCGACGACACCGGTGTGGCGTTGCCACCGATCGCGGCCGAGGAAGCAGATCCCCTGGAATGGCATGCAGAGTTGCGCGAACGCTGGTTGGGAAAACAGGCGCTCCGTAGCTATGCGATCTCGATTTTCATGCATATTCTGATCGCGTTGCCCCTGTCGATCGTCGTTTTCCATGAGGAACTGACGCAACTGGGAATCGAAACCTTGATGGCCGTTCAAGGCGAAGAATGGTCTGCCGAAGCGCTGGACGAGACTCCTGTGGTCCAACTGGATACCTCGGGGGGTGCCAACAGCGACAATCTCGAAAAAGTGCTGTCAGCCAGTGTCGTGTCCAATGCATTTGCCCCGTCGTCGTTGAACGTGGACGATATTAGCGCCATCGGCAAGGGTGATGGGGAAGGTTCCGGCGACGATGTCGGGAATGGGTTGAATATTGGCGGCTACAAGATGCCTGCAGGTGGCAAGGCGGTCAATAAAGGGAGTTTCACAGCCTGGACCGTCCCTGAAGATCCCGCTCCCGGTGAAGACTACAAGATTGTGATTCAGGTGAAGTACAAGCAACGCAACTTGAAGATTCCCAAGGGCGACATCACCGGTTCGGTGATCGGGACCGACAAGTTTCGCCTGATGATCTCGCCCCACACGTCCGAGGTCATTGCCGAATCCAATCAGGTGGTGATCCAGGTCCCGGGAGCGATGGCCCGCGTGCGGGATACGATTCGAGTGTATTCGGCGGTTCTCAAAGAGAATCAACGCCTCGAAATCGTGTTTTAACAGATTCAATCCCGCCCTTTTGCCACATTCCTCGATCCTCCCGGGCAGACTCTTGGCTGCTGAGCCGAAAGTCGCCAGAATACCCACGACATGGAATAACGGGGTCAGCGTTCGCGCTGGCCGCCGTTGAGGTTCGGAGGTTCTTCATTGAGGATGTGACACGTGGTCTCTTCCACGGCTTTGGAATTGCTCGCTGCAGAAGGCTTATCAGCCGATCGACTGCCGCGTCACATCGCTGTCATCATGGATGGCAATGGACGCTGGGCTCAGCAGCAAGGTTTGCCGCGCGTGGAAGGTCACCTCAACGGTGTAGCAAGTGTGCGGACGATCGTGGAAGAGACGGCTCGTCTGGGGGTTGAACAACTCACGCTGTACTGTTTGAGCAGCGAGAACTGGAAACGCCCCAAACTCGAGTTGGATTTTCTGTTGCAATTGCTCGAACAATATGTCATCGAAGAACGCTCGGAGATCATGCGGCAGGATCTTCGATTTGCCATGATCGGCCGGCACGAGGGACTCACCCCGGGCGTGCTGCGCGAGGTCCAGAAGACGCTGGATGTCAGCCAGAGTAATGGCGGCATGTGCCTGTGCCTGGCGGTCAATTATGGCAGCCGCAGCGAATTGACTGATGCCGTGCAACAGATCGCTCGTGAGGTCGCCGCGGGAACATTAGATCCTGCCGCAATCAGCGAAGAAACGATCTCGTCCCGGCTGTATACGGCGGGTATGCCCGATCCCGATCTGGTGATTCGCACGGCGGGCGAAATGCGGATCAGCAATTTCCTGTTGTGGCAGATCAGCTATGCCGAATTGTGGGTGACCGAAAAATGCTGGCCGGAATTCCGGCGTCCCGATCTGATCGCGGCCCTGAAAGACTATGCCGCTCGTGATCGTCGGTTTGGTGGATTGAAAAACCCGTGACAGATTTGCGAGGCCGGCTTTGCGTTGGAGGATGATTCTTGGTCCATGTCTGGCATTGGCCCTGGCGGGGCTGCTGACGTTGGATGCCTACACCGGCCGAGCTGCCTGGGGCCTGCTGGCGCTGGCCATGCTGATTGCGGTACGGGCGACGTGGGAACTCAGCCAGTTGCTGCGCATTCGTTCGTTCTCGGTCCAATTGTGGCTGGTCCAGTTGGGCAGTCTGCTGGTGCTGGGTGCGAACTGGATTGAGCGTGCCGGATCGCCTGCGGCGGATCTGTACGTCAAGCAAACGGCCGCGCTCGGTCCTCCGATGCTCGCATTCGCGCTGTCGCTGATGGTGCTGCTGTGGAGCGAAGCCTATCGCTATCAGCGGCCGGGACACAGCATGGAGTCCCTGGGGGCGGAGATTTTCATCGTCAGCTATGTCGGCATCCTGCTCAGCCTGACGGTGCAACTGCGTTGGGTCGCCGGGGCTGATGCCGGCTATGTCGCCCTGGGCTCATTGGTGATCGCGGCCAAGTGCGGTGATATCGGCGCTTACTTTCTTGGAAAATTTTTCGGTCGGCGAAAACTGATTGAACGCCTGAGTCCCGGTAAGACGTGGATGGGTGCCTGTGGTGCCATCCTGGGGGCGAGTCTGGGTTCCCTCCTGTGGTTTGGAGTCCTGGCACCTTTGTTGACCCCTCAGCGCACGCCCTCCCACCTGCTGGCGGCGGCGGGCTACGGTGTTGCCATTGGGATTGTCGGCCTGATGGGAGACCTGTGTGAATCGCTGATAAAACGCGATACGGGCCAGAAGGACTCGGCCGAGTTGTTACCCGAATTTGGCGGAATTCTGGACATTGTCGATAGCGTGATTTACGCCGCACCAGTAGCCTACCTGTTGTGGTTGATTCTGCCACTTTAGGCACGTGGCCGGACGTGAAGTCTCCCCACAACTCATCGTCCCCTACCCGTCCAGCAAGGATTTGCGCGAGTGCCCTCCAATTCATCGTCTGACTTTCAACCAGCGTCCGACGCTGCGAATTACATCGCCATTTCCTCGCGCGGCCTCGAACCGGTCACGGCCAATGAGTTACGTCGTCTCGGAGCCACCCAGACCAAAGAATACGTGGGGGCCGTCCATTTCACGGCCACCCCCGCCACCTTCTACAAAGCCTGCCTGTCGGTGCGCACCGTCTCACGTATCGTCAAACCGCTCAAGGAATTCGCCGCCGCCAATCCGGAAATGCTCTATTCCCAGGTCCGCCGCATCCCGTGGGAAATCTACCTCAACGCCAAACGAACCCTGGCGGTCTACGCGACGATTGAAGGCTCCGGCGGCCGTTCCCGTGCCGTTGACGACAAGACCCGCAAGACGACCCCCACCCGCGGCGGCAAGTCACCTCCCAAGCCGGTGGGCAAAGGGATCAACCATTCCCAATACGCCGCCTTGAAGATCAAAGACGCCATCGTCGACCGCCTGCGGCAGGAACTGGGGGCTCGCCCCAACGTCGATACCATTAACCCCGACGTCCGCATCCACGCCTATTTCGCCGGCGGACGCTGTATCCTCAGCCTGGACGCCACCGGAGCCAGCCTGCACGAACGGGGCTACCGAGTCCAGAACACGTCGGCCCCGCTAAAAGAAACCCTGGCCTCGGCCATCATCGACCTCAC
>CAMAVF010000455.1 GCA_945861445.1 Planctomicrobium piriforme | reverse complement strand
GTTGGACCAGCAAGGCGGACGTCTGGGCGTCACTCTTGTCAACCGGCACATCGCGCAGTTGCCAAAGTGCCTGATCAACGCTGGCGATCGCCTTACCGATCTTGTCGATGCGTGCTCGATCCAGGGCGAGTTCAGCATGCACCGCTGGATCTCGAGCCAACAACAGTGTCAGATACGGTAGGGATGGCCTCTCGACAATCACGTCTTTGGCCGGCGCCTCTGGCTTGGGATTGGTCGCGGCAGGAGGTGCGGCGGACGTTCCAGAGTGATGGCCCAGAACTGCAGCGCAGATCAGCGTGAGTATGGGCAACCAGAATCGACGGTTCGTTGAGTGTTCAACTAAATCCACGGTCTGTCTCTCCCAGTACAGTGGTCTGCGCAGCAACATCCAATAGTGCTCGTTCACGTCTCTATCATTCTACCGGATGGATGGCGACAACTGCTTTGAATTCAACGGACTGATTCTACACCGAAGAGCCCCCGATTTGCCAAACATTCCTGCAGTTTTAACCTCTGGAAAATACCTCCACTATAACTGCGGATGGCCTGAACGGTTGGCATTTCAGACTCAATTGGGTACGTTGATGCGAACGTGGCTCGAAATTCAGGTTCCTGATTCGTAGGGACCAGGGGTTGCCCGCAACCACGTGATGTTTGCCGGACCAGCGTCTCATTTCCCGCAACAGTTGACTGATGGAAGGATTTCTGATGACTACTAATCCCACAACTCGGCGAGAGTTTCTGCAAGACGCGAGCACTGCGGCGCTCGTGCTCGGCGCGGGTGCCAGTTCGCTTCATGCCGCCGGAGCCAATGACAAGATGACCATCGCGGTGATCGGTACCGGGGGCATGGGCACAGGCCACGTTCGCGCCCTGTCGGCACGCAACGATGTCGACATCGCCTGGCTGTGTGACGTCGACGCACAGCGCGTGGCCAGTGCGGCTGAAGTCGTCAAGCAGGCCAAGGGAAAGACGGCCAAGACGACCGCCAATCTACGGGAAGTTCTGGCCGACAAGAGCGTGGAAGCTGTCTGGATCGCCACCCCCGATCACTGGCATACTCCGGCTGCATTGCTGGCTCTGGATGCTGGCAAACACGTCTATGTCGAAAAGCCCTGCTCGCACAATGTTCGGGAAGGCCGTTTGCTGGTGGATGCGGCGCAGCGGACTGGCAAGGTGGTTCAAGTCGGTACGCAGAGTCGCAGCACCCCCTGCGTCATGGAGGGGATCCAGCGGGTGCTCGACGGCGAGATTGGCGAGATCCTGGTGGCCAAAGCCTGGAACAGTCAGTTGCGAGGGAACATTGGCAAGAGTCAGCCGGGCACTCCCCCGGCACATCTCGATTATGATACGTGGCTGGGGCCGGCGCCCGTGGTTCCGTATCGTCCCAACATGCTGCCCGGCATCTGGCGCTGGTGGTACGATTTTGGTTGCGGCGATATCGGCAATGACGGCGTCCACGATATCGATGTGGGCTTGTGGGGGCTGGGTGTGACCACACAACCCTCGCGCGTCACGTGTTTCGGTTCAAAGCTGTTCTTCGACGACGATCAGCAGTTTCCCGATACGCAGTATTCGATCGCGGAATACGCGCCCGATCCCAAGACCGGCAAGAAGAAGCAATTCATCTTCGAGCAGCGGATCTGGTCTCCCTACGTCCAGGACGGCTACGAAAACGGCACCGCCTACTATGGCACCAAGGGGGTCCTGATCATGGGCCACACGGTCGGTTGGAAGCTGTACGGCCCGCGCGGCAAGCTGCTGGCCGAGAAAACGGGTAGAGCGGATCTGGAGGCCCATCACACCAACTTCCTGGACACCATTCGCGGCAAGGTGAAGGTGAACAATGCGACGGCGATGATCGGCCATCTGGCCGCGACGATCGTGCATCTGTCCAACATCGCGGCACGCGTCGGCGGGGTACTCGATTTCGATCCCGAGAAGGAAGTCATCACCAACAATGAAGCGGCCGCAAAACTGGTGAAACGCCAATACCGCGACCACTGGTCCGTGCCGAAAGGCGTTTGAAACGATCGCCAGCGGTGCTTTGAGGATGTGGCAAACGAATGTAGCGGAAATCCCTGTTCCAACTTGGAGTACGGGGATTCCGCTACGCAGTTCGCTGGACTGGCTCCAATGGGCCGATGATCGCAGGTGCCAATCTCCGGTCAGCGATTGATCAGATCTTTCCACGCCGACAGGCACGCCAGAAAGTACTTGCGATCATCGCAGACCGCAAAGCTTCGGAACTTCTCGACGTGGCTCTTGGCCTGATCGATCATTGTCAGGACTTCGGAGCGTTTGAAACGCTCCGCGAGGTCGTAGTCTGCCAAGTGTCTCTTTTCCTGAAGCTCTGCAAATGTCGCCGCAATGTTCTGAATTTTTTTGGGGACAACATAGTTTCCAAGTTGGTTTCTGGGCAGTCCCTTAATCACAGAATGTTTCAAAGTTCCGCCGCCAAAGCCACTGCAGGCTTGTTTCATAACAGTATGTGCAAACGCGCGGCTCAAGGCATGTCGATAAGGGCGTTGAGTGTTTTGAGTGCCAATCTGGGCCGAGCAAACTTCATCGATCAGATAGTGAAACACCGCATAGTAAGCGGTTGAGATGGCCCGGCGCAGGCTTGCCTGCTTCGGCCTACCCGCGTCCCGTTTGGCGATGAATTCGGCGAGCTCAATGAGGTCGTCGTACAAGATCAGTCCTCGTCATCCGACTCTTGTAATTCGCTGGGCTTGGCTAAGAAGATATACGGGAAAACTGTGATTCCGTGGTTGCGTAAGCTCTCGCGAATCACAGATTTCAACTCACCAACAGCATCACCCGACACACTGCTGATGTCAGTTGCTTCGTCCAATACGACGAGGATCCTGAGCGAAGGCTCTCCGGACGAATCGGTGTAATCTTCCGCTTCGAGTTTCGTTACAGATGGACTCTGCGGCAAGTGCAAGCTCTGCAGGTCCAATGCATCAATCGTGTTCTGATCGACCGGCACGCTAATACTCCGCAATCTGCCTGTGAAGTAATGTCATCGTTTTCCAATCATACCAAATTCGGCCCAACGAGGAATGCCTGAAATGAGGTTCGAAGCTCGGAATTGGAGCGCCACTGATATTTGTCAACAAATTGCCGAATTGCAATTCGATAGACTTCTTGTAAAGGTAGAGCCAGCGGCATACAACTCGCAAATCAATGCTTGGCAGGACACGAACTCTAAAGAATTGCCTCGATCACTCGACCATTGCTGATTGCATGCGGCCGCGCCAGCGGGTCGTAGATCAACGTCTCGGGGTCGAGTCCCAGGCGGTGGTAGATCGTGGCGTGGACGTCGATCGGGTCGACCTTGTTGGACTTGGGGTACGCGGCCTGAGCATCCGATTCGCCGTAGACCACACCGCCCCGGATGCCTCCACCCGCCAGAAACGTGGTCGAACAATCTCCCCAATGGTCGCGGCCGGCGCCGCTGTTGATCTTCGGGGTCCGTCCAAATTCCCCATAGCAAGCTACGATGACATCGTCCAGCATCCCGCGGTCTGTCAGATCATCCAGCAGTGCCGACAGACCTTGATCAACCAGTGGCAGCAGCTCCTGCTCGCAAGCCTCGAAATTCTTACCGTGCGTGTCCCACCCATCACAACGGGTCATGTGATTAAAATGAATCGCAATAAACGGTATGCCGGCCTCGACAAAACGTCGCGCCAGCAGCAGGCTCTGGCCGAAGCGATGCTTGCCGTAGCGCTCTCGCAACGGGGCGGGCTCACGGTCGAGTGAATACAGCCGCTCGTCATCGGCCGTGCCCGTCATCTGCACGGCTGTGGAATGGAGCATGTCAAACCCGCGCGCGGCGACAGTATGCGGAGAGTGACTGTTGATCGTGGATAGTAGAGCCAGCCGCCGGTCGAAACGCAGGCGATCGATTTCGGAGGGCGAAGTGACTTCCGGGAATGACTTCGGGATACGGGGGTCGCCATTCAAGATGAACGGATCAAAGCCGGCCCCCAGAAATCCCCCGCGCGCTCCGCGCAAGGGGTCGGCGGGACGAATGTTGCCTTCATTGGAGCGGACGGCACATTCTGGAACGGCGATATACCCCGGCAGCCCGGAAGGGGCACCACGCAGCCGCGCGATCGTCGATCCGATCGCGGGGAAATCAGTCCGTCGCGGCGGACTGACATCATTGTCGACCAGGGGCTGCTCATTATGGCGGCCGGTCAACGTGTAATAGATCATCGGCGTGTGATTGGCGTTCGGATGGCTGACCGCTCGCAGCAGGGCATAGCGATCGGCTCGCGCAGCCAGCCGTGGCAGGTGCTGGCAGATCTGAGTTCCCGGGACATTGGTACTGATTGGCGAAAACGGACCGCGGACCTCCTTCGGGGCGTCCGGCTTCAGATCGAACATATCGAGGTGCGGGGGCCCACCGAGCAGATAAACCAGGATGCAAGCCTTCGCCGGTCGAGCGACGAGGTCATTCGCCGCCGCGCGGCTGCCCAGCGGCGACCAGGCCGTGGCGGCAGCAGTCAAACCACCCAGCCGCAGGCAGTCCCGTCGCGATAGCAACAGATTCGACAACTGGCTCAAGCTTGACATAGTGATGAATCTCTGATGACGTTCACTGCCGCAACAAAGACAACTCGGCGAAGGCAACGACACGCTCGGGGCCAGCAGTTACTTCGCTACCGATTCCAGATCGAAACTGATTTCGTTGACACCCTCTTCGATTTCCTTTTCCAGCTTCGATTTCGTGTTGTACTGTTCGGGAATGCCTTCCACCGTTTCATCGAGCAGATCACTTGTCACGGAAGATTTGATTTTCTTGCCGGTCGGTTTGTTGGAGTTGATGCGGACCAGGTTCTTGCCGACGGTGACTCCCATCTCTGCGGGGATTTCGAACATTCCGTTGGTGATGCTGGCGCCAGCGGCCGGGCCGGTCGTGTCACCCGTCGGTTCGAACAAAATGCGTCCTGTCGCCACGGGCTGTCCGTCCAGCTTAACTTCACCTTTGACCGCAGTTTTTCGGACGTTATACTTCACGCGGTGAGGAATGAGGCCGGGTTGAAGTGTTGGAAGTTGTGGGTCATGAGGGTGGCGAGTTGGGGGCGGTGTTTTGTGGGGATGTTGTCGAGGCA
>CAMAVF010000454.1 GCA_945861445.1 Planctomicrobium piriforme | reverse complement strand
GAACAACAGCGCCACTGCGGCATCCTGTTCGGCCCCATCGGGTCGGGCAAGTCGCTGCTGCTGGAACACCTGGGCCGGATCGTCCACCGCGCGTCGCGTGACGTCGCCATCGTTGACGTTCACAGCCGGACCGGCACCGAGGTCCTGTGGGAACTGTGCGGGGAACTCGGACTGTCGCCCCATTATGGCGATTCGTCTTTCATCCTGTGGCGACGGATTCTGGACCATTTTCTGGCGAACCAGGGACTGTCCCTGCCGACCGTCGTGATTCTCGATCACGCCGACCAAGGTGCCGAAGAAAGTGCCTTTCTGGTGTCGCGACTCGTGCATCTGGCGACTCAGGGTCGAGGCCTGTCACTGATCCTTGCCGTGCGCGGCGATCAGTTGGCCGATCTGCCCGAAGCGTTCCGCGAGGCGACCGACATCCGTGTCGAGTTAACCTGGTTTGACCGTGAGCAGACAGCCGCCTTTGTCGCATCCGTCTTTCAATCGGTGGTAGATGAACTGCCCGTATTTGAGGATCGCGCGATCGACCGGCTATACACCATCAGCCAGGGATCACCACGCACCTTGACGCATCTGTGCGACCTATCTTTGTTGGCCGCCCTGGCCGCTGGCGAAGCGACTGTCACAGAACGGACCGTCCTCAGTGCCGCTGCCGACCTGCAGATCTCAGGGACCAGTCCAATGCGAACATCCGCAGCGATGAGTGCTTCGCGTACGCAGTACGATTATTAGAGGCGGTTCCTCACGGCTGAAACTCTTCCCAGGGCAATTGGAACGTCTCGGCGACTGCGCGGTTGGTCACTTTTCCGTTGACCACGTTGACGGCGTGGGCAATCCCTGGATCGCGCCGGCAGGCTGCAGAGAGTCCCTGTTGGGCGATCTGCAGGGCGTATGGGAACGTGACGTTGCACAGCGCGTAGGTACTGGTGCGGCCGACTGCCCCGGGCATGTTTGTCACGCAGTAATGGACGATGCCATCTTCGATGTAGGTTGGTTTCGAATGCGTCGTTGGCCGGGATGTTTCCACGCAGCCCCCTTGATCGATCGCCACGTCGATGATCACCGCGCCGGGTTTCATAAGCTTGAGGTCATCCTTGCGAATTAGCCTGGGGGCTCGTGCGCCCTCAATCAACACCGCGCCGATTACCAGGTCCGCGCGTTTCAATTGCTCGACGATATTGTGCCGGTCGCTGAAGACGGTATTCACGTTGGGGGGCATGATGTCGTCGAGATAGCGCAGCCGCTCCATGTTGATGTCCAGAATGGCGACGTCCGCTTGAAACCCGCCGGCGATGCGGGCCGCATTGTGACCGACCACTCCGCCGCCCAGGATCGTAATATGGGCCGGCTGCACGCCGGGAACACCGCCCAGCAGAATGCCGCGGCCTTCCTGAGGCCGCTCGAGGTATTTCGCTCCCTGTTGGATGCTCATTCGACCCGCCACCTCGCTCATCGGCGTCAGGCAGGGCAGATCCCCCTTGCGTCCGCGCAACGTCTCATAGGCGACCGCGGTAATTCCCGAATCGACGACGGCTTTGGTCAATTCCGAACTTGCCGCGAAGTGAAAGTAGGTGAAGACAATCTGGCCGGGCCGCAACAGCGGCCATTCGGCCGGCAGGGGTTCTTTGACCTTGATGATCAGGTCCGCCTGGGCCCACACTTCAGCCGCCGTTTCGCAGAGGATGGCCCCGTTTTCGGCGTAGACATCGTCCGTCAGCCCGCTGCCCAACCCGGCCCCTTGTTGAACGAGAACCCGATGCCCGGCCCGAGTCAATTCCTCCGCACCCACCGGCAACAGAGCGACCCGATACTCATCCAGCTTCGTCTCCTTGGGCAAACCGATGATCATGGGAGGAGGGCTTTCTTGAATGACGAATGACGAAAGAATGACTAATGACTAATGACTAATGTCTAATGTCTAATGTCTAATGTCTAATGTCTAAAAACAAAGGACAAAGGACAAAGGGCCAATGACAAAGCACCAATGACTACTTCAAAATCTCTTCAATCACGTGTCCGTGGACATCGGTTAGGCGGCGGTCGATGCCGTTGTGGCGCACCGTTAAACGTGTGTGGTCGATGCCCAGCAAGTGGAGGATGGTGGCGTGGAAATCGTAGCAATAGTTGCCGTTGGGGCCCGCCTTGAATGAGAATTCGTCGCTTTCGCCGTGACTGATGCCCGGTTTCAGCCCCGCCCCGGCCATCCAGGCCACGGACGTCCCGCCGTTGTGATCGCGGCCGGTCGCTCCCTGCGTGAATGGCATCCGGCCGAATTCCGAACACCAGATCAGCAGCGTGTCGTCCAGCAGTCCCCGGCCCTTCAGATCCTTCAGCAATCCGGCGATGGGTTTATCGACACTGTTGGCAATGAACGGCAACTCTTTGTGGATGTCCGTGTGGTTATCCCAATTGCCGGAGGCGCCACCCGCTCCGCTCCAAACTTGCACGCAACGGACACCGCGTTCAATCATCCGCCGAGCCGTCAGGCAGTTGCGACCAAAATTCGCGGTCACGGGATCGTCGGTGCCGTAGAGAGTGTGAATCTCCTTGGTTTCCTTGGTCAAATCCAGGACATCCGGAGCGCTGAGCTGCATTTTCGCGGCGAGCTCAAACGATGCGATTCTCGCCTCCAGGCGTGAATCGCCGGGGTTCTGAGCGAGGTGCTGGCGATTGAGTCGCTCCAGCAGCGACAGTCCCGCGGCCTCGCTGTCCTTCGTGATGAACTTCGCGGTGGAGGGCGGAAACAGGTCGGCAATGGGTACGGGGTTCGTCGGACGAATGACTGTTCCCTGATGTGCTGCTGGCAGGAATCCCGAGGAAAAATTGCCCGTGTTGTTGTAAGGCAAACCACGGGGATCGGGCAGCACGACGAACGTCGGCATGTTGTCGCTCAGACGACCCAGAGCGTAGCTGATCCAGCCTCCCATGCACGGAAACCCAGGACTTAGAAACCCCGTATTCATCATGAAACTGGCGGGACCATGCACGTTCGTTTTGGACTGCAGGGCCATCAAGAACGTCAGATCATCCACGCATTCCGCCATCCGCGGAAACACGCTCGACACCCACCGCCCCGACTGTCCGTATTGCTTCCATTCGAAAGGACTCTTCATCACGTTACCGGGCGCGCTGGTGGCCGCCGACGTGACGCCGAAATCGACCTTCTTGCCATCCTGCTTATTCAGTTCCGGCTTGTAGTCGAACGTGTCCATCTGGCTGACGCCGCCATTCATGAACAACTGAATGACGCGTTTGACCTTCGCCGGATGATGCAATCCACCGTGGAATTCCGGCCGTGGAGCATCAGCCAATGCCCCCTCGGAACCGAGCAATTGAGCCAGCGCAACGCCACCTAAACCCGCTCCCAACTGAGACACAAAATCACGGCGGTTGACCAT
Source organism: Planctomicrobium piriforme (assembly GCA_945861445.1). Classification (GTDB taxonomy): domain Bacteria; phylum Planctomycetota; class Planctomycetia; order Planctomycetales; family Planctomycetaceae; genus JAKFVC01. The sequence goes on along the minus strand of CAMAVF010000454.1, from coordinate 1,730 downwards.
CACGCAGACCTCAGTCACTCACGAACGAATCGAATTCCAACTGGGCACTCACCTGGCTTCGGACCAGTGGGAACCGTGGATGTACCCGTATTTTAGACGCGAAACAGGTTGCAGGCGAGCTGAATCAGGCAATTGGACATTCCACATTCGTCATAAAATCCAACCCACCTTGTCATTTTATGACATCAGAAATACACTCCGGATGCATTTGGTGTCTTTGATGCGTTGGGAGATCGAGCGATCATCCCACGAGCTTACTACAGACTTACTCAAGAGGTAGATCTATGTTGCGTCGTGCAGGAATAGCCTGCCTGATGGCCGTTGTGTTATCGGGCGTGTGTGCGACTTTGACTTCTTCCCGTGTCGGCGCAATTGAAAAGCCCGGCGATGCGGACTGGCCGCAGTGGCGTGGCCCGCATCGGGATGCGATTTCGGCTGAAAAGGGATTGCTGTCCAGTTGGGGTGAAAAGGGCCCGCCTCTGGCTTGGGAAGCGAAAGGATTGGGATCGGGCTTCTCGAGTGTCTCCATTCACAAGGGACACATCGTCACCATGGGCAAACGCGGGGCTGAGTTGTACCTGACTGCATTGTCGACCAAAGACGGTAGCGAACTGTGGGCCACCAAGTTGCTCGACAAGGCCGACAAGCAACCCAACTGCACACCGACCATTGCCGATAATATGGTCTACGCCTTGGGCACTGCGGGCGACCTGTTTTGCGTGAGCTTGGAGAAGGGGGACATCGTCTGGCACAAGAATTTTCCCAAGGATCTGGGCGGGAAGATGATGTCGGGCTGGGGCTATAGCGAAAGTCCATTGATCGATGGCGACCGGCTGATTTGCTCACCGGGTGCGAAAGACGCCGCCATTGCGGCCCTCGATAAGAAGACTGGCGAAGTCATCTGGAAGGCACCGTTTCCGGAACCCGGAATCGGAAATCGTGGCGGGGATGGCGCCGGCTACTCCTCGATCATTGTGTCGAACGGGGCTGGAGTCAAACAGTACGTGCAACTGATGGGACGGGGCGTGATCAGCGTCGCCGCGGAAGACGGAAAGTTCCTGTGGGGCTACAACCGCGTCGCCAACGGCACGGCGAATATCCCGACGCCCATCATTCATGAGGACTATGTCTTCTGTTCATCGGGCTACGGGACGGGCAGTGCCCTGTTGAAGCTGGTGAAGGATGGCGACACGGGAGTGAAGGCCGAAGAAGTGTACTTCCTGGACGCCAAGACGATGCAGAACCATCATGGCGGCATGATCATGGTAGGCGACTACATTTATTGCGGGAATCAGCACAACCAGGGCTTCCCGTTCTGCCTCGAATGGAAGACGGGCAAGGTCAAGTGGAACCCCGGCCGCGGTCCCGGCAAGGGTTCAGCCGCGATCGTTTATGCTGACGGGCAGCTTTATTTCCGCTACCAAAGCGGGACGATGGCCCTCATCGCGGCGTCACCGGAAGGCTACAAAGAAAACGGCGTGTTCGAGCCGCCGCACGGTGGAGACCCCAGTTGGGCTCATCCCGTGGTGGCTGGCGGTCGGCTGTATTTGCGAGAACAAGATGCCTTGTATTGCTACAACATTGCCGCCAGCGAAGTTGCCAGCCGTTAATCGCGGAAGTTGATTGCCAACGACAAAAGAACAGCCCGGCTGCATGAAAGCAGCCGGGCCGTTTTGTTGATGGGCATCCACCGGGCGAGTCACGCTTATTTTAGGTCCTTTTTGTCCCTT
>CAMAVF010000453.1 GCA_945861445.1 Planctomicrobium piriforme | reverse complement strand
CGCCTGTATGCGCAAACTGATTGTCATCCTGAATACCATGGTCAAAAACAATACTGATTGGAAATCTCGATTCGCCAACGCCTAATCTCTTAGAAATTCACTTGACTATGAACACAGCCGCTCTCCCCGGAGTACCGAGGCGAGGGGAGAAACAGTCACTTCGTTCCTTTCTTTTGACCTTGGGTGACATCTCTCTGGCCACTTTCTAAAGGACGTGCCGATGAAAATTCCCCCAGGATTGATCCCCTGCGTCACTTGGCTGCTCTTGATTGGTGCGTTGTCACCGGCCTCGGCCGAGGTCGTCCGCTGGGAGATCCTTTCACGCACCCCGTATGCGAATGGTCAGAAATTCGGTGACGTTGGCAATTACGAAAAACTCGTCGGCAGAGTGCATTACGCAGTTGATCCTGCTGCGAAAGCCAACTCCGACATCGTTGATCTGATACGGGCTCCCAGGAATGCCGCGGGCCGGGTTGAGTTTTGGAGCGACTTCTTCATCCTGACGCCGGCCGATCCGGCGCGGGCGAATGGGGCGTTGCTGTATGACGTCAACAACCGGGGCAACAAGTTGGCCCTGGGCTTCTTCAATAAGGGGGATCCGGGCGACGGGTTTCTCATGCGGCACGGATTCACCGTGGTCTGGAATGGTTGGGATGGGGAGCTACTGCCGGGCAGTGACCGGTTGCGATTAAGTCCTCCCATTGCGACCGACGGCGACAAGAAGATCACCGGGATTGTGCGCTGCGAGATGAATCCCGGATCGGCCATGACGCGAACGGTCATCAACTGGGAAAACCACGGGGCCTACCGTCCGACGGCGGCCGGGCTGAAGAACGCGACACTGACCGTGCGCGAACGGCCGGATGATCCGCGGCAGCCGATTGCCCGGGATCAGTTCACGGTCCATGTCACCGAAGTGCAGTCTGATTCACCGACGCAGTTGCCCAAGGTAGAACTGGAATATCCCGCGGGACTGAAGGCGGGATTCATCTACGAATTGATCTACGAAGCCCAGGACCCGTTGGTGCATGGCGTCTGTTTCGCCAGCGTGCGCGACTTGATCTCGGCATTGAAACACGGGGGTGGCGAGCAACATCCGTTTGCGAAGGACGCGGCCGCGCGTTTCAATCGGGCGCTGGGGTTTGGTGTCTCGCAGAGTGGACGGTTTCTACGTGAGTTCTTGCAATCGGGATTCAATGCCGACGAATCGGGGAAGAGGGTGTTCGAGGGTCTGATGCCGCACGTCGCCGGGGGTGGCTTGGGGTCGTTCAACCATCGGTTCGCCCAGCCGACACGACATGTCAACCAGCACGATCATCACGACTATCCGGCCGATCGGTTCCCGTTCACCTACGACCCGCAAACGGATCCGTTTTCGGGGCGCAACGAGGGAATTCTGCAACGGGCGATCGCGTCGCAAACGGTCCCCCTGGTGATGCACACGCAGTCGGCCGGTGAATACTACACGCGGAGCGGTTCGTTGGTGCATACGGATCCGCTGGGAGAGAAGGACGCGAAGCTACCCGATACCGCTCGGGTGTATGCGTTTGGGGGCACTCAGCACGGCCCTGCCGGCTGGCCACCCAGCAAGGGTGTGGGAAAATACTTCAACAATCCCGGCGACTACAAGCCGTTGCTCCGCGCGTTGCTGCTGGCTCTCGATCGCTGGGTCGTTACCAAACAGGCTCCGCCACCCAGCGTCTATCCGCGGCTGGCGGACGGCACCCTCGTCACGCTGTCGGAGGCGAGGAAGGCGTTCGTCCAGATTCCCGGGGTGGAATTTCCACCAGTCATGCAACAACCGCCGTTCCTGGATCTCGGTGCGCGGTGGTATTCCGATCGCATCATTGATCAGCAGCCGCCGCTGCAAAAAGGGATCTATCAAGCCAAGGTCCCTCGCCCCGGGAAAGATGGCAACGAAACCGCCGGCACGCTGCTGCCCCCCGATGTCGCGGTGCCGCTGGGCACGCATACGGGGTGGAATCTGCGTCGACCCGATGCGGGGGCCGAGAACGAACTGGTCTCGCTGGGCGGCGGCTACATGCCGTTTGCCATCACTAAGAATGAACGCGAACAGTCGGGCGATCCGCGGCTGTCATTGGAAGAACGGTACGGTTCGTTCCGTGGCTACATCGACCAGTTGGAAGCTCGGTGTCGCGAGATGGCGAAACAAGGGTATCTACTGGAAAGCGACATCCCGACGATTATTCAGACGCAAACCCAACGGTCGCGCAGTTTGTTTGAAGAGCTGGGGAATTGAGACCGTCGACGTTATCGCCCGGTGGTCCGGCGATTGAACAGCGGGCGAGAGGTGCTCCGCGGTGCGGGGGCCGGTGCGGGTTCAGTGGCCGTGGGGACGGTGTTGTTCGGTTTTGTGACTTTCGGCGCAGTTTCTTCCGCAGGTTCGGCGGCGTTGCTGGCGGAATTGCCCGGTTCTTCGGACTGCACGGGTGGAGCATTCCGGGTGGGGACCGTGGGCGGCGGCAGGTCCAGGATCGCCGCCGCCGCGATGGTTCCGATCCGACCCGAAACGGGATTGATCAGCCCCTTGCCATCCGGGTGGACTCGGTTGCTGAGCACAATCACAAACAGGTCGAGCCCGGGATCAATCCATACGGAAGTCCCGGTAAACCCGCTGTGCCCGTAAGCGGCCTCGGTGAACAGTTCGCCGCGATTCGACGAAAACGTGGACTGCTTGTCCCAGCCCAGCCCGCGTAAACTCGAACCCGACGTGTAGCTGTCGGTCATGATCGCCACGCCACGCGGACTGAGGATGCGCACGTTTGCGTAGGTTCCGCGATTGAGCATCATCTGGCAAAACACAGCGAGGTCCTGGGCCGTGGAAAACACCCCGGCATGACCGGCGATCCCGCCGAGGTATTCGGCACGCGGATCATGCACCTGTCCGCGCAGCCATTTGCCTTTTCGCTGCTCGGTCGGGGCAATTCGAGGAATCAGCTCTTTACTGGGCAGATAGGTCGTTTCGGTCATGCCCAGCGGCTGATAGATATTCTCTCGGCTGAACTCGTGCAGGTTCTGGCCCGACAGGCGTTTCACCAAGTCACCCAGGACGATGAAACCGACATCGGAATAGATGAACTTCGTCCCCGGCGGAGCTTGCGGCGTGAGCGCGAAAATCTTTTGAAAGGCCGTGTCGCGCCCCTGCAGATAGTCCGCGTCGGCATTGTCTGGAACGAATCCCGACTGGTGCGTCAGCAACTGATAAATCGTGACGTCCTGCTTGCCGTTCTTCGCGAATTCGGGAATGTAATAACTGACCTTGTCGCGCAATCGCAGATCACCGCGTTCAATCAGCAGCATAATGCTGGTGGCGGTCGCCATCGGCTTGGTGATCGAGGCCATGTCGAAGACAGTATCGACGGTCATGGGCTCGGTTGCGGGGCTGACGGCGCGCTGGCCGTAGGCCTTTTCAAACACAATCCGCCCTTGCCGCCCGATCAACACTACGCAACCCGGCATCCGTCCAATCTTCAAACCTTCAGTGACAACCGCATCAATGTTGTTGAGATGAGTCGCACTCATCCCCACTTCTTCCGGCTCGGCACGGGGCAGCCGGGGAACTTCGGCCATTGCTGGCTGAAGATGGCCCAGACTCCAGCCCAGGGCCAGCAACGTCGCGATCCAGAACGAGTTGCGACGAATTCTGATGCGGAAACGCGGCATAAAAACGAGTCTTCCCGGGCGGAGACGGACGTCACATTCGGCAGAACCGATAAAGTCGATGCGGTCGAGAAAATGCGGGCACGACGCACCATCGGAATCATCGGCCACCGAGCGGACCGGGGATTCCCGGGAAGGGGAAGCCTCGCACTAGGCAGGCTGGAACGCCACGGCCGAAGAGGCAAACCTGCGCGATTGTGGCGGTTGCACCAAGCCGATCCCCTAATCCACAAGCTCAGCCGCCGCTGACGTGGGCAGCGTGGTGTCGATTGCGCGCTGTTCGACTTCGGGTTTCTTGCGGCTGCGAACCGTCTTTTCGCAGTACGGGCAGGTCAGCGAATAAATAATCTTGCGGCACCGCGGGCATTCGCGGATCCCCACGCTGGGGGGGTCAGTCATCAACTGGCGGTACGTCAGATATCCCAGGGCAAAAGTGAGAATCACCGCAAACGGCCAGGCATGAATTCCCCATTGATAGATCACCGTGCTGGCCAGCAGAACTCCGCAAAACGAATTGATCGTGATCACCTTCCAGCGTTCGCGACCTTCCAACTGCCGTTGCGTGTTGGCATTGACCTCGTCGGCAAACAGTTCTTCCAGCAGTTCGCGTTTCTGCTTTTGCAGCAGTTGGGCTTCCGACGCGTCGATCGCTTTCAACAGCCGCGAGACGCTGTCCAAAGTGCGGTAAGTGTCGTCGAAATCGAAGGTGCCGCGATGAGCCCAGCGGTTGCGAAATTCTCGCAGTTCACCCACCAGGCTGCGTTCCAGCGGACTCAGGCTGCGGCGGAAGACCGTGTTCCACTGATCCCACATGACGGTCAAGAGTGCGAGTGCATCCCAATGGATGACAGGTTCAGCACCGGGAGTCTGATGCCGCTGGTCGCGCAGATTCGAACGGACATGTTCGACCCAGGCCCCCTGAAATACAGCACGCAATTCCCGCTCAACGAAGGGAATCAAGCCCTGAGTCAGCACTTCCAGGGCGCGAGTCACATGCTCTTGGTGGTCAGAACCAGACACGGTAACACTCTTTGAGTAAGACCCGGCGACATCAACAGGACGAGAGCGCGAGTCACCGGCAGGCAGCAATTGGACTCAAAATAATTACGGAAACAGCAGCGCGGCCGTCCAGCGATCATAGTCGGCACGACCACCGTTGTTAAGCGCCTTCCGGTTCCGAGGAAGGAAAAATGATAAAGAATAAAGGACAGGCATATCTATTGACACGATAAACCCATTTATGAAGAATATGGTCAACAGGGAGAAACATCCCGACTTCCGTTTGAATTGGATGAGGCACCGCATATGACAACGGCACGCAAATTCCTCGTGGACTCCACGGTCACTCCGTTCTACCACTGCATTTCGCGGTGCGTCCGGCGGGCGTTGCTGTGTGGTGAGGGGCACTCTCATCGCAAACAGTGGATCGAAGACCGGTTGCGGGAACTGGCTGGCATCTTTGCCATTGATGTCTGCGGGTTTGCCGTCATGGACAATCACCTCCATGTGCTGCTGCATTTGAAT
>CAMAVF010000452.1 GCA_945861445.1 Planctomicrobium piriforme | reverse complement strand
TTCGCACCACTCAGACGGCAGCCATCCACCAGGCACGCGTGGTTCATCCGGTCACAAAACACGACATCATCTGATCCCACCAGGGCCGCGATTGTGCCCAGATTTGCTGCGTATCCGGTTGGAAACAGCACAGCCGATTCTTCACCGTGAAATCGAGCCAGATCCTCTTCCAACCGCTGATGCCAGGGAGTCCGGCCGGAGACCAGGGCACTCGCCGTCACGCCGCTGCCCGCGATCTCCACCGCATCGCGCATGGCCGCGAGGACTCGCGGATCGTGAGCCAGATTGAGGTAGTCGTTCCCCGCGAAGTTCTGGAGACGACGTCCCTGGTACTCGCACCAGCCGTCGGCCAGCGGCGTGACGCAGCGACGGGACCTCCACAATCCGGTAGACTGCAGCGGTTCTATTTCGTCGGAGAGCCAATTAAGGGTGGCGGACATGCGATATTCCGAACGGGAATTAGAAATCGATGGAAAATCAAAACAGCCGGGCCCACGCAAGCGAACTTTATGGCTACCGTTGATCGTAATCACTGCCGGGCTCGTCTTATATCCTCTTTCGTTTGGTCCCGCCTCTCTATTAATGCGCGCTGGATATCTGCCCGTTTCGGTATTGATTCCTTTATACGATCCACTCGTTTGGGTCGCTGATCACTCTCCGGAACCGATTTCTCGTCTGCTCTTTTTGAGCTATCGTTATTGCGAGGGGAGGAACCCTTAATCGGAGTTAACACGTCACACGTCGACTCCGCCACCGCCTGCGACCAATCACACCTTAATATGCACCCAGCCTCCGCGGCTGTAGCGGTAGGTTGCCAGACCCGCCTGGATCGAGTTGTCGACGACCATTCCGGTCCAGGCTCCGATCAGACCACCCTGCATCGCGATTCCGCACCAGTAAGCCAGCGGAACTCGGATGCAGAGCGTGCAGCAAATGGTAAAGAGCATGGGAGTGCGGGTGTCTCCTGCTCCCCGCAATGAGAAGATGTAGACGATGGCCATCACCAGCGGGATTTGAAAGAAGGCAAGAAACCGCAAGGCCGGAGCACCGATCTCACGGACTTGGGCGTCCTGGCTCATGACGCTGTAGACCAGATCGGCACCGAAGTAATAGAACAGGCTCGCGAAAATCGTCAGGGCACCGCACTGCAGGACGGCGAGGTGTCCAATGCGACGGGCTCGGGGAATATTGCCGCTGCCCAGCGATTGGCCGATCAATGTTGCCGAAGCCGTCCCCCAGGCCACTGCCGGTAAGTACGTCAGGGCCTCGACTTCCAAGCCGATATAGTGGGCGGCGAACATGGCTTCTCCGAGGTCTCCGTCGGCCAGATGCGCCACGACCGACAAGAACGTGAAGTGACCGACCCACTTGCAGGCACTGTCGACGACCGCCGGAATCCCAATTCGCAAGATGCGAACCACCGATTCCCAGCGAAACCAGAGTTCCCGGAGATGCAGTTGCAATCCGCTTCGGCCACGGATCAACATGGCCAGCATCAGCAGTCCACCAACCACGCGTGACAGCACCGTCCCCCAGACAATCCCGCTCACCCCCCACGGTTCCGACCCTCCCCAGCCAAACACCAGGCACGAAGACAGAATCACATTCAGGACGTTCACGACAAACATGACCAACAACGACGCCCGCATATCGCCGACCCCGCGTAACGCCGCACCGCCGACCAGAGTCAAGCTGCTGAAGGGGTGACTGAGTGCATCCAGCCGCAGGTATTCGACGGAGATTCCATGTGCGGCACCCGTCTGATTTTGAAAGGTCGCCAGGGCAGGTGCCGCGTTCCAGATCAGGCCCAGGGCCAGCAAACCCGTGATCAGGGCCAGCGGCACTGATTGATTGAACAAGTGATTGCCGGCGCGGCGATCTCCAGCACCCCAGGACCGGGCCACCAAAGCCGTCGCGCCCGTGCCGACCAGCGAAAACAGCAGTGTCGCCGCCCAGCCGACATAGGCGGCCACGCCGACGGCCGCCGTCGCCTGCTTGCTGATTTGTCCGGCCAGGAAGGTGTCGAACTGGCCGACTCCCAGGATCAGCAATTGCTCACCCAGCACCGGCAAAGCCAGCCAGAAGAGCTGTCGGCTGAGCCGTGGGGCAGGAAAATCAGGGGAGCTGTCGTCCGGCATGAGCAGTTACGTATGATAGGATCAGGCGCTGCACCCCAGACGTCACACACTGGAACTGAGGAAAGGTCACATGCCCATCGTATTCGTGCCGCCGTTGATGCGTAACTTAACAGACGGGGCGGAACGGGTCGAGGTTCAAGGCACCACCGTCCGCCAGGCGATCGCCGCGCTCGAGGCCCAGCATCCAGGATTTCTGGCTCGGCTGTGTGACGGAGACGAATTGCGTCCCGGAATGGCCGTGGGCATCGACGGGCACCTGAGCAACCAGGGATTGCGCCAAAAAGTCCAACCGACCAGCGAAATCCATTTTCTGCCGGCGATTGGGGGAGGGTGACTTCACGTAGCAATCGGGAAGGTCGCACATTTCGTATCCAGTTTTCGTAATCGTCTCGATCCGAATTCCCTGCATTCGTTTCGGTCCATGACACGGGACGCACCGCAATTCGAATCCGCCGGAAGTGATTCGCTGTCAGTTGTGATAGACTTGCGTGCAATTCGTTGGGCTGGGAACATTTCGTAAACCGTCATTGAAGATCGGGCGACGTGGACTCGCGAACCTCGAGGAAACTCCGCATGCAGACTGGTCACCGGCAATTCGGGACGCTTTGTGCGGTCGGGTACTTGCTCGCCAGCGGAACGTGTGGTGCCCAGGACGCGGCGGCACCGGCAAAATATCTCGGGCCGACGCGTTGCGCGGATTGTCACAATACTCCCAACCCCTTGCGGTTCCGCGATTTCGTGTTGCAGACGGAATCGGCCAGGTTCATCGCGGAAGACAAGCACGTTCAAGCCTATGAATTGTTGAAGGGAAAGCTGGGACAAGAGATGTCGGCCCGGTTGGGATTTTCGGTCAGCGAAGACCGCCGCTGCCTCAGCTGTCATGCCAATTGGCGACCCGACGAGCCGGACAAGCCACCCCACTTCGAGTTCGGTGTCACTTGTGAATCGTGCCATGGTCCCAGTTCAAAATGGGATACGCCGCACAGTGAACCTGCCTGGCGGCTGAAGTCCCCTGCTGACAAATCCAAACTGGGTCGGGTTGATATCCGGGATCCCGTTGCGCGGGCCGAACAATGCTTTGCCTGTCACATCGGAAACGCCGAACAGGGAAAAGTCATCACTCACGAAATGTACGCCGCCGGCCACCCGCCGCTGCCCGGCATCGAGATTGAATCCTTCGTCGACCAGATGCCCGCTCACTGGCGTTACCTTCCAGAGAAGGGGCCGTTTGAATCGCGGGCCGAGTACATCAAACTGAACTATCCCGAACATCCTCACGACGCGGGACTCGATTTACCCCGCACGCGATCCGCGGTCGTCGGGGGGTTGGTGGCCCTGCGCGAGTCGCTCGAACTGTTTGCCAGTCAGGCCAAGCCGGAGAACTCACAAGGGCCGGAACTGGCCCTGTTCGATTGCCAGGCGTGCCATCACGACCTGCGCGCACCCAGTTGGCGTCAGCAGCGAGACGCTCAGTCGGCCCCCGGCCGGCCCACGCTGCCGGAATGGCCGTTTGCCCTGGTGAATGTCAGCCTGCGTCAGATTGCCGGGGATGATAGCGGCCAGTTTGCGAAGCTGACCGCAGAATTCGCGACGCAGCGGCAGCAATTATTGGCGTCCATCCAGAAGCAGCCGTTCGGGGATAAACAGGCCGCCGCCCGTGCCGCGGAGTTCGCCAAGTGGCTGGAGCCGCACATCAAGTCGCTGTCGACCAGCCGGTTCGACACGGCCGCCGCCCAGCGATCGATTCTGGAACTCTCGACGCTCGGCCCCCAGGAATTTCCTGACTTTCATTCTGCCCGCCAGCGTGTCTGGGCGCTGGGGATCATCCAGCGCGAGCAAGCGGTCCCCTACCCCACCTGGCCGGCGGAACTCCCCAAGACGACCGCCGCAGAACGTCGCGCGGCCGAGGCCGCGAACATCGCCCTGTTTGAAAAGTGGCGAGACAACGAATTTGCCCCCCAGCGTCAGGCCTGGGCCAATCGCTGGCAGGTCCAGAAGCCAAAGTTCGACCTCCCCTTACTCCTGCCCGCGGGACAAAAGCAGATCATCCAGGAAGGCTTGCCGCAGTCCTTGAACGCCATTTCAAACTACGACGCCGCGGCTTTCAAACAGCTTCTGAAAGAGTTGAAAGCAACACCGTGAGAAATGACGAATGTCGAAATCCGAATGACGAAAGAATGACCAAGTTGCCCATCGCATCCCCTTTTCGGTTATGCTGGTGGCGGTATTCGTTCTGGTCCCAATGATGAGCCACCGTCAATCGCGGCTGGCTATCGAATGTTACATTTCACCGGTCCATCAACCAATTTACTCCAGGATGTTGTCATGCGCAGATTGTGCGGGCCATTGTTGTTTGTCGCGATGTGTCTGAACTACGGCTTCCAGCAACCAGTCTGGGGCGGTCCGTTTGAGGGCCAGATTCGACTGGCTCCGGAATCCACCAATCTGATGGTGCTGGTCAATGTGCAAGCCCTGCACAACACGCCCCTCGCCAAGTCAGAAGAATGGGTCCAGAAAATTAAGGACGCCTACATGGCTGGTCACGCCCTGGTTCCGCCGACCGCTGACCGCCTGGTGATGCTCGCCGAAGTCGACCCGCTCGATACCCTGCGGCCCATCTGGGATCTCAGCATCATCGATTTGTACAAGGCCCCCGATGTCCTCGGATTTGCCAGGCAGGAGCAAACAACCATCGAACACCTGGATGGCCACCGGCTGATCCAGACGCATACCGGCGCCCTGGTGCTGGAAGTCAAGACGCAACGCATCATGGCGTCGGCTCTGGCCACCCGGCAGATGTATTCTCGATCTTTAAAGGGGGCCGAGCCCGATGCTCCGCTCCGCTTGTCAGCGTACCTCAAAAAGGCCGCGGACGTACTGCCTGATGAGGGCCAGATTGTGATTGCCCTGGATCTGGAAAATGTCTTCACACGCCAGGTTGCTCAAGACCTTCTCGGCAAAGACGCGTCCCCCCGCGTTGTGGAATGCCTGACCTCTCTGAAGGGTATGACGTGTACCGTGCTGGTCGACAAGACGCGCAAGGTCGCCATCCAGCTTGATTTTGGACAAAAGGTCGACGCCCTGGGCAGCAGCCCGCGCGTGACC
>CAMAVF010000451.1 GCA_945861445.1 Planctomicrobium piriforme | reverse complement strand
ATTTCGCCAGAACCGGCTGCGGATCGAAGGTCCCGTGGTACGAGTTTTGCCGGTTAATTGACCACGATACAAGCTCGCAGCGCAAGCGAGTGCATTTTTGATGACACGCCGCGAACGAATGCACTCGCTTGCGCTGCGAGCTTGTATGGGATGACTTTGGAAGTCTCGGCCCGAACGGTTTGTGTTTTCGGAAATTGCTGCGTTGTTCACATGAATGAGCCCGAAATCGTCTCTGGATCCCCCACACCGAGGTCAGTCGGTTGGCCGTTTCGCTGGGTCTGGCAGATTTTTGTGGCGATTGCCGGAATCCTCACGATCATCGTGGGAGTGATCCTGCTCCCCTTGCCCGGACCTGGTAGCGTCGTCATCTTTGCAGGCGTCGGAATCCTGGCCACCGAGTTCATCTGGGCAAAACAATTGCTGACGCGTGTGCGAATCTGGTTCAAGCAACAATCACGCCGCTGGAAAAACCGGAAGCCAAGTGACCGTACTAAGTAGCGAGGCACAACAGCTTGGGTAGGTGAGCCGGAGGCCGTAAGGCCCCGGACTTCGTGTGTTTCACTGGAAAACGGAAGAGTCCGGGGCCTCACGGCCTCCGGCTCACCCAGCTTAACTTCTTCTGCGTATCTACTTAGATCCCATACGTTCCATCAATTCCCATGAAACTGATATCGCCACAGTCGACGATCAGTCTTCAAACACGCGCACCAGCTTCGCCTGTCCCCACGGGGCGACCGCAATCTCTGCGGAAAGCTTCCTGGACCGCATCAGGTCTTCCAGTACTTTCCCTTTGCCTTCCTGCACATAGTAGGCTTCAATGCCATACTGCAGCGGTTGACGATAATCGCTCGCGACTCGGCCACGGAGATACTTGCCGGTTGCCGGCCGTGAAAAGCTGGCCTCGGTCCCCGTCCAATGCACGCCGTCCGCATCACGCTCCAGCGGCACGTAGACATTCTCATCAAGATGTTGAGCTGCATGGCCCCAGGCCGAGGTGCTGCTGGCCTGCGTCCCCGGGACCGTCAATCGGTTGATGGGGTAGTTCAAGATGACATAGTCGCCGCGAAAATAGTCTCGCGGATCAACCGGCGTCACGCGCATCACATACCGCTCGCCGATCATCAACGGCAAACTTTCGATCAAGATCATGCCGCCCAACAGTCCGACCTGAGCGATGGCACTCCAGACCAGAATCGGCGTCGCGTGCCGCACCCACCAATCGGTGGCAACACCAATCCAGGTGGGCGTGGTCGGCATCTCAACCAGTTGGGGTCCGGACGCAGCCCGCAAAGCACTCCGCCGGCGACTCCAGAAATTGCCGACGACCACCAGCCCACCACCGCACAAGGCGAATACCACGGCCACCCCCAGCATCCCGCCGGCCTCGCCAAACAGGTCGATGTAGCGAGTCAAGGCCCACATCAGGAACAGGAACACTCCCACCCCAAACGGACGCGTCCGCTCTTCTTGTTCCCCAACCTTGACGAGATACAGTGCCATCCCCAGGGTCACGAGATTCGCCACGATAATCGGCAGGCTGCTCGCTGCCGTGCCATGGGCAATCGCCAGGCTCCAGATCGACATCAACATCAGGCTGCCGACCAGGATAATGGCAAACCAGCGGCGGCGCACGCTATCCAACTCGGACGCGTCCCCCTTCAAATCAAACGCGCCGACTCCTCGAAAGATGAACAGCAATCCGGCCGAAATTGCCAGCAGGATCATGTTGGCGATGACTTCGGTAAACATGGCTCGGAGATGGTAATCCGCATACCAGGAGTTTTCGTTGCTGCGCCACATTTGATGCGAGCCCAATGCCAGCAGGATTCCGGAAACCAACAGCACGCCCCAAAACCGATATGGCACGCCGCGGGGATCGCGGGGGCGATGGGCTTCGGCAAACAGGATCAGGATCGCCCCGACATTCCCGATCCAGAACATCGATCGAGGCCCCAGATGCAACGCAAACGCCTGCAGGATCGCCCACCACGCAAATAGCGCGACATACAATGCCACCGCCATGGGTGACTTACGCTGATAGGCCCACGCCAGGCCGGGTGCCGCCAGCAACGGCAGCGAATACGCCCCGTTGGGAATCTCCCACCAACCGGGCAACCACCACGGGGACATGTTCCAGAAGCCGAAGACTTCCATCCCGCCCCACATGGCCACCAGACTCACATAGAGCATGTGCAGCAGCAATGAATCGAGACACAGAGCAAACGGCAGCACTCCGATCGCCCACCACCAGACTCCGTCCGGATAATGAGCTTCCAGATGAAACGCCTGTGCCACCAGCCAAATGCCGGCCCCATAAAACAGGCACGCCAGAAACGAAACCGTTTCCGACAGGGCCAGCTGGCCGCCGCCGCGACGCAAGCGAAACGCGATCAGATGCGTACTGGTGACCACCGTCAGGACGACGATCAGCTTGACGGTGCGTGACAGTTCTTCCCAATTGAAGCCAATCAACAACAGCACGGCCAGACCGAACAAGAAAGCCGCCATCGCAAACAGGGCCTGAACGGCCACCGACCGTTTCCGATCATTGATGTCGTCGGCCGAATCGTAGCGACTGCGGATCTGGCCCGCCTGATCGGAACTCACGATCTGGTCAGACTGCCACAACGACAATTCGCGATCGAGCCATTGCTGTTGAGCCGCCGTCAGTTTGGAACGCGCCATGACATCTCTTTCCCATTAAACAGCCTGCAGGCCAAATCGAGCCCTCATTACGTCAGGCGGAACCGCGGACAGAATATCACGCGGATTTTTTTGGAGCGAATGAATTCGCCAGATTTCTGCAATCTACCGGCTCAGGGTCGGGCGCACGAATTTTCGAAATTGGCCGCCCCAAGACTCAAATTTCCCAACGACTGACGTCGGCCAATATCGAAAACTCGTACGCCCGACCCCCGGATTCAGAGTGACAAGGATGAAGGTGTTTTGGGACACCGATCAGAATAGAGAAAGCCCAGGTTGAGATCTCGACCTGAAGATCTGGATGAGTGTGGATTAGCGTAGATGAGTGTTCCCATTCTCTTTTTTCGCTGTTCTTCACCATCGCTGGTAGACCCGGGTGTCGGGCCTCAACAACACAAGCGGCCCGGTTGTTACATAACAACCGGGCCGCAAAATGACTTATCACCCGACCAACGCTTACTTCACGCTGATCCGGAATGGCATCAGCACCCACCGCGGTTCCTTCGCCAGTTGGGTAAAGATCTCCATCGCGCCGAGGTGCTGTTGCAACTCGGGCGAGATTTCCCCGAGCTTGGTTCGCAGCCACTGGGTCTGCGCGGCCTGCATCTTGGCACTCGCATCAAGCGGCCCGAACAACGATTCAAACGGGCTGACAGGCTTGGGCAATTCCAGCCGTTCGAGCTTCTCGTCAGGCTTCAACCCGGCCAGTTTTTTCGCTGCGGCGATGGCGTCGGCGAGCGTGCCGATCTCGTCGATCAGCCCGAGCTCCTTCGCCTGCAGACCGGTATAAATCCGGCCGCGGGCCAGTTTTTCCAGCTTCTCATGGTCCATCTTGCGACCAGTCGCCGCCTTGGTCGTGAACTGCTTGTAGATGTCGTTCATCATCGCCTGCATGGCAACCCGTTCGCTCTCAGTGAAGGGAGTCGTCATGCTCATCACGCCGGCATTCTTGCCGCGGGTGATGATGCTGGTGTTGATGCCGATCTTGTCGAACAGACCTTGCGTGGCCAGCTTGCCACCGACGACACCGATCGAGCCGGTAATCGTACCCGGTTCTGCAAAGATCTTGTCGGCACCCATGGCGATGTAGTAGCCACCGCTGGCCGCCACGTCGCCCATGCTGATCACAAACGGCTTCTGCACCAGTTCCAGTTCACGCCACATCAGATCGCTCGCCAACGCACTGCCCCCAGGGCTGTCGACACGCATCACGATCGCCTTGACCGTTGCATCTTCATTGGCCTGGCGAATCGCCTTGCACAGCGTTTCCGAACCAATCGTCGTCTCGCCCGAGAACGTATCCGACGAGCTGTTGCCCGTCATGATCGGCCCGACGGCATTGATGATCGCCAGCTTGGAATTGAAAGTTTTCCGCTTGGGTTGTTCGATCCCCATCAGCAGATCCATGAATTTCACCATGCCGGTGAAGCCGCTGAAGTCCGTATCGAGCTTCTTCTTGCCGTACTTCTTGGTGATCTTGACCTTCGAATCGGGCCCCCCCTTTACAAGCGATTCCAGCTCATCGGGATAGGCAATGCGGTCGATCAGGCCCAGTTCCTTCGCCTTGGCGGAAGTAAACGGACCGGCGTTGATGGCCTCTTCAACTTTCTCGGGGGTCTGCTTGCGGGCGTCGGCGACGATCTGCTTCATCTGCGAGAAATAGCTGTCGAGAACCGATTCCATTTCCTCGCGGAATTCTTTGCTCATCTCGGTCCGGCTGTACGGTTCGGCCGCCGACTTGTACTCGCCGACACGCAGCATTTCGGCCTTCACGTCCAGCTTGTCGAACAGATTCTTGTAGAAGCTGACTTCGGCTCGGAGACCCAGGAACATCAACGAACCGGGTTCCGGCATGACGACTTCATCGCAGGCCACCGCGATGAGGTAGTCCATGGTGGCACCGTCATCGATGTAGGCGAAGACCTTCTTGCCAGCCTTGCGGACCTTGGCAATCGCCGTGCGGATTTCGTTCAACTTCGCCCAGCCAACATGCGGGCTTTCAATCCGCAGAACCAGTCCCTGCAGAGTGTCGTCCGTCGCGGCCTTGTCGAAGCGGGCCAGGCAATCGCTGAGACTCTCACTCAATTCGCCAAACAAACCCGGCAACGCCGTGTGTTCGGGATAGCTCCCCTTGATCTCGATATGCCCCCAATGGAGGGTCTTGGGCTTTTCCGTCTTGGCGGCGTCTTCGGTCTTCTTTTCTTCGGACTTCTTGTCGTCCGATTTCTTTTCGTCCGCCTTCGGCTTCGTCTCGGTCTTCGGTTTCTCTTCCTTCTTCACAGCCGCTGGAGCAGCCGCTTTTTCTTCGGCGTTGAGCATCAGGGGACCGCTCAACGTGGCGCAGACCAGCGCTCCAACCACGAACCGTCGCATCATTGTTAACTCCCGCAAAGTTTGAATGGAGAGCATCTCTCCTGTAGCTTGCCCACATCGCTGCTATCAACCGGGCATTGGCAAATCACACGTTCCGCGCGGCAGGCGTCACATTTTACCCAACCGAATCGGGACGCAGTCTCGCACTGAGAACGCAGTTTGAGAGTGATCGGCTCAAGAATTTCCGTC
>CAMAVF010000450.1 GCA_945861445.1 Planctomicrobium piriforme | reverse complement strand
GATTCCTCGGCTGGATTGCTGCTGTTTCTGGATGGGTTGACCCCGGTCCCGATCGGATTCGTCCCCGTCAAAGATATTGACGAGATGATGAAAACGATCGCCGTGGGGCCGGTCACGACCAACAAGATTGAAGAGGGTCTCTACGAAATCCGGGGCCCCAGCCAGTCCCTCTTCGCCAAGATCAGCGGCGACTACGCCTTCGTCGCCCGGACCCAGGAAAATCTCGAACGTGACCTTTCCGACCCGGCGGAATACACGCGTCGCCTGGCAGCCAGCTACGACATCGCCGTCTCGGCGAACTTGCGAGCCATCCCCAAATCCAGCCGCGAATTGCTGCTCGATTTTCTGCGCGCCAGCACCGAAGCCAGTCTGCAACAGCAGGATGACGAACCCGATTCGGTCTTCCGCATCCGCAAGGCGTGGGGCATGTTCAATCTGGAAAACACTGAGATTTTCTTGTCGCAGGCCGAGGAAGCCACGCTGGGCTTCAATGTGTCGTCGACAGACAAGTCTGCGTTCCTCGAACTGGTCATCACGGCCGATCCGAAAAGCGAATATGCCAAGGTGCTGAACGAACTGGGCACGTCGCGCAGCCGGTTTACCCCGTTGTTGAAGAACTCGGCGCCACTGACGGCTTCGGCCGCGCTGATGGTCGACAAGAACGGCCGCAAGTTTCTCAAGGAATCGATGGCTGTTGCGGAAAAGGAATTGATCGGTCAGCTCGACAAAGAAGTCTCCAAGGACACGACCAAAGTCAGCCCGATTTCCGAGCTATTCAAATCGGTGCAGACCTCGGTGGCGGAAGGCAAGCTGGACTTCGCGGCCCAATTCGTGGGTGATGCCTCGGGCCCCTTCACGTTTGCGGGCGGGGTCAGGATCGCCGAGTCCGAGAAATTCAACGTGGGCCTGACCGAGATCTTCGAGCGTCTGAAGGGCAAGTCGGAATTTGAAAGCGTGCAGACGAACGTCGTCGAACACCGTGGAGTGATGTTGCATCGTTTACAGGGGAAGGGTGTGCCGGAGAATGCCAATCGCTTGTTCGGCAAGGATCACGGTCTGTATATCGGGTCGGGGAACGGCATCCTGTGGTTTGCCATTGGTGCCGAAAACGGATTGCCCGCATTAAAGTCCATGATCGATACCGTCACCGATGCCCCCGCGGACGACAACCCCGTCATGCCGGCCCAGTTCATGATGCACGTTTCCAGTTGGCTGAGCCTGATGCAGCGACCCGATGGCACCGTCAACCCGATCGTCGAATTGATGCGCGAATCATTCGCCGCCGGAGGGGGGACGATTCGCGCCGACATCAAGCCGATTCAGGATGGCGTGCAAATCAGGTTGAATGCCGATGAAGGCTTCGTGCGACTGATCGGCAAGGCCATCGGCAAGCGAATTGATCAGCGGAGATAATTCTTGACCCCGAGAGGGGAACGTCAGAAATCTCTCTCCCCTCGCCTCGGTACTCCGGGGAGAGGGGTTGGGGGTGAGGGGCTTTTCGAGCGTCGTTGAGATTTCCGAAATTCTACTCTCAACTTTCTCCCCTCCACTCTCTATTCGCCAGCGGCGAATCGTTATACTCGTGCGATTCCGAATTTCTCCTGTTCGCGGTCGCGTGGTGTATTAATGCTGTCCATCGAGGACTTGACTCAGCGGACCTGCCGTCTGGTAACTTTGGGCTGCAAGGTCAATCAATACGAAACCCAACTGGTCAAAGAAGCTCTCGAACAGAACGGCTATCGGGAAGCCGCGGACGACGAGGCCGCCGACCTGTGCGTCGTCAATACCTGCACGGTAACTGCGGAAGGTGATGCCAAGGGTCGGCAGTTGATCCGGCAATTGGCACAGCGTAACCCCGGCACGCAAACGCTGGTCATGGGCTGCTTTGCGACGCGAGATCCGGAAGCAGTCCGGCATCTGCCCGGCGTGTTCGAAGTCGTCACCGACAAGCGGGAACTGCCCGACGTTTTGCAGCGGATTGGGCTGCAACACGTCCCCAGCGGCATCAGCCGCTTCGACGGACATCGGCGGGCGTTCGTCAAGGTTCAAGATGGCTGCGTCCTGCGTTGCACGTATTGCATCATTCCTTCGGTCCGGCCGGGTCTGCGCAGTCGGCCTCCGCAAGAGATCGAAGAAGAAGTGCGCCGGTTAATCGACGGTGGTTACCAGGAAATCGTCCTGTGCGGCATTCATTTGGGACACTATGGCGTCGACGCCACTCGCGGCCGGTCGGGGCTGCCGCCGTTTCGCTTGCGCCATTTGATTCAGCGATTGGATCAGATTCCCGGCACCTGGCGGCTGCGGCTGTCGAGCATCGAAGCGGGCGAAGTGAGCCCTGATTTCATTGCGGCGGCGGCCGATTGCGAACATCTGTGTCCCCATTTCCATCCCGCTCTGCAAAGTGGCTCCAACACCGTACTGGCCCGCATGCGGCGGCGCTATCGGATCGATTCATTCCTGAGCAAAATCCACGATTTCCGCCAGCGATTTGATCAACCGGCGTTTTCGACTGACGTGATTGTCGGTTTCCCGGGTGAAACGGAAGCCGAGTTTCAAGCCACGCTCGAGACGTGCGCTGCAGCGGGGTTTTCCAAGATTCACGCGTTCCCCTTCAGCGCGAGAAAGGGGACGCCCGCTGCGGATTTTCCG
Organism: Planctomicrobium piriforme; assembly: GCA_945861445.1. Lineage (GTDB taxonomy): Bacteria > Planctomycetota > Planctomycetia > Planctomycetales > Planctomycetaceae > JAKFVC01. Next base: position 2,626 of record CAMAVF010000450.1, on the reverse strand, counting down.
GATCAGGTGGTGCCGGAAGTGAAGAAAGAACGCATGGAACGACTGGCAGAGCTAGAACGGCGACTCGCGGAAAGATATCATGACAGTCTCGTGGGGCGGACCTTGTCGGTGATGATTGAAGGCGAAGTTCGTCCCGGGTGGATGCGTGGCACGAGTTGTCGGTATGCACCTGTGGAGGTTCCTGGAACGCCGGCTGATCTGGCGAAACTGGTTCCCGCCACGGTGACCTCTGCCAGTTCCGAAGGTCTGATCGGCGTACGTCAGGAGGCCAGCGTATGTTGCTAAGTGAATTCAAACCGGCGTACTTCGAACTCAGCGAAGAGGGCGACGTCGTCATCGGGCGTTTTCATGTACCGCGCCTGACCGAAGACCAGAATGTCGAACAACTGGGGCAGGACCTGTTTGCCCTGGTCGAACAATTCGACAAACGCAAGGTCATCATCAGCCTGCAAAGCGTCGAGTACCTGACGAGTTCGGTGCTGGGCAAGTTGATCACGCTGCACCGCAAATTGCACCGCAAGCAAGGTCGATTGATCCTCACCGACTTGCAGACGGAAGTGAAAGAGGTCATGCGGTTGAGCCGTCTGATCGATTACTTCACGACAGCCGAAACCGTTGCCAATGCACTCCACGAGTTGCAGTCCGACACAACATCCAAGTCGGATAAAACGACCATCTTCCAACAACACGACAAAAAGTAGTTCAGCCGTCGGGCACCGCCTGACCGGCCTCAATTCTGTCTGGAGTCATCTCGTCCCGTGACCTTGCTGGTGAATATTGAAGGGATTGATGGCTCGGGCAAGGGAACGCAAGCCGCACGCCTGCAGGCCCGTTTGCTGGCTCGAGGCTGTCGTACCCAGCTCGTGAGTTTTCCCCGCTACCGGGAGACTCACTTCGGACACAAGGTCGCTGATTTTCTCAACGGACGTTTCGGCCAGCTCAATGAGGTCAATCCGTTCCTGGCCTCGCTGCTGTATGCCGGTGACCGATTTGAATCGAAGAGCTGGCTGGAGAAAGCCATCGACGAGCACGATGTCGTGATTTTCGACAGATATGTGCCGTCCAACATGGCTCATCAAGCGTCGAAACTTGATGGCGCGGAACGGGCCGAGTTGATTGCTTGGATCGAAGAGCTGGAATTTGGGATCTACGAATTGCCGCGACCTGACCTCTGCGTGCTGCTCGATATTCCCCCGCAAATGGCCCAACAATTGATCGCTCGCAAGGCCCCGCGCGATTACACTGAACAGGCTGCCGACCTGCAAGAATCCGACTCCACGCACCTGGCACGGACACGCCAGGTGTATCTCGAACTGGCTCAGTCACAACCGAGTTGGAACTGTGTGTCGTGTGTCGCCGGCGATCAACTGCGAACCGCCGACGAGATCGAAGCCGAGATCTGGGATTTGGTGCAACCGTTGTTGCCAGTGCATTCTGATTGAGTTGCTGGGAGGGTGAGGCTCCTGCCGAACCGCATAGTCTAGCGAGGGCCGATAAACGCTTGCGGTTCGGCAGGAGCCTCACCCTCCCAGCAGCCCGACTGACTCAAACGTCCGTTACGAAGAATTGAAGCTGAAGCGTTTTCGTGTTACGGATATACCATGAGATACCCACCACTCGATCGCGAAGAATACATCGAACAGACGTATTTCTTCCGGGTCTACCGCGAACGCCTCGCACAGAACGTCGCCACGCAGGACATTCTGGCGGGCGTTCACGAGGAAATCCTGTCGACGACGCGGCTGCCGATGGCCATTGATTTCCTGCGCGGTGAGATCCTGTTGAACGGCCGCCTCAGTGAAGCCATGGATCGCCTGCCACATTACTTCGCTCCGTTTCAAGCGTATGTGTTCAGTCGAGCCGAAGAGGACAAGTCGAGATTCGATCAATATACGGCCCTGCTGGTGCTGGAGCGTGAGGCCGACTATCGGGCCAATGGCGCCACGCGGGCGGGACTGTTCATCTATCAGTTCGAATGCCTGAGTCGGAATCGGCTGGGCTACGACAAGGGTCTGCAGGCGATGCAGAATGATCCCTTATTCGATGATTCGTGGCGGCACTTCATTCAGAAGTGTCGGCGGCAGTTGGGAAGCGTCGACTTTGCCGATCTGATCTACTATGCGTCCGAGCAATGTCTCATCGATCAACAGCGCCAGTTGAATGACCCCGCGCTGGAGTCAAGAACGGCGTTGTTGTTTGGTGCGAAAGAGGGCCGGATCGCCCGGGCAAACCTGGGCAAGGACCCGCTCTACATGTTCGCGGCCTTTCAAAGGCAATTGGGATACCCCGCCGTTCCGCGTCCGCCGCGGTCCTCCAGGGACGATCAACTCAGCCCGGCGTCCCTCAATGCGCGGCTGATCATCATCGAAAAGCGATTGGCGATGCTCGAGGCCGACATGCGGGGTGATCTTAAGCTGGATCAATTCTACGCCAAGAAGAACGAACTTCCGCAACTTCCAGAGGATCCACTGGATGAAGATGTCCCGCCACTGGACGGTCCCGAATAGGACCTTTCTGGCACGCGTCCGGCGTCAGCCGGATAGTTGTTAGAACTGTCTTACTCCCATAGGTCCTATAAGTCCCATGGGACACATAGGACTTATGGGACGGATGGGACTTATGAAAT
>CAMAVF010000449.1 GCA_945861445.1 Planctomicrobium piriforme | reverse complement strand
TCGCCGGATGCGATTCCGCTACGATCGCAGCCAGACGGCAATTAATGCCTGTGCGACGCTGGCGGCGGCGATGGTCTGCTTCCAATTGGCATCAGAATTCGTGGCTTAACATTTGCTACTGTTTACCCGGTTGTTTGGCAGCTTCTTAGGAGCCATGTATCAGTTGAAAATGCGTAGTAATGCACTCGCTTGCGCTTCGAGCTTGTATTGAATAATACGCAAGCAGACTGCCGTCTCTAGGAACGGCAGTCCGCTGGTGATTTCATTCTGTGTAAGAAGCCGAACTACGGATTGGTCGGGGCGTCGGGAGCCGTTGGGGCGGGCGGAGGATTGGTGGTCGCTTCGGCGCCCGCGTTGACACCAGCTCCAGCTCCATTAGCTCCAGGACCTGCGTTGACGCCTGCACCAGCCCCGGCGCCATTTACACCGGCACCCGCGTTGATACCAGTTCCAGTTCCAGCGCCAGCACCGTTCACGCCTGCTCCAGCATTGAAGCCAGCCCCGGCGTTCACACCCGCGCCTGTGCCGTAACCGTTGTTATAGCCGGCGCCTACGGTGCCGTAGCCGCTGGTGTAATTGGTGGTATAGCCACCACCGTAACCGCCATTCCAGCCGTAGCCGCCACGGCGACCGCAGCGGCAACGTCCGGCTTCCGCTTCAGAAGCGACCATGGTCACGCATGCCAAGGCGGCGCATACTCCGGCGATAGTCATCAATCGACGAGTCATCTTGATTCCCCTTTTTCAAAGTAAATGCCAACTGGGAGTTGATTACTCGATCAACCCCAGCGTTCCACGCGTACTTGCGTCCGGTGAAACTGATCTAGACCACCCCGTTTGGCAAATCGCGTACCAGCCGGCGTAATTGGAATATCCTGCCAATTCCAGCAGAATCTGATCGACGAGCAAGCATTTCGGCGGATGAGAGATCACTCCCGGCCGGGTCGTTTGCCTGGGACCCTATAATCCGGGATGTTGACCCCAGTCATGAACTCCGTCTCCACGTTCTCAAAGGCGAAGTAATCCCTTGAGCAGATTTTTCAAAGACAGCACCAGTCCCATTCGATGCGTGGCTTTCGACGCTGTCGGCACGTTGATCTATCCCGAACCGTCGGTGTCCAAGGTTTATTGGAACACCGGGCAGCGATTTGGATCACAACAGACTCTCGATCAGGTACGAACGCGTTTCCAACAGGTCTTTCAGGACATGGCTGCAGGTGCTCGCGGGGATTTCTCGACGAGTGAGATTGAAGAGAAAGAGCGATGGCGGCAGATCGTCGGCCAGGTGCTGTGTGATGTGCAGGACCAGGAGGCGTGCTTTGCAGCGTTGCATGCCCATTTCGGGCAGCCTGCCGCCTGGCGCACTTTTCCGGACGTGGCCGAGACGCTTCAGGAGCTGGACTCGCGGGGGATCGAAGTCCTGGTCGCCAGCAATTTTGACGAGCGTCTCCATCCGCTTTGTGACACGCTGTCCGATTTGCGGCCGTTAAGAAAACGAGTGGTTTCGGCGAGTATTGGATGGCATAAACCCAGCGTGCATTTCTACACTCGTCTGGTGGAGGTCGCTGGCTGTGCCGCCGAGCAGATCTTGATGGTGGGTGACGATCTGGAGAACGATGTGGTTGCGGCACGTGACAGCGGACTGCAGGCGGTATGGATCAATCGGGACGGAGATACTTCTGCCACGTCGATTACCGACCTGCGGCAGCTTGTCGGGAGCATTTCCGCTCATTCTTAAACGATCACCGTGTTCGATCTCACAGGATGTCCCATTGCAAGAACATCGACATACCGTCACCTCGGACGACGGGTTGAAATTGTTTGTGCGGGAGTACCTGCCCGAAGGTCCGCCTCCGCAGCGCAATCTGGTGTTGATTCACGGTGCGTGTGAGCACGGAGGTCGCTATGTGGAATTCGCTCAGGCGGCGACTGGGGCGGGTTGGCGGCTGTTGATTCCCGATCACCGCGGGCATGGATTGTCGGAAGGGATCCGGGTTCATGTCGGGCGCTTCGACGAGTATCTCGATGATGTGCGTCTGCACTGCCGCCATTTTGCACTGGATCCGGCCCGGACGGCCATCATCGGGCACAGCCTGGGGGGGCTGGTGGTCGCCCGGTTGTTGGAAGCGGACGGAGGGCTCGTGACCGCGGCCTGCTTGCTGTCGCCGTATCTGGGACTGCAGATTCGCATTGATGCGCGGACGTGGATCCTGGGTCGGCTGCTGACTTGGACTTGGCCGTGGTATCGCTTTCGGTCCCGAGTCCGCGCGGCCGACCTGTCGCCCGATCAGAACTATCTGGAGGAACGCAAGAAAGATGAACTGATCAATCGCAGCGTGACGGCCGGCTGGTTCTTCGCCGTGCAGCAGGCGCTGCGCGAAGTGCATGACGATGCGGCACGCGTCACGACGCCGTTGCTGGTCGTGCAGGGGGATCAAGATCGGGTGGTGACGCCACAAACCACGATTGACTGGTTCCACAAGATCAGCAGCGTGGATCGTCAACTAGAAATTTTGCCCGGCCATCTGCACGAACTGCTGCAGGAAATCGACCGCCAGCAGACCGCACAACTGGTGTTGGATTGGTTGGGGAAACGCGTGCCAATTGCGTGATGGATTTATGGGAATCCTACTATGGCAATCCGTTGAGTTTTCGGGTGACCCATTCGGTCATCAATAGGGCGCAGAAGATGACCAGGATCAACCAATGGTCCCACAATAGCGATTCTTCGCGCAGGGTTTGCGTGGCGGTTGGACCGCGGAGTAGCTCGGGGATCGTGTGAACTTTCTCTGGCAAGATCAGTTGGCCACCGCTGAGTTGAGCGAGTTGCGTTAACAGCTCGCGATTGCCGCTGAGATCCGAGAGTTCCAGGCTCTTGGGTTCTTCCACAAACAGACCTGCCGTGATTTCTTGCGGACCCAGATCGGCATTGGTCACCGCCAGCTTCGCGCGATACGAACCGGCGGGCAAAGAGACCGAGCGGGCTTCGTGGACTTGGGGCCGGGTTTGATCGGGCTTGAGTTCCAACGAGGTGAAAGGTTTCGCGTTCGCAGGGTCCTTGGCTCGAAAGACGTCCACGCGTGCCTTCAACTGTGGAAACCGTTTCAGGAACTCAGGGGTCCAGCGGGCTCGTAAGAGGACGTTGTCTCCTACGACGACGTCTGGACGTTCGGGGCCAAACTTCACGAACGCATTTCCCGCGACGGCTTTGGCGTGAGCCGCCCAGCGTCCCAACTGGGCCCAGAAGCGGTGGTGATACTTGTCGCCAACCAGGTGCCGCCAGCGCCAGGTGCTGTCGATGCCCAGCCACAGGACCTGGCCCTGGCCGTAGTATTGCTGCACGATCATGCCGCGTTGACGCTCGGCTGCCAGGCCGATTTGTTCTTGTCCCTGGTAGGGTGCGGCGAAGACGGTGGTCCCCGGTTTGGCCGGTCCCATCAGGCCCCACAGATGGCCCGGAAGATTGGCCCAGATGACACGGTTGGCGGCCGGGTCGGTATCAAACTGGAACATGGCTTCAGTCTCGGCTTCGGGCGTCAGCTTCAGATGAAAGCCGCGTTCCGTCGGTGAGCCTGCTCCTGCGGGGCCTGCCGTTTCCACTGGCGTGACCTGGGTGACCGGCAGCAGTTGCTGCAGGATGGGGTTTGCCGCCTGGTTGGCGAAATGCCTCTTGCCGGCCGTGCAGACCAGAGTCCCGCCTGCTTCGGACACGAATTTCTCGAGCAATTGCCAGGCTTGCGGTGGCAACTGGTGTTGGGGAATGTCCCCCAGGATGACGAGATCGATGTTTGCCAGCGGCGACTTTTCCAGCTCCGGATTCACGGGCCAGGCCAGACTGCGCGGGAAGAATGTTTCGTTCAGAACGCCCAGGTAGGGCTGGTCAAATACGACGGAGAAGAGTTCAACGCGCGTGTCGCGTTTCAACGCGTTGTCGATGTAGCGGAACTCCCAGCGAGCTTCTCCATCCAGCAACAGGACCCGGACTTTGTCATCGACGACTGTCATGGCGAATTGGCGCGTGTTGTTGTCCTTTCGTGTTTCACCGGGAAGTGGGTCTGTCGACAACGTGAATTCATAGCGGCCCACTTTGCCCACCGGCAGGGGGAATTCGAGGTCCACTTGCGCCCCGGCGGGTGTTACCGTTTTCAAGACCGGTTCCCCTTCTGCCGGCTGCAGCTTGACGGTAATGGCCCGGCCTTCATAACCGGCGGTATTCATGGTGGCCTTCAAGACGGGGCGATCGTCTTTGAAGACCGTCTGTGGATAGTCGAGCGATCCGATGGCCAGATCCTTGGGGCGCAGTCGCGAGCCCAGCAACACGGGAAAGATTGGCGCCTGCGTGTTTCCCAGCCGCGACGCAGCGCCGGTCGGATCGTGTCCGCCCGTGTCGCGGCCGTCGGTCAGCACGACGACACCCAGCAAGGACGCGCCTTCCGAACCACTCAACGCCGCCGTCAGCGGCTCGGACAAGTCGGAACTCGTCGGTTGCAAGCTGGGAGGGGGCTTGTCGACGATTTGCGGCAGCATGTCCGGACTGGCGCCCTGTGACTTCCCGCCGAAAACGACGATTTCGACCTTGCCCAGTTTTTCGAGAGCGGGCAGCAAGGGGGGCGATGTCAATGTCAGCAGCCGTCGGGCGATTTCCTTCCGCGGGATCTGGCTGGCATCTTCCATTGCCTGTTCCAGATTCTTCTTGCGCAACTGACTGAGCCTGACGCGGCGTTCGGGATCTGCGGTCTCTTGAGGAGCCACCCAGTCGGGCTCTTTTTGATTGTCGTAAGCGGCCTGCCACGCCGTGAGACGTTCCGGAGCGGCTTGCTCGCCGACCATCCCCAGGGCCCGGGCCCAGCGTAACTTTTCTGAGGGAAGAGCGTGGACATCCGCCGTCGTCATGCTGTCGGAGACATCCAGCGCGACGACGATGCGGCCATCTCGTTTGGATTGATGGGTCCATGTGAGGGCAGGTTCCAGGAACGTCACGAACAGGCAGCCGACGACCAGCAGTCGCAGCATCAACAGCATGTTGCCGACACTGGCGGGAACCAGACGCCGCTCGTAGCCGTACAGCATGCAGATCATGACCGCCGCACCGATCAGCGACAGGATGAGGACGCACTGCCAGAGCAGCGAGTTGCCTAATCCATGCCAGACGAGATGCGGTGTCATGAGGTGATTTCCGTAGAACGGTCTCCCGGCCGGTCCGAATTCGAGTCGGGGTCGGGCCTGCGATATTTCGAAATTGGCCGTTAGACGCTTGGGTAATACTCAGCCGTAAATCGGCCAAT
>CAMAVF010000448.1 GCA_945861445.1 Planctomicrobium piriforme | reverse complement strand
CGCAAAGCGACGACCTGCGCCACTGGAAGAAGCACTCGGTGGAGCCGGTCCTGCAGGGAGACGGCGTCAAGGAGTATCCCGACTGTCAGGCGCTTGTCGGCCTGGGCAACATCATCGACTTGCCGCAGTCCGATGGCCGCACGCTGCATGGTCTGTATTACACGCTGCTGCCGGGACTCAAGGATCTCAACTATCTCGCGAACGGAACCTGGCACGTCATCGAGCACAAGGTCTGCGTTGCCGCGCACTCGTACGACGGCATCAAATGGAGCGACCGCCAAATCGTACTCGAGCGCCGTCGCGATGTGACGACGGAAGACATTGGCGTGGTGGGTCTAAATGTCTGGAAAACAGAAAGGGGATATCGCGGCATCTATACCGGTCTGGGAACGAAGTTCAAGACGTATGCCCTGGCCGAAGCCGCCAGTCCTGATGGATTGACGTGGGATCGTGCCACGGATTCGGGCAATGTCTTCCTGACGCTTCAGCCGAGAGCGTGGGACGGTGGCATGATTGGCTACCCGTGCGTGCTGCGGGAACAGGATCGAGTACGGCTGTTTTATAACGGAACCGGCGGCGGCGGGACCGGCATCGGAATGGCTGTCGCCAGCCTGGTCGAATAAACGTATTGCAGAAACGGGAGAAACAAACATGCCGCGTGCGACCGGTTTGCATTCAGCCGACAGAAATCACCGCCAGCGATCCGTACTCCGCTGCTTGCTGAGTCTGGTGCTGCTCGGCGGGATCATCAATACATCAGACGCACAGACAACAACAACTCGTTCCTACCCGGATCCCGGTTATCGGTTTCTGGGTGTCTATGGCGGCGGAGATGATCGCCATTTCGACTACCACCTGGGCAAGCTCAGTCTGGGCGACACGTTTCCCGGCAAGGCCGCGTGGTGGGCCGGAGTGAAGGCGAGCCGCGCGGTTCGGGAGGACACACATCGTCATGACGTTTTGATTGTTTACTGCGGAGAACGGGACGCGGACCTGGAGACGGGCAAACGGCGTCTCGATGCCTGGCTGGGGGCGGAGAAGGATTGCCCGACCTATCCGGAGTTGATTCCGGCCATTTGCCTGGGCGAAGAGAACACCGGCGGCCGTGTCGAGGTGCTGGACGGTCTCGCTCGGTATGTCCGCGAGAAGTACGGCATCCCCGTCTTTCAATGGTACACCGACCCGTTTCCACCTGATCCAAACCTCACCGCCGATGGCTGGATCTGGGATTCGTACGGTTGGGACCGAGTCGGGTTTCGCAAGCATCTGATGAAGTTCGTGGCCCTCGGCAAACCGGCGATCTGCGTCCCCTGGGCGACCGATCCGCACTGGCCGCAGTGGACGCAGTATCCGACGACCGAGGCTCTGATCAACCGGGAGTGGCACCAGTTCGAGACCTCTCGCGAATTCAACGTTTCGTGCGCGGCATTCGCGGTGGCTGGTCCGACCGGATCGGTCAATCATTGGATGGGGAGTGAAACAGCCGACATGGTTCAGTTGCGGGCTGCGCTGCAGCTCAAGCGGGAAGAGATGCATGACACGCGGCTCGGGACGCTTCCGCTGTCTTCGGCGAACTTTTCCGTTCGCGATCGCAGCGTGCCGGTGGGGGGCGATCGCGACGCACCGAGCGTTTACGAAGAGTCGTTCTCCGGATTCCAATGGCTGCACGACGCCGATGTACGCGGGTTTCTCGGCCTGAAACTCACCAGCCGCCCCGAGGAACCGGGGTACTTGTTACTCAAGACAAAGTCCGGCGAAACATCTCGCGCGTCGCTGGTCTATCGTTTTGAGTCGTACTTTCCGCTCGAATCGGTCGAAGTCACACTGGATGCCGCTGCCCCCACCGACGCCCGCTGTCGCAACACGCTGGCTATTTCCGCCGATGAACTGGGCCGCGATTGGCCGCTGGAAGTGACGCAACACAGCGCGGACAAGATCGATTCGCTCCGGCTGGGTGATGAGGGATCGCTGAAGGGCAGGCACGTCTTCTTCGTTCGCGTCTCGATGGAGAATGCGGCACAGCAGGCCGGTCTGGCGGGAAACTGTCTCGATCGTTTGCGCGTCCGCTGCGAGCATCAACCGCCGCAGGCTGGCGCGGTGGCGAAGTTGTCGTCGGACCTGTACGGCAACCTGACCTACGAGGACGACTTCACCACCAAACGCTGGTCACATCTCGGGCGACTCGATGTGGGCCACCCAACTCACGGCGGCTATCGTGACCGTGGCTTTTGGGTGGGAATGAAGGGTGGTTTCGCCACGTCGACTCATCAGGTGCAACGAATCTCTTCGCCGCAACCATTAAAGCAGCTCGTCGTCATCGCCGACTGCTCGGCGAACGGCCCAAGTCTAGGGGGATCGATTACACTGAGCGTCGGACCGCGCGGGGAGAAACCGAAGTGGGACGTCCAATCGCAAGGAGTCCACAATGGCCCTCTGCGGCTGGAGGTTCCGGCTGGCGAACTAGGATCGCTTCAGGACTTCGACGTGCATATGACGCTGCACAGCAGTTCGGGCGTCGAAAACGGCGACAAAGCGTGTGCCACACTCAGCAAACTGACCATTCAGGCGAAGTAACCCCATGCCCTCGATCGGATCGCGAATATTCTGTGTACTGCCGAATCGCTCGGGACAGGCGTCAGGCACACGATCGTAACTCCTCAAACCAAACGGAAGCAACCGTTATGAAATCAGCCCCATCGAAAACCCAACGGCTACCGTCAACCCAGTTCCGAAAGGTGGTTTTCGGAGGTTCCGTGGTCTTTTTCCTGCTTGCACAAATGCCGACGAGCATTGGGGCGGCGGAAGTCCGTTTGACGGTGTCAGAGCCGAGCCAAGTCGCCAGATCCAACTGGCCGGTCACCTCCGGCGTGCCCTTGCCGAGCGGCGCGTTGCGCGACGCAGACCACGCGGCGTTGTACGACGACGAAGGGAAACAACTGCCGCTGCAGACCGAAGCTTTGGTGCGGTGGCCGGATGGGTCGATCCGTTGGCTGTTGCTCGACTTTCCGATCAGTCTCCAGCAAGGCGAAACCGCTCGGTTGACCCTGCGCTACGGGGAGAATGACCGCCCCAAGAAGCTGGACAACCCCCTCCGCGTGGCTGAGACCGACGAAAGTGTCACGGTGGTCACGGGGCCACACAAATTCGAATTCTCGAAGCATCGGTTTCGGCTATTGGATCGAGTCTGGTTCGATCGCAACAGCGATGGTCAGTTCTCCGATGACGAACGCATCACAGCTTCGCAGGGAGTCGGCATCGAACTCACGACACCCGACGGGAAGGTGTTTCGAGCCGACCTGAGCGCTTGCACAATGCGAGTCGAGCAATCGGGTCCCCTGAGGGCCTGCATTCGCGTTGAGGGGGACCACACGAACGCTTCCGGAAAGATGTTCCGTTACGTGGTTCGACTGCACGCCTATCGCGGTCAGCCGTTCATTCGTCTGGACTACACCTTTATCAACGACAACCAAGCTGAGTTGATGTCGAAAATCAAATCGCTCGATCTCGTGTTCGCTCGCACGAAAGGGGCGGGCAAGCATAGTGCCCTGTTGGAGGGTGCCACCGAAACGCCGGCCAGACTCTTTCAAGTGGATGAGCAGCAGTACGAAATCAACGGAAAGGAATCCGGCAAGCGAGCCGCGGGTTGGGCCGCCGTCGGTGACGAGGGTGGGGGATTGGCGGTCGGAGTGCGCGAGTTCTGGCAAAACTGGCCGAAGAGTCTGGCCGTCGAGTCCAACGCGAACGTCGATCAAAACGCTCGTCTGCGTGTCGGCATTTGCCCGACGTTTCCCGACGGGTTCTATGACGGCAAGCCCCTCATGGAGGAAGTCGAACTTTACTACTATCTGCGTGGGGGCGTTTACACCTACAAGATCGGTTGCGCCAAGACACACGAACTTTGGGTGCATTTTCTCTCCGCAGCTCCCGACGAAAAACAGCTCGATGGTTTCTATCGCGCCGTGGACAAACCACTGCTGGCGCAAGTCGATCCCGAATACGTTCTGTCGACGCGCGCAGCCGGCAGAATCTCGCCGGCGGATCCTGAGAAGTCTCTGGACTACGACACGCTGGTGAACGAGTTCCTGGACTTCCATCTGAAGGATCGGGAGAAACAACGGGAATACGGTCTCTTGAATTATGGTGACTGGTATTGGAACCAAAAAGATGTCCTTGTCATGTGGGGCAACCTCGAATACGACCTGCCACGCGGCTTCTTTCTGCAGTACCTCCGTAGCGGCGATCGGCGTTTCTTCGACCGCGCCACACAAGCTGCGAGACACCGCGTCGACGTTGGTGTGATACACGCCGTCAACAAGAGCCTCTTCGAATTCCCGGCTTCCGATATCGAGGTCGGGCCCGGCACCATCTGGGCGCACTGCGTTGGACATACGGGCGGCTACTATGGGCGATATACTGATGGCGAGTACTACGACCTCCCGCCGCTGAAACCCCTGGGGCCGCCGTACTGTCTTGGGCTCTCAAATACCGGTCACCACTGGATTGGCGGATCTTTCGATTACTACTGCCTGACTGGCGATCGACGCGCGTTGGAAGTCGCCGTGATGTCGGCTGATTATATGGCCGGACTTTGTCCAACTCCGTACTCGGATCACATTCGAACTGTCGGTTGGCCCCTCCACATGATGCTCGACGCGTACGAGGCGACAGGCGACAAGAAGTATCTTGCTGCGGCGGCGCGACAGTGGAACCAGTTGAAAAGGCACTTCGATCCCAAGAAGGGTTGGGTCGTCATGCTGGCCTACGGTCACTGCACCAGACAGAGCGCGGCGGAACGTTGCCGCGGTCAAAATGGGTACATGCTGGGACTGACGCTCAGTGCACTGGCCCGCTATCACCAGAACACACAGGATCCGGAAGTGCTCGCCGCTTTGACGGTCGGGGTCAATCAGTTAATTCGCGGATGCTACAGCGAGCAGCACAAGTCGTTTTATCTGACGTCGTGCATTCACTCCAGGGGCAATCCGCCACCCGACGTAGGTGCGCCGACATTCCTTTCCTCATTTGCCCTCGCCTATGAATCTGCCTTGACCGGCGATCGCGAGCATCGGCGCATTTGTCGCGAGTCGCTGACAGCGGCAATCCGCTCCGCTCGTAGCGGTTTGGCCGCTGGCAAGTTCGAGGGGTGGAGCGGCGCTCAGAGCGGCTGGTTCATCTTCACTCCGTACGCGTTTGACGCGCTTGACAGAGATTAGGAGCCGCGACAGAATAAGTTGATTCTATTTTGACCGACTATTAACGATACGATAATTCCAGTCGCCGTGAAATTTGGCAGGCTGAATATTGACGGCTCCCAGTTCTTGGTTCGTGACTTTTATTCCTGTGGGATACGATCCCGAG
>CAMAVF010000447.1 GCA_945861445.1 Planctomicrobium piriforme | reverse complement strand
ATTCTTAAGTTCGCAGATAACAGGCTGGAAGCCTATCCCACGACGACGAAGAATCCGGGGGCTTACGCCACCCGGCTCGCCTGTTTGCTAGCTATATGATGCGTTTTTACCTGGTGGTGACTTAAGCTGTTCCACATTCCGTCTGACTCGCCTCGGATTTTCCTCTGGACAACGGTGGAACGATCATTGCAAGCTGTTGGGGCGGGTAATTGACAATGCACAACTGATAATTGACAACGGACAAGCGAAAACTGACAACTGGCAACTTGGGCTGACATATGACTTTATTGACCGCGAAACGTGCGCTGTTTGATTCCTACGATTCGATTCCGGACCACGTCGACCGGCGCGAGTTGCTGTTTCAGCGTTTGAAGGTGGCCATTCATGAGGAACTGGTCGAATCGCTGGAACTGACGATGCTCGCCCAAGTTAAAGAGGCTGAGTTGTTCAGCGAAGTCCGGGCCGTCGCCCAGGAACTGCTGCGGGAACATGCCGTCGAACTGAAGGGGCACGATCAGGAACGGTTTCTCAACAACCTGCTGGAAGAAGTCTTCGGGCTGGGGCCGCTGAAAAGCCTGGTCGACGACGACGCCATTTCCGATATTTTAGTGAACAGTCCCTACGAGGTCTACATCGAGCGTCGCGGCCGGCTGGAACTGACCGACGTGATCTTCGCCGACAACGCGCACCTGATGCGGATCATTCACCGCGTGGTCTCGCGCGTGGGTCGCCGGATCGATGAAGTCAGCCCGATGGTCGACGCCCGCCTGCCCGATGGTTCCCGCGTGAATGCCGTGATTCCGCCCCTCGCCTTGAATGGCCCGACCCTGTCGATCCGGCGTTTCGGCAAGAAGCCGCTGACCCTGGACGATCTGACGCAGTTCCAGTCGATTGCCCCGGAAATGGTGCAGTTCCTGGCAGCGGCGATCGAGTCCCGGGCGAGTTTCTTAATCGCTGGCGGTACAGGTGCCGGCAAGACGACATTACTGAACGCGCTGACGAAGTTCATCCCGGCCGAAGAACGGCTGATTACGATCGAAGATTCGGCGGAACTCAACTTGCTGCATCGGCACGTGATCCGCCTGGAAACTCGGCCGCCGAATACGGAAGATTCGGGCGAGGTGACGCAGCGGGCGCTGGTCCGGAATAGCTTGAGAATGCGGCCCGATCGGATTATCGTGGGCGAAGTTCGCGGGTCCGAGGCCCTCGATATGCTGCAGGCGATGAATACGGGCCATGAAGGCTCGCTGACGACGATTCACGCCAACGATACGCGTGACGCGCTGGCCCGCTTGGAGATGATGGTGGCCATGACGGGTTACGAGCTGCCGGTGCCGGTGGTTCGCGAATACATTGCGACGGGAATCCGGCTGGTGGTGCATCTGGCCCGTTTGAAGGGTGGTGCCCGCCGGGTAATGCGGATCTCGGAAGTGGTCGGGATCAAGGAGGGCGTGTATCAGTTGGAAGACATCTTCGGCTACGAACAAACGGGCGTGCAGGACGGTCAGGCGGTGGGGGAATACTATGTAACGGGTTATCGCCCAGCGTGCCTGAAGCGGTTCCTCGCCGCGGGAATTGAATTGCCGGACGCGCTGTTCGAAGCCCGGAAACTGTGAGAAAGCGGGGTCGGGCCTGCGATTTGAAAAACGAGGAGTTTTTTGCCACGGATGAACACGGATGAAACACGGATTGGATCATCGTGTGCCGACGTTCTGGTGATCATGCAACTGTTTTTTTGACGGGGCGGAAGTCTCTGACGGTGTCGATCGCGAGTGCCTTAATCCGTGTTTCATCCGTGTTCATCCGTGGCGAAAAAATTTGTTTGAAATGTGTCAGGCACAGCCTGGCCTACGTGTGGTGAGAATTTGACAGGAGATTCTGGACGTGACCCTTGAGCAGGTATCACTGATCGTTTTTTTCGCCTCGATTGCGGTCTGCGTGGCCCTGTGGATGGTGATTCGCGATTTAATGTGGGGCCCCGAGAACCCGGACCGGCTGCGGCCGGTGTCGCTACGCCGCGTTCCCACGGTCCATGACGAAGCCCCCGCCACGAGTTTGACGGGTAAGCTGGATCAGGGATTTGAGCACCTGGTGTTCGAGTCGGGGTTCGATGTCTCGTCGGTGACGGCATTCTTGATGCTGGTGGCCTGCGGCCTGCTGACGGGCGGGGCCCTGTTCACGTACAGTGCAAATGGGATGATTGCCGGTCTGGGCGCGTCGGCCGGTATGTTGCTGCCTCTGCTTGCAATGATGATCCTGCGGAGCCGCCGGATGCGAGAAATGCAGGAGGGGATGCCCTACGTCGTCGATCTGCTGTCGCGCGCCGTGCGGGCGGGTGAAAGCGTCGATCAGGCGGTGGCGCTGGTCGGGGCGGAAACCAAAGGGGTCATCGGCCGTGAATTCACGCGGTGTGCCCGGCAACTGGATATGGGGCTGGCATTGGGTACGGTCATGCAGTCGTTGTCGCGTCGCGTGCGGTTGACTGAACTGCGCATGCTGGCCTCGACATTGATGGTGCATCGCCAGACGGGCGGCAACCTGCCCGTGGCGCTGGATCGGATGGGGGGAGTCGTCCGGGACCGGTTGAATGGGGCGCGGCAGATGCGAGCGACGACGGGTGCCGGCCGATCCTCAACGCTGTTGATGGCCATCGTGTCGCCGATTGCGTATATCCTGTGTTTTATCTACTTCCCCGACCACGTCCGACCGCTGCTGACCGACCCCACGGGCCGCTTGCTGCTGCTGCTGGCGGTGAGCCTGGAGTTGGTCGGGATTTTCTGGGTTTTGGCGTTGTTAAAGCGGCCGATTTAGCGAGACAGACAAATCAGCCACTGGGCGCTAGCCCACGGTTCGGAACAACATTCAAACCAACATGGCAATCGAACCGGACGCTAGCGCGTTCCGGCTGATAGAGCAAACCTTACGATGACATTTATTGATCTGGTAACCGTCGGTGCGTTTTTCGTTCTCGCGATGCTGGTCTTCTTGATCGGCGACTTCGTGGCGGGTGGACGACGTACCGCCCGGAAACTCGCGGGCGTGAAGGACGATCTGACCGGTCTGCTGAGCGAACCGGGTAAGAAGTCCAGTTCGTTCGTGCAGGCGATGGCGGCCGTGGTGCCGCAGTTGAGTTCCGAAGTCGATGTGATCCGCCGCAACCTGATGCGCGCGGGATATTATGGAACTCATGCCCTGCAGGAGTACCTGGCGACGCGTAACACGCTGGTGGTCGCCTGCATTGCCGGCACGCTGGGGTTGGCCACCATGGCCGATCCGGGCTCGCACATGCCGCGGACCATTCTGATCGCCGGCGCGATCGCCACGGCTTGCGGCTACGGCTTTCCCCGTATGTTGCTGGCCATGCAGGCTCGATCGCGCGTTGATCGCATCCAGAAGGGCCTGCCCGATGCCCTGGACATCATCACCATGTGCCTGACCGGTGGCTTGCCCCTGCGAGATTCCCTGCAGCGGGTGGCCGATGAGATCAAGTTTTCCAACCGCGACATTGCCATCGAATTCGAAATCATTCGCCGGCACGCCGACGCCGATACGATGGCCAACGCCCTGCGTCACTTTGCCTCGCGTATCGACACGCCCGACATCAATGCCCTGGCCACGCTGGTGTCTCAGACGCATCGCATGGGATCGCACATCTCGACGGCCGTCTGCGACTACGCCGACAGCGTGCGGAGGACTCGGCGGCAGCGAGCGGAAGAAGAAGCGAGCAAAACCAGCATCCGGATGTTGTTTCCGGTACTGCTGTGCCTGGCACCGCCGATCTATATCCTGCTGATGGGGCCGCCGATCCTGCAGTTGCGCAACTTCGTCATCAAGGAACATCAACCCGGCGGTGCGCTGGAGCCTGACGTCCCTGGCATGGCGTCCACACGACCGACCAATCGCCAGAACAACCGTCAAAACAACCGCCAGCAAGCGGCGGCGGTTGGGCAGCCGTAGGACATTCAGGCCCGTCCAAGTGCGAGTGGGTGACATTCGCCAATTTGGATCAATCAATAAACTCTTGGATTGGGTGCCACTGGCTATGCCAGTGCCGGTGGTCATCCGGCCCCTATCCGGCGATGCACTGGCACAGCCAGTGGCACCCGAATTCCTGGGTTTGACTTGCCAATTTGCCGTATTAATTGATGCGAGCCGTATGCCGCGCGATGCTTACTTCGATTCCGAAATCAGGTGGGCTTTCACGAACTCTTCGTTCAGCGTTACGCCCAGGCCGGGGCCGTCGGGCACGCTGATGTAGCCGTCAACTGCCTGAACCTTTTCGTGGGTTAGCTCGTGCCGCAACGGCGAGTCTTCCACGCAGTCCTCGAAGAGGAAGGCATCGCGGCAGGTGCTGAGCCAGTGCAGGCTGGCCGCGGCCGTCAACGGGCTCGTGTAACAGTGATTGCACAGCCGGGCCCCGATTTCTTCGACGCGGTTGCGGATGTAGGCGGCTTCCGTGAAGCCGTTACGCGACAAGTCAACCTGGTAGACGTCCAGCGCATTCCGATCGATGAACGGACGGAACGATTCCCGGCCGCATTCCCCTTCGCCCGACGCGATCGGCACGGGCGAACGGTTGCGGAGCCAGACGTAGCCCTCGACGTCGTCTTCGCGCAGCGGTTCTTCCAGCCAGCCGATGTTGAAGTCTTTGAATTTCTCGGCCCGCTGCAGGGCGGTGCGCGCGTCCCAAACGCAGCCGGCGTCAATTAGCAGGGTGCTGCTGTCGCCAAGTCCCGCGCGGGCGCCGCGGACGAGGTCGATGTCGACCGCTTCGCTCTGACCCATGGGTTCCCAGCCGAACTTCACGGCCTTGTAGCCTTCGCTGATCCACTTCTGACCGATCGCTTTGGTTTCGGCCCCATCGCGGCCAAACAGGATCGATGCGTAGGCCTTGATCGACGAATGCTGCTTGCCTCCCAGCAGGCAGTGGATGGGTTGCTTGAAGAACTTCCCCTTCAAGTCCCACAGGGCCATGTCCACGGCCGCCATCGCCGTGATGCCGGCGCCGGTGCGACCGAAGTACATCGTCCGGCGATACATCTTCTGCCAGAGGCGTTCGGATTCCAGCGGGTTTTCACCCACCAGCAACAAGCGCAAGCCACACGCAATGTTGTGGCTGAACGGAGCATCGACAATCGATTTGACCACTTCCGGCGAGGAATCGGCCTCGCCGATCCCTTCCAGGCCGTTGTCGGTCCGAATGCGGACGATCACAGAATCCTGGCTGCTGGCAGTCTTGGCGATGACCGACTTGATGCGAATGATCTGGCAGACGACTTCCGTGATTTTCATGGGTGGGTGCTTGTCATGAGGGAGCCGGGAATCTGATGCGTGACCGCGCAACGCATCTGGTCAGGAGAAATTGATAACAATCAGCCGGGC
>CAMAVF010000446.1 GCA_945861445.1 Planctomicrobium piriforme | reverse complement strand
TCCTTGGTCCTCTATTTGGGTGTTTTGATCGGCATCGGAGTGGGTCTCTACATCTACTGGCCGGTCATTCTGGGCGCGATTCAATCCCGCACCGGTATCGCCCCCGCACCCGCCGCAGTGGCCCCGGCTCAGCCGGGTGTTCCGAAGACGCCGTAGGCGCGAGCTGATGAGCGGGCGAGGCTCCTGCCTCTGAAGTTGCGCGCTTTTTTGTGGGATGGGTCTCCGACCCGTCCGAACCTTTCACCACCGACTTGGAACAGAATCATTGTCTCGCACACAGCCCGCGAGATGTAAAACGTGTGCCAGATCGAATGTTACAGGCTCGGACGGGTCAGAGACCCATCCCACGTTACTTACCGCCCAACTTCGAAAGCTCCCGCCTCAGCAGGCTATCGGGCCCCGAAAGACCACGCGGTTCGGCAGGAGCCTCAACCTCCCAGGGCTCCGGTAAACATCGCAATTCCGACAGATCCCGTCGCTCCTTCTAGACAATCGAGTACAATTGCTAGAATCGACGGTCGCGGCATCGGCGTTTACTGGTTCGCGTTTTTCGAATGACGGCGTCTGAGCCGCCGTGTCGAACCACCATTGAGACGTCCCCTGCCCCGTCGTTGCCGGGTTCGATTCGGATGGGAGCCGAAACCATGATTCATCGTCGTCACCACGTCCACTGCATTCTCGAAACTGGCCGGACATGGCCACACAGGACTGTCGGGGGGCGTTCGCAGTTGATCCTCGGCTCACTGTGTCTGCTAATTGCGGCCACGACTCCGTTGCAGGCTCAGCCGGCCAAGGTGCCGTTGACCGAGAAAATCGTCAAGAACGCCATCGAAAAGGGCCAGCAGTTCCTGGTCCAGCAACAAGGCGAAAATGGTGCCTGGTCCGATGCCGATCATGTTGTCGGCAAGACCAGCCTGGCCCTGATGACGCTGATCAACTGCGGCATGACGCTGGATGATGAACCGGTGCAGAAAGCCCTGAAATATCTGCGCGATCCCCGCCGCGAACCGAGCATGACCTATGAGCTCTCCTTACAAATCATGGCATTGGCCGCGGTCAAAGATGGGTCTCGTGATACTCCAAAAATCCTGAGTTTGTCGACAAAACTCGCCAAACAGCAAATCAAGAACGGACCGGGTGCCGGCGGCTGGTCGTACAATTTTACCGAAGGGGCCCGCGGCGGCAGTTCTGGAGATCGCAGCAATGCGCAATTTGCCGTCTTGGGACTCCGGGAAGCTCAGTATGCCAATGTGGCCGTGGACCGGGAGGTCTGGGAATTGATTCGCCAGTATTGGACAAACGACCAATGTGCGGATGGGGGCTGGAACTATAACGGCAGCGGGCCCAACTCGTCCGGCAGTACGGGCAGCATGACGGTGGCTGGCATTACCACGCAAGTCATCGTCGAATCCATGCTCCGCGACGAACCGGACGAAAACGCCGATGGGTCGCCCAATTGCTGTGGTCAGTCAGAGCAGAACGAATCACTGGACCGGGGCGTGAAATGGCTCGAGCGTAGTTTTGATGTCGGACATAATCCCGGCGGTGGCGGCGGTGGAGCACTCTATTATCTGTACGGCCTGGAACGAGCGGGCCGCTTGAGTGGCCGGCGGTTTTTTGGCGCACATGACTGGTATCGTGAAGGTGCGGATTTTCTGATTCGCATGCAGTCACCCCGCGATGGGAGCTGGCGTGGCCAGGGGCATGGCGAGGCCGATGAAGTCGTCTCAACCTCGTTCGCACTGCTGTTCTTGTCGAAAGGGCTGGCCCCCGTTCTGATCAACAAGTTGCAGTACGATTCCGAAGGTGCCGATGAGAAAAACGATCAATGCTGGAATCGGCATCGTCACGACATCCGCAATCTGACCGACTTGATCACCGGCCTGCCGGGCTGGCCCAAGCTGGTCACGTGGCAGCAGCTCGACATGCGCGTCGTAGCTCAGCGTGGCGGTCTGGAAGATTTGATGTTGTCGCCCGTCCTTTACATCAGCGGCGACAAGGCTCCTCGGTTCAGCCCGGCAGAGATCAACCTGTTGCGGCAGTATGCGATCAACGGCGGCTTCATTCTGGGAGTAGCGACGTGTACCAAAACCGACTTTGATCGCGGGTTCCGCGACATCGTCAAACAGATGTATCCCGACGGCGAAAGCCAGTTGAAACGGCTGACAGCCGAGCACCCTGTCTTTCGCAGCGAGTATCTGATCGATCCCGAATCAACGGAATTGTGGGGCGTCGATGTCGGCTGCCGGACCAGCATCATGTACTCGCCGCACGATCTGGCCTGCCTGTGGAACAAGTGGAGTATCGTTGAACCACCCCGTCGGTCGCCGCAGATGAAAGCCATGATTACCAAATCGACTCGAGTCGGGATCAATGTGGTGGCATACGCCACGGGCCGCGAGCCCCCCAGTTCGATCGCCGATCATCAGTTGGTGAATGTCGCGGCAGCCAATGACGAATTGGAGCGTGGTTTCCTGCAGGTGGCCAAGCTGCGTCACACAGGCGGTTGGGACGCGGCTCCGAATGCAGTCCGCAACTTGTTAGTCGCCTTGAACTCGTATGCCGGCGTGACGGCCAATACCAAGGTGAAGAACATCACCCCGGTCGACGAATCGCTGAAGAACTATCCGCTGGTGTATATGCACGGCCGGAACGCCTTCAATTTCAACAAGCAGGAGCAGGATCGCCTGAAGACTCAGATCAATCGCGGGGCGATGTTGTTTGCCGATGCCTGCTGTGCGTCGCCGCAGTTTGACAAGAGCTTTCGAGATTTGATGCTGCAGATGTTTCCCGACCACAAGCTGACCCGGATCCCTGCGAATCATGAATTGTACACGACCAAGGTGGCGCACGATCTGCGTGACGTGCGCCGGCGCGAACCCAATGGGGGCGAACCCGGGAAGCCCTTTAAGCCCACGACGGTGGTCGGCGAACCTGTTCTGGAAGGGATTGAAATCGACGGACGATACGTCGTGATTTACAGCAAATACGATTTGAGTTGTGCGCTGGAACGCCAGGCCTCGGCGGCATGTGCCGGGTATTTATCTGAGGACGCGGTGAAGATTGCGGTCAACGTGGTGATGTATTCAATATTGCGTTGACCCGTTCGCGGCCACGCTGGCCAGAGTGTGGGGACGATTGGCCATTCATCTGATAAGGGAGCGTAGCGACAATCGCTCCCCTCGCCCTGGTAATCCGGGGAGAGGGGTCGGGGGTGAGGGGCAGTGCGAGCGTCATTCAGTCGATATTTGAAATGAGAACGGTTTTGCAGAAGAAAACGGTGTTCCCAGTCGCTGGTTGATCGGGCCCCTCACCCCCAGCCGCTCTCCCCGGAGTACCAGGGCGAGGGGAGCCCACAATCGTTTTTGCGAGCTTGGTCCAATCCTGTGAAAGCCCCTTTACAATCGAGACGATACGAGTATGTTCGGCAGTTTGAGTGGTCAGAAAGCCGTCGTGACCGGGGCCTCCAGCGGTATCGGGCGCGCGATCGCATTGGAATTCGCTCGTGCCGGGGCAGATGTCGTCGTGCATGCGAATCGCAGTCGCGAACAGGCGCAACTTGTCGCTCGAGAAATCCAAGATCTGGGATCTGCAGCACACGTGTTGCTCGCAGACCTGAGTGATCCGGCTCAACTGTTCGCATTCCAGCAGGCGGCGTGGGACCAACTTCAAACGGTCGATATCTGGGTCAATAACGCCGGTGCCGATTTGTTGACGGGGCCAGCTGCCGATTGGGACTATTCCCAGAAACTGCAGCGGCTGCTGGATGTCGATGTGCGCAGTGGTCTGTTGCTCTCACACGAAGTCGGCCAGCGCATGAAGGCCGCCGGACGCGGAGTGATCCTGAATATCGGCTGGGACCAGGCCGATCGCGGGATGGAAGGAAACAGCGGGGAACTGTTCGCGGCCGCGAAGAATGCGATCATGGGGTTTACGCGATCTCTCGCAGTGAGCCTGGCCCCCGAGGTGCGTGTCAATTGCATTGCCCCCGGTTGGATCCGCACCGCGTGGGGTGACGGGGCGAGTGACGCCTGGCAATCGCGCGTGCTGCACGAAACGCCGTTGCAACGCTGGGGATTACCCGAGGACATTGCCAAGCTGGCCCGCTTTCTGGCCAGCCCCGATGCCAGTTACCTCACCGGCCAGGTCATCAACGCCAACGGCGGAGCAGTCCGCTGAGGCTCTCTAATCTGCGACGACTTCCACCTGAACCTCTCCCGAATTATCGGCCAGCCCATTCCACGCATCGTTCAATCGCAAATACAAGGTCCCGCCATGGGACGCGACGAACGTCGTATCGGGCCCCAGCGGGATGAATTTGAGAATGTCGCGATGGGTGGGATCGGCGTCGGGTTCGGGACGGATCAGGCCCATGAGTCGGCCCAGCGGTTGACCGGCGAAATAGCGAATGCTGATGCCTTGCGGTTCGCTGATCCACGGTTTTGTGGTTTTCGCCAGAGTAAACCGCCCGGTGGCGCGCACACGATATTGCTTGCCCGCAATCAACTTGACGCGTGCCGACTGCCACCCGCGTCCGGCCGAAATCGTCGCGGCTGATGGCTTCCCAGTCGCGGCTGGTTCGACTCCCTCTTGAAATTCGATCACGCTCCGCTCGGTGTCGTGCTGGTATTGAATCTGCGAGGCAAACAGCAGCCATTCATCTCGCAAGTCCCGCCGGTAGGGCGCGAAGAGCTTGGTCGCCAGGGGTTCGAATCCGCCGTCCATCATCCGCTTGGCCAGTTCGCGAAACGGCACCCGATAGCGGGGATGAGCGTTCAAGAAATGGCACAGCGCCCAGGACCACGCATAGGGCGGCAGCTTGGCGAAGGCGTCGAACTTGTAGTCGAGGATCTGTTCGACAGTGGGCAATTTTCCCGCAGCCACTTCGTCCTGCAACACGGAAATCCGGCTCCAGCCGGGACACCGGTCAGCGGTATCGGGCATGATTCCGAACGTGTAGTTTCCTTTGTCATCTCGCAGATGAGTTCCAAACAGCTCCGCCATCCCCTCCACATACCAGGGCGGACAATCCATCGACGGCATCACGTGCATGAAGCAATGGGTGGCCTCGTGCAGCATTAAATGCCGCGTGTAATACGGCGTCGCCTGCCGATTCCACCAGAACTCGTTGCCCAGATACCAGCCTTCATGCGGTTGGGCCGGACCTTCCGACAAGATCCCGGCATCCCGGAACCGCTGCGAGTCCTCCATCAAATAGCCAGTCAATTGATAAGCAGTCTTGGCGCGATCAGGTGGGAGCGGCCCGAAGTAAGATTCCAGCAATCCATACAGTTGAGCGACCGCTTCGGGCAGATCTTTGAGTCCATCCGCGGGCAGATCGGAATAGAGAATCAGGCGATCAGAAGTCAGTTTGACGAATCCGAGTTT
>CAMAVF010000445.1 GCA_945861445.1 Planctomicrobium piriforme | reverse complement strand
CCGATCCATTCACCCTCTTGCTTCGTGAGGAAGCGGGTCTCAATAAACTTCTTCGAGGCTGGATTGCCGTCTTCCAGATTCAGCGAGAACGATTTCACAAGCACCGTTTTCTCGGGCAGTCCCCACGGGCCGCGCGCTGCGTAGTCGATCTTCTCGCTCCCTGGCAAGGCGATGAAACGCAGCTTGTCGGCTCCGTCAGACCACAGTTGGGCGTTGACCGAGTAGGGGATCACGCCCGGTTGCACGACGTGCCCTTTGACCGTTTCGAACAGACCACTTTCGCTTAGCTTCGTGGGGAACTTGGGCGGGTTCGCGTCAACCGGCGCGGGGATCAGCGTATAGAACCCGCCGTTCGGTGAATCATGGTCACAGATCAACAGCTCGCCCTTCGAATCGGTGCCGAAGGCAGAGATGTGAAATGGCGTATCGACGAGTTCCTTGTGCCACAGGATTTTGGTCCCGTCGTGCTTTACCGCCCAAATCTTCCCCGTGGAGTGATCCCCGTAGATGTAGGCTCCACGCAGGTCGGGCAGCTTGGTCCCATAATAGACGATGCCGCCGGTCAGCGAGCGTGCTTCTGAGTGAGGATGGTCAATCGTCGGCTTGACGATGGGTGCCGGCCCTTGCTGCCGATTGAGGTAGAACGGATGCCCCCCTTCGGTGACACTCCAGCCATAGTTCGCACCGCGCGTGATCAGGTAAACCTGTTCCCACAGGTCCTGGCCGTTGTTGCCGACCCACAAATGGCCCGTTTCGCGATCGCACGTCATCCGCCACGGATTTCGCATGCCGATGGCCCACGTTTCCGGGGCCGCACCGGGGATGTGCAGAAAGGGATTGTCTTTCGGGACCGAATAAGGCTTGTCCGTAGCGGGATGGTCGACGTCGATCCGTAGCACTTTCGCGGTGAGATGAGTCATCTCCTGGCCGCGCAGATTCGTATCAGAATCTGACGTTCCATCACCCGTAGTGACGTATAACATGCCGTCCTTGCCGAATGCGGGCGCCGCTCCGTTGTGACCGTCTGACGGCCACTCGATGATCGTCAACGCGGACTTCGGGTCGAATGTATAAGGGGGTTTCGGATCAATCGTGTAACGCGTGATGCGGCAGTGCTTGGGAGACCCCTTGCCGGCACTTTCGCTGTTGTTCCCCACGTAGATGTAGCCGTTCTCGAGGAACTTCGGATGGAATTCGATGGAGTAAGCCGAAGTCCCGTCATCGAGCAGTTTTTCATATTCCGTCGCTTCTGGATCGTCTTTCATGCGACGCAGGGTGGTATTCGAGGTCGCCCCGTCCTGCGTGATCACCAGCAGCCGATCGCTGCCCGGTTGATGAATCACAAACATCGGCAGGACGGTCTTCTGCCTGGCATAGACGCGCTGCGTGCGATACGGCAACGGAGGCTCGGGAGACCCCACCACGCGTGAGGTCGTTACGGGAACGAACTTCTCGATCCCGCGCGGCGCTACGGCCTTTTGATCTTTCGCTACGACAAACTTCAAATTCGCATAGTCTTCAAAAAGGTGAAAGTCGGCATGCTTCAGCGGTGCCACTGCGGACAGTTCCGGGTCGCCGAATGAGACATCGTAGTCGTAGCGGCAGAGCGTGAACTTCCAGATGTCATTGGCCGCGGGGCGGCCTCCGGTTTTGGCAAATCCCGACCAGGGCATCCTGGCCTCCACCGTCCAGCCGTTGTCCTTGTCATCGCGTTTATTCAGAGTCCCGCGTAGCTTCACTTTCGCCACGATGTTGAACTCGTCCACCTTGCGGTATTTTTCATATGCCTTCTGCTCGCGGGCGGGCATCAGGACATCCATGACCGTCCCGGCCGCATTGACTTGAAATTCATAGTAGGCGGACTTGTTCACATCCGGCTTGAAGAACAGTTCGAAGACATCGTTGTACCACGTCATGCCGTCCTGTTCGGTGATGTCTGCGAACAGGTCACCGTCATCCAAGTCGGCAGCAAAATACAGATACTCCTGATCCCACATCAGCCGCGCCCGCGTCGCCGTCTTCGCCGGCCGCTTCTTCTCACCCAGCCAGGGGAGCGTGAACGTGTCGATCAACTGCGCCGATTTCCAGACTTCGTCATCCAGTTGACCGTCGATAACCGGAGCCGTCTTTGCCCAGCGACATTCGAAGTCCACGGGCGGTTCCGCGGCGAAGGCCAAAGTAGAAGAAAAGCTGGCGACAACGAGGCCAACCCAGGCAAGCAGCCGCAACTTGGAAGAAACACTCTGCATGATGCAATGTACTCACCAAAGTAGGTCAGATTAGGTAACAATTAAGAGTGATTTGGAGAGCCGGGCGGTGTCGGCCACGGAGCAGCATCCGGGGCTGACGCCGCCCGGCTCGCCTGGATTCCGTATACGTACTACTTCTGGAAAAACACCTGTTCGGCAGTCTTCGTCAGGATCCATTGCTTGTCTTCAGCACTCAGGAAATCGAGTCCTTTTTCAATCAGATCGACTGATTGCTGATACGTTTGATCCACGACCTGGAAGGGACAGTCGGTCGCCCACATGATGCGTTGCGGACCGAAGGCGTCGTAGACTTGCTTGATCATCGGCCCCAGGTCGAGATACGGCGGCTTCTTCTTGCCCAGTGCATAAAACGCCGAGGCCTTCACCGTGACATGCTTGTGCTTCGCCATGTCACACAAGGCTTTGACATCTTCGGGCAGAATCCTGCCGGTCGTGCCAATGCGACATAGGTGATCGATGACGACTGGCGTATCAGGATACGCGTCGCACATCTTCGTCAATGCCGGGAGAGCGTTGGTATCGATCAGGCAGCACATCTGCAAGCGTTCGCGAGCTCCCGTGGCGAACATGGCTTTCAAGCCCGCCCCGTCCAACCAGCGTTCGACCATCTGGTTCTTGGGATAGATGCGGAATCCGCGAACCCCCTGTTGCTTCAGCTTGATCATCTCGGCCGCGGGATCGGGCTGATTCTGATCGATCACGGCGACACCGGAAAAAGTCCCGGGGAACCGCTTCATGCAGTCGAGCATATAGCGGTTGTCGTAGCCATAAAACGACATCTGAATCAGGACCACGCGGTTCACGCCGGTTGGTTTGGCCTGAGCCATCAACTCCTCGGCCGTGAAGCTGGGGGGTTGCATGTTCGCCCGAAAAAATCCCGCCGCCAGGGGGTAATGTTCGGTATCGGGAGTCCACACGTGAGAATGGGCGTCGATGTAATTCATGGAGAAAAACCCGGAGGAAAAAATCTTGAGGCTCTTGCCAAACTGCTTCAATGGACTGTTTGGGACTTGTCAGGGTGGTCGATGGGGCAACAAGAAGATCTTATCTCCCCTCGCCCCAGTAATCTGGGGAGAGGGGCTGGGGGTGAGGGGAACGATCAACTAGTGACGCGGAATTCGGTTTTTTGGGTAAAAAACGATTTGCAATGCCATTCGAATAACGCTCGTAAAGCCCCTCACCCCCGTCCCCTCTCCCCGGATTACCAGGGCGAGGGGGGAGGATTGTCGTTATGCTCCCTTGGTGCCGGGGAGCGTCAAAAATCACTTCGCTCTCAATCGGGCAGTGGCTGCCCCTTGGTTTCCGGCGCGAACCAGATGATGACTGCCCCGACAAGATAAATCAGGCTGATGGTACATAACAGCGCGGGATAGCCTTTTGGAAACGTCAGTCCAATCAGGTGAATGTCCTCGTAAAACAGATCTCTAATTGCGGTCGCCTGCAGAGCACCCACGGCAGCCAGGATGCGGCCGAAGTTAAACCCGAATCCCTGGCCCGTCGCCCGCACATTGGTACCGAACAACTCGGGCAGGTACAACGGCAACCAGCCATAAAACGACGCGGTAAAGGTTCCGACCAGGAACGCATTCAGCAGAAACATATTGTCGTACTTGTTGAAAAAGGCGGCCCAGACCCAGACCGATCCCAGTGACAACAAACAGAGCACGCAATAGGTAATGCGACGCCCGAACCAGCCACCGGCCAACGCTCCCAGAATCGTGCCGGTAATCGCACCCACAGACAGGCAAATCATGGTGATGCCCCCGACGGTCCCCGTGAGTTTGGGATCTACCAGACTGCCTGCCCAACTGGGAGTTTGCTGAGCAGCTCCCCACGTTCCCATCAAGGCAACACCACTCAAGCAGGCCCCCAATAGCATGCGTCGAATGACAAACGCGTTTTGCACCTTGGTAGTGCTCGCGGCCTGGACGCGCTTGAGGTATTGCATCACCGGATAGAGGTAGCCCAGCGTGGCCACGACAACGCCGATGACCGATGCCACCGCGCGGGCCTGCCACGAGAACTGAGGATCGGCGAACGCATAGATAATCAATCCCGGCCCCATCGAACCGATCAGCACGCCGAGCAAGTCGCGCGTGGCCCAGTGATTGGTTCCTCCGCTGGCTTGTTCCTTCTCCCATTTTTCTGATTCTGGAACGAACAGGCGAAAGAAGAACGTCAACAGCGCCGGTAAGACACCCAGAATCATCAACAGTCGCCAGGCATCGTTGGCCACCAGGTGAGTGACCTGGGTCTGCGGCAGTCCGGTCGCCAACAACCAGTCGCGAACGGTGCCGGGAACCTGACTGATCCCCAGGCCCAGGAACCCGACCAGCAGATATCCGACATTCGCGGCGGCTCCGATCAATCCGGCCATAAGGGCTCGGGAGCGATTGGGCCAGACCTCCATCACCAATGCGACGCCGAGGGACCATTCGCCACCCATTCCCAGAGCCGCAATGAATCGCAGGATCGCGATTTGCCAGGCCGAGGTCGCGAACCCACACAGGCCGGTAAACAGGGCGTAGGTGACCACGCTCAGCGACATGGCCCGGACACGACCAATGCGATCGCCCAACCAGCCAAACAGAACTCCGCCCGTCGCCGCTCCGACCAGAAACACGGCGGTGATGACGCTGAACAGGAATGCGACCGTCTGCTTGTCCGCATCGCTGGGCGTGGCGGACATCCCCAGCAGGTCGCGGATTGCCGACCGGCCAATCAGCGAGAACAGCCCCATCTCGGCGCCATCAAACATCCAGCCGAGCAATGCGGCAGTCAGTGCCATCCATTTTCCGGCACCAGTTTTTGCGGCAGGAGAATTCATGAGACCTCAACAGATGTTTGTCGCAGAAGTTGTCAGTCCGGCAAAGAACAATCGCGACGGTCTGCCGCCGGATCGCATCAAGAAAGTATTATGCCAATCTTGGGTCGGAAATGCGCGTCAAACGGGATGAACTCTATTCGAGCAATTCGTAAGATTGACTGGCCGCGCGCCTCTTCGTAGGCGAGCGTCCGGCGTAAGCCGGATGGTTTTTAGCGACTCACAAGCAAAGACAGAACGTCCCCCCGACCACGATCAGGCGAGCCGGGCGGCGTCAGCCCCCGGATTCTTCTCCGTGGCCGACGCTGCTAGCGTCGGAGTTGACACCGACGCTAGCAG
>CAMAVF010000444.1 GCA_945861445.1 Planctomicrobium piriforme | reverse complement strand
AGCAGCGTCGGCCACGACGGTGATTGATGCACCGGTCCTAAACGGCCGTTTTCAAATAACGAATCTCATATTTGACCTCACAAAAAAGGGCGTGCGGATGTAGTTCAAGTACGTCGCCAACAACCATCCGGCTGACGCCGGACGCTCGCCTGGGAACGCCCCTTTTTTACCACCTGAGTCGCGAACCGCCAGATTTCGAAATCCAGGGTTTTCAAAGCGGATCTGGGCTTTTTTGCCGTAAAAAGGCCCATTTGTCACATCATCGGCGCCCCCGAACTGGGGCAGCAAATCGCGGGGTGTTGCGGTGCGATCACGACACCGTGCGAAGCACGCCATCACGACGGACCGAATTCGTGATTCGAGTTGATGGGAGGGCGAGGGACCCAGAGGGTACCCCGCCGAGCCGCATAGTCTTGCGAGGGTCGATAAACGCTTGCGGTTCGGCGGGAGCCTCACCCTCCCATGGCGTCGAACTATCCTTCAGGGCTTGGATGCCTTCTATCGATCCAGACCCAGGGCGTTGCCCTGGGCTGGGCTGGCCTGGCGCGCACCGTTGGTACTGAAATCCAACGCGCGACGCGTGCGATACGGTCGACGCGTTGGGGAACGCTCAGAGTCCCTGAGTGCGCTCGGCACCTCTTCACGTGGAACGTGAAGGCTACTATGACGGCTGAGGCGGCGACGACGCCTAACGAATGATTGTGAATTGAGCGCCGTTTCGCTGCTGCTACAATAGGGAGGCAACGAACATCAGGCTGGGGCGAACCCGGCTCCCTCCCGCAATTGATCTGGCGCAACTTTCCGCATGTACGATACGTTGATTATTGGCGCCGGACTGTCTGGTTTAGCCGCTGGCATTCGCCTGGCCTACTTTGGTCAAAAGGTTTGCATTCTCGAGCGGCACTACACCATTGGCGGACTGAATTCGTTCTATCGCCTGCGGCATCGTGACTATGATGTCGGTCTGCACGCGGTCACCAACTATGCGAAACCCGGCACCAAAACCGGGCCGCTCAGCAAGCTGCTGCGACAACTGCGACTGCGGTGGGACGATTTCGATCTCTGCCCGCAAACTCAATCGCGCATTATTTTTCCCGGTGTCGAGCTGAAATTCACGAACGATTTTGCTCTCTTCGAAGCCCAAGTTGCCGCGGCCTTCCCCTCCCAGCGCGAGAATTTCCGCAGGCTCGTGGAACGCATTGATGCTCACGACGAACTGAATTTGCAGCAGTCAGCGGCGTCGGCGCGGCAGGTGCTGGGCGAAATCATCAGCGACCGGCTGCTGATCGACATGCTGTTCTGTCCGCTGATGTTCTACGGCAGTGCGGTGCCGGGCGATATGGATTTCAATCAGTTCGTGGTGATGTTCAAAAGCATCTTCGAACAAGGGTTTGGAAGGCCGTATGACGGCGTGCGGCTGATCATGAAGAATGTCATTCGCAAGTACCGCGAATGTGGCGGCGAGCTCAAATTGCGTGCGGCCGTCAAGCAAATCGTCTCAGAGGGGAACCGGACGACGGGAGTCCTACTGGAAAGCGGCGAATTCCTCGAGGCCCGCAATGTGGTTTCGTCAGCCGGTCTGGCGGAAACGCTGCGGATGTGCGGTCCCGAAACTGCTTCGGAAATCGTCCAGGGACCCGGTACTGAACCGGGCGACATTTCCTTCGTCGAAACGATCTTCGTCATCGACAAGCAACCGGCGGAACTGGGCCATCACGACACGATCATCTTCTACAACGACACCCCCGAGTTCCACTACGAAAACCCCGACGAACCGTGCGATCTGCGTAGCGGCATTATCTGTTCGCCGAATAACTTCGAATACGAACAGCCGTTGAAAGAGGGCTGCATGCGGATCACGGCACTCGCCAATCACCGCTATTGGCTGAATCTGCCGGATGAAACTTACGCTGCCGAGAAGGAACTGTGGGGACAGCGAATCCTGGAGTCCGGCCTGCAGCACACGCCCGATTTTCGACCCCATGTGCTGGATACCGATGTCTTCACCCCGCGCACGATCCAGCGGTTCACCAGCCACATTAACGGTTGCGTTTACGGGGCGCCACACAAGCGGATGACGGGCGAAACGCACCTCGAAAACCTGTTTCTATGCGGCACCGATCAGGGCTACCTGGGAATCGTCGGTTCCATGCTGTCCGGAATCACGATCGCAAATCTGCACCTGCTGCGCGAGTCGCCCGCGAAGTAATCAAGCGGCCCTGATAGGACTCGTTCTGGGCATTTGCGGTCCGCGACGCATGATTCAGACTCAAAGCAATCGGGTTTGCTGTCTGGAGTGGATTAAACAAGAGTTTTTGCCACGGATGGACACGGATGAAACACGGATTGGATCCTCGTTTACGGGGCTCAAATTCCCGAGTCCCGTTAGGGACGGCAGATTCGCTATGAGTCGTACAAACGGCTTGCGGTGACTGCGGCACGTTCCCGAAACGCCACAGATCCGCATTTTCGGCATGATTGGTCCCGGGGGCGACCTATGTTAAACGTGCCCTGGCAGACTGTTGAAAAAGGTGTCTGGAACTTTGCCAACCACACGGAAACGAGTGTTTTGCCAACATTCGAAGAGTTTCAGACACCTTTTTCAACAGGCTGCTGGCGGATCTTCTCAAGGGAGATTCCATGGGCACGGTCATTCAATTTGCCGGCCCCCTGCCGACGCCGCGTCTGGATTGTTTCGCGATGAAACTTTTGAAACTGTTGGGACTCAACGGCTCTCGTCACAAAGACCGAGATCCCCAGGCTCACATGACCTGGGCCACCAAGAGCCTCGCACGCTCGATGTCACGGACCAGAGTTTTTCTCAAGAAACAGATCTGGATCTGGCCGATCATCGCGACGGTCCTCTTGTCTGTTCTGGCGTTCGGTGTCCGCAGTGCCATCGAAAAGACCATGAAAGACAACGTGCGCTCGCAACTGACGACGCTGTTGTCCGTCGAAATTGCCATGTTGGACAACTGGTTCAATACGCAGATGTCCAACGTCACTTCAGCCGCCAACAGTGTGGCGATTCGTGAGTCCGTGTATGAATTGCTGGCCAGCGGTGAATCTCCCTTGCCGGCCACATCGAAGCCCATTCCGGCACTGCATCAACAACTTCGCAAGCAACTCGGCCCGGTCATGTCGGCTCATAGTTATGTCGGCTATCTGGTGACCGATAAGACGAAGCGGATCATTTCTTCCTCGGCGGACGATCTGATTGGCAAAGAGATTCCCGAGTACGATTCGTTCATCACCCGTGCCCTGCAAGGCGAGGTGTCAACATGTCCGCCCTTTCCCAGTGTCGTGCCGATGAAAGACGAATTCGGGCGAGTTCGCACTGGCGTGCCGACGATGTTTGTGTGTGCTCCCGTGCGCGACGCCAGTTTCGAAGTTGTCGGAACGCTGGCCCTCCGCATCCGCCCCGAACTGGAAATGACGAGGATTCTCCAGTTGGGACAGATCGGCAAGTCGGGTGAGACGTATGCGTTCGACAAGAATGGGTTGATGGTCTCGAACAGCCGGTTCGATGAGCAACTGATTCTGCTGGGGATTCTGCCCGATGAAAAGAATACGCAGTCGATTCTGAAAGTGCAGTTGCGCGATCCTTTGGGCAACCTGGAGGAAGGTTATCGACCCAAAGTGCGGCGTGCCGAACTGCCGTTGACGCACACCGCCAGTGCAGCCTTGACCGGCGTACCAGGCGTGGATGTCACCGGTTACCGAGACTATCGCGGAATCCGGGTGGTTGGGGCCTGGCAATGGCTGCCCAAGTACGACTTGGGCGTGACGACTGAGATCGATTATTCAGAAGCGTATCGGCCCTTGATGATCCTGCAATGGACTTTCTGGGGACTCTACGCGTTACTGGGCATCAGTGCGATCGCCATCTTTATCTTTACGATTGTCGTCGCCCGCTTGCAGCGTGAGGCCCAGAAAGCTTCGATCGAGGCTCGGCAGTTGGGGCAGTACAAGCTGGAAACCAAGCTGGGTGCGGGAGCGATGGGCGTGGTCTATCTTGGACATCACGCCATGCTGCGGCGGCCCACGGCGATCAAGTTGCTGGATGTGGACAAAGTCAACGATGCGTCGATGCAACGCTTCGAACGCGAAGTGCAGATCACCTGCCAGTTGAACCACCCGAACACGGTCGCGATTTACGACTATGGGCGAACTCCTGAGGGTGTGTTCTATTACGCCATGGAATTCCTGGACGGTATCAATCTGCAGGCGATGGTCGAGCAATACGGTCCGCAGACCGAAGGCCGCGTCATCCGGATTTTGCTCCAGTTGTGCGGGTCGCTGTTTGAGGCCCACTCGCTGGGTCTCGTGCATCGCGACATCAAGCCGGCCAACCTGATGCTCAATCGTCGCGGCGGCGAATCCGATGTCTTGAAAGTCCTGGATTTCGGACTCGTGAAGGCGGTCGACGAAGAAAAACAGGCCAACCTGACATCCCACAATTCGTTGACCGGTACGCCACTCTACATGGCCCCGGAAGCGATTCAATCACCGAACTCCGTCGATTCCCGCAGCGACCTGTACGCGGTCGGCGCAGTGGGCTATTTCCTGCTGACGGGCCAACCCGTCTTTGCTGCCACGGGCTTGATGGAACTTTGTCAGCAACACATCGACGCGATCCCGGTTCCGCCATCGATGCGGCTGGGAAAAGCAGTCTCACCCGAATTGGAAACGGCCCTGCTGGTTTGTCTGGAAAAATCACGTTCGAAGCGTCCGGCCACGGCCCGCGATCTCGCTCACTTGCTGCTGCGCTGTCCCACAGCCAACGATTGGACCTTGGAAGATGCCGACGCGTGGTGGGGTCGTCACGAACGGGGCGTCACCGTGGCCGCTCAGTCAGCAGGCAGTACGGTGGGATCCAATCTGTATAGCACGCAAGCCCCATTGGCCCAGACCCCCTTCGAACGGACGATGATTTCGAACGACGGTGAATGAATGGGTCGGTTAACTCACCCGTCTTGCACGCAGCGGCTCCTTGCGATAATTCTGGGCTGTCACGAACTTCCTCACCGATCCCGGCGAGACGACGCGCATGCCCGATCCCCCATTCCCCAAAGCTCGCTCGCCAATCACGCCGCCGATCAATCTGTCGCCGCATCGTCAGTCCTATGCCGAGTTGCGCTGCCGCACTAACTATTCGTTTTTGGAGGGTGCGTCGCATCCGGATGAACTTGTCATCCGTGCCGCGGAGCTGGGTTTGTCAGCCCTGGCGATTACCGATCGCCATAGCCTGGCGGGGGTCGTGCGCGCTCACGTCGCGGCCAGGGAAGTCGGGCTGAAATTGCTGATCGGTACCGAGGTCCAGCCGCAAGACCACGCGACGGCTGTCTTGCTGGCGACCGATCGAGCCGCCTACGGCCGGTTATGCCAATTGCTGACTCGCGGACGGCAACAGGCACCGAAAGGCGAATGTCATCTTACCTTCGCTGAGGTT
>CAMAVF010000443.1 GCA_945861445.1 Planctomicrobium piriforme | reverse complement strand
CGGAACTCGTACGCAATCGGCTCCAGTGTGGCGTTGAAGTAGGTCGCGGTCAGCGACTTCGTCAACAACTGGCTGCGGCCCTGCAGGTTCTGAGTATATTCGTCGGTGTAGGTCGCATTGATGCGATCGCCACCCGCGATTTCCAGGATGTCGTTGTTCGCCAGCGACAGGATGTCGGCCGCCGTCGGAATGTATTTTTCATCCTCGTGGCTGACTTCAATGTTATTGATGGCGACGGCGTCACCCAGGTATTCGTGAATCACGAACCGCACATGCCGCAGTTCCAGCGGATCGAACTGGAAGGCCCAGACGTTGTCCGCCACGTTGACCTTGGCAGGTTCGCGGGGCACACCCGGCTTGGCTTCCGGTTGCTCGAGATCAAAGTCCGCCTTGCGGAACGGGCTGGGCAGAATGTCCGCCAGGTTATTGTCGGCCCGCGTGCGTTGAGCCGAGACGCCCTGTGACGCGGCGCCGGCGGCCGAGAAGATCGTCAAGTCGTGCGACCCGCGATCGAGCCACACGTCGACGTGACGGTTACCACCGCCGACCGGCAGTTCCACCCTGCCGTCGACCATGCAGGCCGTCGTGATCCCCTGCACGTAGAACCGGACCGCACCACCCCGCGGCTGAATGAACTTGCCCTGCCAGATCACCGCGAACGGCTTGGCTGCATCTTCGTTATCCGCCGGCAGTGTCCAGGCGAGTTCTTCGATCGATTTCTCTTCCTTCACCGGCTTCGTATTCTTCGTCATGTCGACGATCTGTTTCCAGGTGGAATACGGCGTGTAGTTACCCGCGTAGATCCGGGCAGTCATCTGACCGAATTCACCGGTGACGGAATCCTGTGGTGCATCGGGAGGATTCGAAGCAATCCGGAACCAGAACCGGCCGTCTTCACTCCCCTGCAACTCGCCGCGCACCGGCGCTTGAGACGCCGGGTTGGGGGTCGAGATATTGACCTTGGAAACCTGCTTCAGATCCTTCATGTCAACGGCGAGCGACTTGGGCGTCACGCCGTCCGGTTCACTCAGCCAGAAACTTTCCACCGACTTGTCGATGGCCATCAACGGACTGTGTTCAATCGCCGTATCAGTGGCCAGGGCACCCGCGGGCAGTTCACCCGTCACGGCCGAGCCTTCGAAAATTCCCGTGTGCGGACCAGTCTCGGTCAGCATGGCCTTGACCTGATCGCCACTGCCGGCTTCCAGCTTAATGGTGATTTGGTCGGGCTTGTCGCTCAGGTCGCGGTCGGCGTCCAGCACCCGCATGTAGACCGGATTCCCCGGCTTCAATTGATCGGCGGGCCGGGCCTGCGAGACTCGGCGATTGTCTTCCCGATCCCGAGCTTCACGCTCGAGGGTCTGGCTGATCGTTTCCTTCGTATCGTCGACGATCAACTTGCTGGCGATATCGAACTTGGCATCCGACGCCACCTTGATTTCTGCATCCGACAGCGGCACGTTCTTGAACTGCGCTTTGAATGCGTCCGGGTAATCGCAACGAATCGTATCCAGACCTGTCAACTGCAGGGTCCGGTCATTCTTCACGGCCTGGCCCAGCTTCGTATCGACGTCGACCCGGAACAGACCCTTGCTGCCAGAACTGCTGAGCAGGAAGACGGTCTCTTCATCTCCGCCCGGTTCCGTCGTAATCCTGACGGGAATCTTCGTTCGCCCCTGGCTGGTCCCCAGGTCGCTGTCTTGTACCACGATCGACAATGACGTCCCCGGCATGTGTGTTCGCTTGCTGTTGCGGCCGAGACGACCGACCGTGCGGAGCAATTCCAACTGATCCATGTAGCGTTGTTCGGCACCGTAAACTCCAGCCAGGCTGTACAACGCCTGATTGGCCAGTTCGATGCTCGGCACGCGATCCAGCACGCCGCGGAAAATGCGACGGGCTTCTTCCAGATCGCCACGGCGGTTGGCCAGCACGCCACGCAGGAACTCGGCGCGAATCACGATGTCACGATCGCGGTTCGTGGCCAGTTTTTCAAACACCGCTTCTGCCTGGTCGTAGACCTTCTGAGCCATAAACGTCTCGCCGATGCCGAATTCGGCTTCCACCGCTTCAGGTGTCTTGGCGTAACGATTTAGGACGGTCGTGTATTCACTCCGGGCCACGTCATACCGTTGACCACGGACATAATTCCGAGACAACAGCAACTGCACCTTGGCCTTGGTGCTGTCGTCGATTTCCGCGACTTCGCTGTTCTTGACCAGCCAGTTGCGAAGGATGTCTTCCACCCGTTCCAGGTTTTCCTCACCGGCAGCGGCCAGATGGTTTTCACACACAAACATCACCAGATCGACCGGCAGTTCATCGCGATGCTTGTCGAACAGCGGCTTGTTGGCGAGATACGATTCGAAGGCCAGTCGGTCATCACCCAGACGCAGCAGCAACGCTGCCTGCATCAACGGGGCAATGGGGCTGTTTTCATCGATGGCCAGGCCCGTGCCACCCATGCGGGCGTAGCTCTGGCCGACCATGTCCTGGCCCGATTTCTTGCGGGTAATTTCCAGGTTCGGAATGTTGGACAACATGGACGTCAACAAGGTGGACGCCCCGCCAAAGTCCTTGCGGCCGAGTGCCGCCTGGGCATAGGGGAACAACCGGTCCCAGTCATGATTGTCGTTGTAGACCAGGTGCGTGACCTTGTTGTATTCCAGCAGGCGGTCGATTTCTTTTTGTCCGGCCGGAGGAGGCAGTTCGAGCAACGCGGCGTAGGCTGTTCCCGACGGCCGCGGAACTTCCAAATCCCGAACTACCGTAAAGACGCGCCGCTTGTCGGCCTCGGGCATCTCCTTCGAAGCGCGTGCCGCATCGACCCAGACCTGGCATTGGGCGTCTTCGATCCCCCAGCCCAGGAATGCACGTTCCTGCTGCAGATCGCGATCGTCGATCAGGATCTTCTGCCACGCATTCAGATTCTTCGGGTCGAAAGTCACTGCGGCCAGGTTGGCGGCATACCAGCCGTGGTAGTCGTCAATCTTCTTCAGCCGTTCGGTGAGGAAGGCGGTCTTCTCTTCGGGCTTCTCCAGCCGCGCCAGCAGACGCTCGGCACAGTAGCGTGACTCGAGAGCGTTCGTTCCGAACGTGATAGCCTGTGTCCAAAGGTCACGGGCTTCCATTTTCAATCCCATGCGTTCGAGGCAATCTCCCATCACGTAGGAGAAATAGGGCTCGTTGCCGTGCTTCAGCATGGCCTTGGCTCGCCAGGCCAGAACTTGCTTCGCAAGCTCGGGATCAGCATTCGCCTCAACCCCCCGAATCATGCGATACCAGGCATCTGCATCGTTGGAGGCAGGTTCCAGCTTCAGCATGTGCAGCACGGCTTCCTTCATTACTTCCTTCGCGGCATAGTCGGTCGCGGTCCCCAGGTACAGCGTGGCCGCTTCGAAATCGAGCGGGAACTTCTGCGTCATCCGGCCGAAGGCCGTGGCCGATTCCACGCGCTGCTGCTGATTGCCGTAGTGGCGATGATAGTAACCCAGGTGATATAAGAGCGTCCGCAGTTGTTCGTCATTCAGCAGCGCCGCATTCTCGGGTTCCAGCAACTTGGTGCGGGCGGCTTGGGCCAGCGGGATATTGCCGCTGTCGACAGTTACCCACGACTTCATGTAAGGGTCGTTGTCCTGTGCCGTAACCGCCGCTGCCGCGATTTCGGCGCGGGCTTTGTGCATGGCATTCTGCTTGGCTTCATTTGCCCAGGCCGGCAGATAAGATCGCAGGTTGCCCCAGTTGGCGCGTTCCTTGCGAACCTTGACCACCGCCGCCAGATCCGCCTGAAATTCCGCATCGTTCGGTGACGAATAGAGCAAGTAGCTGATCGCACCCTGCATGTGACCATCATTCGACGGAGACTGCGTGATCAGTTCACGAATCACCTGCCGCGCTTTGGCTTCATCCTTCACGCGATCGCGGAGCAAGTCGAGACCCAGCGTATAGCGCAGGTAATAGGCATCACGGGCATTCTTCGCGATCGCGTCGCGCAGAATCTGTTCGCACTCAGCATACTTGGCGGGTTCAGTGGCGAATTCGCGAACGAAGGCCGGAGCGCCCGAATAGCTGACCGCATCAAACGGCAGCAGTTCCCGCACAATCGCCAGACCCTTGACCTTGTCTCCGTCGCGGAACGCCGCCTGGCCGACCTGCGCCCGATAGGCGAAACGCTCTTTGCTTTCCGGGAACTTCTGGAACAGCTCATTGACGAGCGGTTCCATTTCCGGCACCTTCATGCCGGCATGATAACCTTGCGTGAGCAGCAGTTGCAGGAGGTCCTGACGATCTCCAAGTGCCCGGGCCTTCTTCAGACTTTCGACGGCATTCGCGTGCTGCGAGATCCGTGCGAAATTGTCGGCCACCCGGCGATGCAGTTCCTGTTGAGCCTTGGGATCCGCAGGCTGGCCGATCTGCAGCAGCTTGCCAGCGGCCAGATTGGACTTGGCCCATTCCCCTGCCCGCTCCCAGGCCAGCATCGCCTGCATGAAGCAGGAGACAATGGCTTCCGGATTCTTGAACCGAGACGCCAGCGATTCGGCCAGCGGAGCCGCCTGCTTGAACGCATCAGCCGTATTGACAGCGAAGTAATATTGGACGGCTCGCACGCCACACTGCCGGCCCAACAACGTGGTTGGCTGCCGCTTGTAAACGATGGCATTGGCATCGGCCGTACCCAGGTAGTCGTCGAGTTGCTCGAACGTCTGAGCCAGCTTGAGCTCGATGTCCGGGCAGGCTTTGTCTTCCGGATACCGTTGCAGGAACTGGCGGCAGGTCGCCACCACTTCCTTGTTACGGGCCGAGGCCAGCATGCCGTCGATCAGCTTCAACATCACGTCCCGGTGTTTGGGATGAGTGATGTGAGCAGCGACGAATTTCTGCCCCACTCGCAGCAGCCCGAAGACCCGTCCGTTGGTGTGGTACAAGTCGACCAGCTTCAGCATCAACTCGGCCGCTTCCGGCGAAGTATCCCGCAGCTTACCCAGGTCGGCCTCATATTTGGCAGCCTCCTGAATCGCCGCTTCATCAGCAGCCGCAGCCGCCGTGGCAGCCGCCGTCTTGGGGGCGGCAGTCTCTTGAGCCAGGGTCAATCCCACGGCGAAAATCGCCGATCCGAAGGCAACCAGAATAAGGCGTCGAATCATGACAAATCCTGCTGTTCGATCAATTGTGCAACGGCACGGCAACGGTGTGCTGCACGACCGTAAATGGACAGTTCTTGTAGAAGAATTCGTAAGAATTCTCGTACTCGGTTGTTGTAGAAGAATTCGTAAGAATTCTTGCATTCGCACTTCTGAAGAAATCCCCAACTTCGCTTAGGCTCCCCTTGCCCTGATGCCCCGGGGAAAGGGGCCGGGAGGCGAGGGGCTTTACGAGCGTCGCGACCCTGAATTACCCCGCCTTGGACAAGGCTTCGGAAATCCGCTTCGCATCCGTGGCCAGCGGGCTTTCCGGGTAATCGGAAATCAACTGGTCGAACTGCTTGCGAGCATCGGCTTTGCGTTCCATGCGGTACAGACAGCGCCCGTAGTTGAACAGAATCAC
>CAMAVF010000442.1 GCA_945861445.1 Planctomicrobium piriforme | reverse complement strand
CCGCAGCCGATCTTCCTCAGAAAACGTCAGTCGAGTCATCCTTGACCCCTCACTCATCCTGCCCATTCCCCATCAGACACCAACACCCATCATCCCAAAAAACCAACGCCTCGCCAAGACCTCATTCCTTGCCGCGCGAAGTATAACGGCTAGTCTAGTGCTTTATCTGACTTATTGAACGTAGGTTTTTGACTGACGAACACGGAGCAGCAATTGGAGTCTTGAATCAACTTTTTTAAGGGTTATTGACATGCGGATAAATCGTCTCGGGTCTCAGCGAATGCGTGGATTTACGCTCATCGAATTGCTCGTCGTCATTGCGATCATCGCCGTGTTGATTGCACTGCTGTTGCCAGCTGTGCAGCAGGCGCGTGAAGCGGCACGACGGTCGCAGTGCAAGAACAATCTCAAGCA
This sequence comes from Planctomicrobium piriforme, assembly GCA_945861445.1. GTDB lineage: Bacteria > Planctomycetota > Planctomycetia > Planctomycetales > Planctomycetaceae > JAKFVC01. The sequence goes on along the minus strand of CAMAVF010000442.1, from coordinate 5,144 downwards.
GATTGGCCTGGCCGTCCACAACTATCACGATACTCATCGCTGCTTACCCATCAATTATCAAGCGACTGGCAATGGTTTCAGCATGCTGGTTATGATGCTTCCCAATCTAGATCAGGCCCCACTGTACAATAAGGCCAATTTCTCGGTCGCACAGTCAGACAGCACGAGCGGCAATCTAGCTATCTGTCAGACGATCCTCCCCGCATTTCTATGCCCTTCGGACCCCACGCAATCGAGGCTGACTGACTCATGAGCGCAGAACATCATCTACAGTAACTGGTGCTTTCCGAATACGACCTGTCCACAGACAAATATTGCCATTACCTCGTACAAGGGAATCGATGGACGTGGATACGATCTGACGAATGCGACCTCGCGAATGCCGCACGGTGTCTTCGATCGTCGGATGGGTATGTCCGCGCAGCCGACTGACGCACCTTCGAATATGATTCTGCGAGACCGGGACATCACAGATGGTATGTCCAATACGTTGGCAATTGGCGAAGCTTCGCCAAGTTTCAATGCATGGGGAAGCTGGGCTTCGTGGCATGCGCCCATGAGTACTGGCCAACCAATTAACTATGCCAAGCGTCTTTGGAAGAACCAATCCGGACGTCTCGCTGCTAACAATCATGGTTGGACAGACGGCATGGCCGCCTCCAGTTTTCATGAAGGTGGGGCTCATTTTCTATTGGTGGACGGAAGTGTCCATTTCATTAGTGACAGCAAAGACTTTCCGACATATCAGCAGTCTGCTCACCCGCAAGATGGATTGCCTGCGGGAGGAGCAATTCAATGAGCGTGTTAGTAGTAAATTCTACGTCGGTCAAAGGGCGCGGTGCGTCGGCCTTGACCACTGCAGCCCTGCTGATCAGCCTGGCGCTTACAGGCTGTGCCGGCAAAGAGCCGACTCCAGAGACACTGCCTGTCACTGGTACGGTGACCTATAAGGGAAAACCGCTGCCCGCTGGATCGATTACTTTCTATCCCGAGTCGGGAATGCCAGGCTCTGGACCCCTGAATGAAAAGGGTGAGTTCACGTTGACCACCTTTGCTCCTGGGGACGGTGCTGTTCGCGGTCAACACAAGGTCGTCGTTCGCGCATTCAATTCGAGTGCCGACGTCGGACTCGGCAATCCGTCCAAGGAGTCAAACATCCCTTCCAAGTACAACGATGTGAGTACGACCCCGTTAACCGCGACTGTTCAGGACGAAGTCAACGAGTTGACCTTTGATCTCACCGACTGAGTGCAGAGCGGCAATCGCAGTTGAGAAAAGCAATAAGTGGAGCCGTCTTGGTGGACTGTAGCGGGCGCTGAAGAACGCTCCTTACCTCCACTCAGGCGGCTCTGTTTTTTTGAATCGTGCCAATCGGATCGTAGATGATTAGCTGATCGACCGGTTGATCGGTGTCGAGCACGCCTTAAGGCGTTGCAGGATCAAGACGTCGGCTGAGTTCATTCGCAGCCTTCAGCGCGGGCGCGAATTGTGGATTGAGTTCCAGGGCCTGATCGAACTCCGCCATCGCTTCGGAGAAGCGTTTGAGTTTCTGCAGCGTGAAACCGAGGAAGTAGTGAATCTCAGGGTCCTCCGGTTGTAGAGTGAGTGCCTCGGAGAAGTTCCCCAGTGCTGCTTCGTAATCTTTGAGCATCACACGGGCCATTCCCAACTGGATATTGACGGTGGCCGGAGATGCCCCCATTTCCAGTGCTTTCTGATATTCCGTGGCGGCTTCGGAATATTTCTTCTGTGAGTAGTAGCAAACTCCCAGAGAACACCTGGCTTCAAAGTACGAGGGAGCAGCCTTCACAACCGGCTTCAAAATCTTCTCCGCTCCCGAATAGTTCTTAAACGTCATTTCTTTCAATGCGTCATCGCACTGATTGAAGTAGGGCAGCATGTCCTTGGTGTCAGGAAGATTTCCCTGGGCCTTGACGGCGTCGGGATCTGACTGGCGTCCCGTATACCCCAAAGTGTTCAGGGCTCGCTCCTCCGCAGGCGAGAGCTTCGCCTGCGGAGCGTCTCGACGGGTCATCCCCTGCTCTAGCTTAACCAGCAGATCAGAGAGTCGCTGGACTTGTTCCGGATGGGCCGCGGCGAGGTTCTTAAGTTCCTGTGGATCATTCTTCAGATCGAACAATTCCTGACGGGGCGTGCGAATGAATTTCCACTGCTCGGTGATCAGGCACTGGAGTGGACTGCAGCGTGCCGCATGAAACGGCTCATCGGTCTCGCTGTAACAGGCTCCGGAGGACACAGGCTGCCCCCGTAACGCCGGTTTGAGACTGCGACCACTGACGGGTTGCGGCGGCGAGAGTTCCAGGCAATCGAGAATCGTTGGAAAAACATCCGTTAGCGAGACCGGTTCGGCGACACGTCGGGGTAGGCTGGAGGAGTTCGGAAGCGCAAAGATCAGCGGGACATTCAAACACGAGTTGTACAACATGTTTCCATGTGTCCGCTCGCCGTGATCCCCAAGTCCTTCCCCATGATCGCCGACCACGACAATCAGTGTCTTCTGGTCTAGCGAGCGACTTTTCAGGTGATCGACCAGTCGCTTCAACTGCTGGTCGACGAACGCCAGTTCCCCGTCATAGGGCCGGTCGACAAAGCGATTTCCGAAGTCATCCTGATGCGGGATGTAAGGAAAGTGGGGATCATACAAGTGGACCCAACAGAGAAAGGGTTGCTTGTCGTTCAGCGACAGCCACTTGAGAGCCGAATCAACCACCAGATTTCCAGGTCGGTTGCGATGCAGTGCGTCATGACCGGGATGCGGGTCGTCTGACAAGCGATCGTCATAAGTCCCAAACCCGCGATCCAGGCCGAACTTCGAATCGAGCACGAACGCCGCCACAAAGCCGCCGGTGGCGTACCCTTGCTTCTGCAGAATCTCCGCCAGAACTGGAACCTGTTCCGCAAGGCTATTCTGACCGTTGGCATGCAGACCATGCTCCGGGGGATAGAGCCCCGAAAACAGGGTTGCATGAGAGGGAAGCGTCAGCGGTGCGGAGGCGTAGGCCCGGTCAAACTGCGTGCCAGAAGCCGCCAGAGAGTCCATCGCGGGCGTCAATGCCTGGGCATAGCCGTAGCAGCCAAGACGATCAGCCCGCGTGGTGTCGAGCGTGACAATCAGGATATTCAGTTTGGACTGACGGCGAGTGGCCAGCCAGACCCCGACGAATAGCGAAATGACAACTGCGACCGAGCAGCAACGCACCCACAGCCTCATTCGATTCGTCATGGACAAACCTTTGATACGCTCCTGTCAACTGACGGCCAGTGCGCCAGTTGGGCGTGAGGCGAAGCGGCGACTATGGCTTCAACTCTAATTCAATCTTGTTCTCGCCTTCAATGACGTGCGCCTTCAGGTCACTGGTTGTTTCGGAGTAATATTTCTTCGGGATACTCGCATAGTCCTTGGGGTCAATCTTAATAAATGTCTTCGGGCCAGAATTTGGGTCCTGACGAGGAGGACCGACTGTCACCACATACTCACCCACCTGCAGCGGACCCTCAAACTTGAACCCACCATTGGCATCCAGGTCGGCCAAGGCTCCGGCTCCCTCCGCCGCCATCGAAAAACTCACCAAGCCTTTAGTCACCGGTTTACCATCCAACACCACTGTCCCAGAGACGGTACCCGTTTCCTTGACCTCGCCGCCAGCTCCACACCCAAACAAACTCACACTGAGGAGCAGCCCGCCCACCCATCCCGTGAACGATCGTTGCAACAACTGCCGCAATATTCCCCACGGCAAACCATCAAGGCTTCGAAAACTCACAGGCATCACTGCGGTCCTTGTTTAATCGAGAAATCAGGTACGCGAAGAACGGCAGGGCAGACGTCTCCGTCCGCCCTGCCGTAAAATCCAAGTCCTACGAACGCATGCGATTCATGATCGACACGATCTAGAAGTCGCCCAGAACGACTCCATCGTTCTTCGAGGAGATGTTCGCCAGTATGGCAAAGCTCATGTTATCACTGAGAAACCGGACTGCTCCATCCCCCATGAGAGCGTGAATTCCGCCCGTATGGTAAGAGTTCACAACCGTATTCAGCTTGTAACCCGAATCCGCTCCCGCTCCCCCGTTCTTGTCGTTGATGCTGTACCGAATCGTGGTGACACCTGTGATGTACTGGTCTTCCGAGCCTGAGGCCTTGCTGACAGTAGTGGCATTCTCAATGCCAGCCCAACCCCCGTTGTAGTTGGCGCGACGATCATTCGTCCCAATCAGCCCGGACTGCTCGGCGACCATCATCGTATTGGACGTGCCATCGGTGAAGTCCCGGATCCTCATGGACTCATTAAACGCCAGACCCCCGGTGTTGCAGGCGTATCCATGTGCAAACGAGACACAGTACCCAGTGGTTCGTACATTAATGTCAGGATAAGCCCCGGAGACGCCGACGTAATCAATCAACTGGCCTCGAAAAGCAGTCTGCATCCCTGCGGGATTTCCCAAAGCGTCCAAAGGACTCGATGGGCATTTGTAGACCGGAACGATAATCCCGACCAGAGCTTCGTTCCCACCGTTGTAGCCAGTCGTTCCGGAAGCTGCAGTACGGCTACTGAAATTACCACCGGAGAAATTCAGCTTGTTGTAAAGCGTAGCCTGGTCCAAGTAGGGAAGAATGAACGTCCGCCAGTTGGTGCCTGAATTGTGAGGATCGCTCCCGCTGCCTGAGAATGGCACGCCCGCCAAACCCCCGGGGGGAAATGTCGTGACGGCATTTTCGTAGTTGTGCAGTCCCAAGCCAATCTGCTTCATGTTGTTCTTGCACTGCGACCGTCGTGCAGCTTCTCGAGCTTGCTGGACGGCAGGCAACAACAAGGCGATGAGGACTGCGATAATCGCAATCACCACCAGCAATTCAATCAATGTAAAACCGACTCTTCGAGTAGACCGGACCATACCCCCCCCTTTTTTTAATGGAAGACAACGAAAGTAGTAAAATCGCAACTCGACAGACACGAAAAAGACAAATAGACTCTAAGGGCGCGCTTCAAAATAAGTTGACTGATTTTGCTATTTCTGGTTTAAGGCGGCAATGCAGGATGCAGCCGCAATATCTGGGATTAAAGTTCGATATCAGCACGTCGGTCCGTTGATGGATGAGCGGATGCGTCGTCAATGGGCTG
>CAMAVF010000441.1 GCA_945861445.1 Planctomicrobium piriforme | reverse complement strand
CATCGATGGCTGCCTCGACAACATCCCCACAAAACACCGCCCCCAACTCGCCACCCTCATGACCCACAACTTCCAACACTTCAACCCGGCCTCATTCCTCACCGCGTGAAGTATAACACCAGTCCGTAACGGATTGCAGCGCCTCGCTGTCTCTCGTATCAATTCGATCGCCGGAGCTGTCAACCATGCTCAAGGATCTCGCATTCGCACAGCGCCTGTCGCGTTGGGTTCCAGCCCTGATCGCGGCGGTCCTCGTCCTCGCTTTGCCCGTACAGGTCTTTTCCTGCTTGTGGGACTATGACACACTGAAGCAGGAGCGGAGCCGGTTCCCCTCGACGCTTGAGTTGATTACCGGAAAGTTTTGGCGGCACTCAACCGAATTCTATGAATGGCGCATCAAGGACCGCCTGGAACGTCTGAAGTCCGATCCGCAGAACCTGGACTTTCTCGATGACCTGGCGGTGGCCTATCAAAAGACCGGCCAGACTGACAAAGCCGTCCAGGTGATGCTCGACAAGGACAAGCTCAAGTCGGGTGAATATAAGACCTACTCGAACCTTGGCACGTTCTATATCCTGGCCGGCGACTTCGACAAGGGGTTGCCATACATCGACAATGCGTTGGCCATCGATCCGAACGCGCATTTTGGCCGCGAGAAATACCAGAAGTGGCTGGTTGAGTACGCGCAATCCCGTATCAAAGATGGCGTGTTGAAGCTGCCATTACGGGCCACGCCGGGCCCCAATACGAATTCTTACTCCGGAGAGTTCGATGGCTTCGGAACTTACGTGAGCAAGCAAGAAGGCGCTGCCCCCTTCCTTAATCGTCAGCAATTGCAGTCCGCCGTCAAGGGCGTGCAAGGTATGTTGCGATTCGCCAATTACGATAATCCCTTGCTACTGGAATCATTAGGCGACCTGTTGCTGCACGGACAGAATCAGCTCAACGCCCGAGGACTCGCCGCACGCTGCTATCTGCAGGCGGCCTACGTCGTCAAAGACAAGGCTGCAGCACAAGCCTACCGAAACTTTGCTACACTCGCGCTGGAACAACAGACCGGTCAGAATCCGGACGAAAACCAACGGCTGAAGCAGCTGGAAAAAGACTTTCAGGCCGAACGAGCCCAAGCAGACAAGTGGTATGCAGTCGCCAAACAAAAGGAACTGGCCTTAATCAAAGACGGCCGCCGTGTCGAGATTCAATTCGATCGTCTTTCCGCGCGTGAGACTTCTGCTATTGAAGTTGCTCCGTAGCTCCCTTCAGGAAATTCTATGCTTTGTCTGGGCCTGGATGTCGGTTCGACTACGGTCAAAGGGGCTGTTCTGGATCTTGAGCGACGTGAGGTTCGTTCCATTTTGAAGGAGCCGTTTCCGGCACCTCGAACGGGTCTGCCTGCGGGGTATTGCGAGATCTCGCCGGACGAAGTCGTGGCCGTCGTGAAGGGCCTGATTTCTCGCTTGCTGCGCGAGGCTCCTACCGCGGAGGCTTTGTTCTGTTCGGGGCAAATGGCTGGGGTGATTCTCGTCGATCTCAACGGCCGGCCACTCACGAACTATCTCTCCTGGCGAGACCAGCGGACACTGCACTCGCCGACATCGCAGGGCACGACTCTGGACGCCCTTAAGGCCACGTGGCGCGGTAGTGAACTCGTCGAACTGGGACAGGAACTGCAAGCCGGATCTGCCTCTACCTTGCTGTACTGGCTCGCCCAGAACAAGCTGCTTCCGACAGATGCCATACCCTCCACCGTTGCCGACTACGTGCTGGGGCAACTGTGCGGCACCTTGCCCCAGATGGACCCGACTCAGGCTATCGGGTTGCTGGATCTGCGGGTGGGAACATGGCATCACGCCGCGTTCGACGCACTCGGACTGAAACACGTCCGTTGGCCGCACCTGTCCGATCAACACACGCCGCTGGGCAAATGTACGTTCGACGGACACAAACTGCGTTGCTATCCTTCGTTCGGCGACCAGCAGTGTGCCTTACGCGGCGTGGGACTGACGCGTAATGATTTGTCAATTAATATCTCCACGGGATCCCAAGTGAGCAGGCGGACAAGTCGGTTCGAGCCTGGTCCGTATCAAACGCGACCGTACTTCGGCGGAGACTACTTGAATACGATCACGCATCTCCCCGCTGGCCGATCGCTGAACGTGCTGTTTGATTTGCTGACGGAACTGGCCCGGGCCGAAGGAGTCACGCTGAATCACCCGTGGGAAACGATCTCCCAAAGTGTCGCTCGCAGCGATGGAGGCGGCTTGCGAGCCGACTTGGCATTCTTCGCCGGACCACTCGGAAGTCAGGGAAGTCTCGAGGGCATCACTACCGAAAACCTGACTCTGGGCAACGTCTATCATGCGGCATTCCAGAACATGGCCGATAACTACGCCCAATGTGCCGGTCGGCTTTGTCCCGTACTGAACGCCTCTCACATTGCGATCTCCGGTGGCCTGACCCGTTCCATGCCGGTTCTGAAACAGCTCATCCAGGACCGCTTTCCAATTCCGATCCGCGAATCGGTCGAAGCGGAAGAAACGCTGGTGGGATTGCTGGAGATTGCCGGGGAAATCTACCGCCTTCGCTCAACTAGCTAACGTGACACCGGTGGTTCGCGTCGCGAATCTTCGGAAAATCTTCAATCTGTCTTTGACAGGTTCAACATTGTTCAGCATGATGGCTCGTTCTGAGTTGCGGACTGAATCTGTTTGGGGGGAGGGGACTTGAATAATGGGGGCACCGGAAATCCTGGTCGTGATTCCCGCGCGCGGCGGCAGTCAGCGCGTGCCGTTGAAAAACATCGCCCCGGTCGCCGGCCGCCCGTCGCTGGCTCACGCGGTCGACGCCTTGCGTGAGGCGACGACTGCCCTCCGTTGCGTCCTCTTGACCGATCATCCGCGGGTCGCCGCCATCGCCCGAGACTTGGGACTCGAAGTTCTCGATGAACCTTCAGAACTCGCAAACGACGACAGCGTGGACGAAGCCACGCTGATCCACTATGCCTTGGAGCGGACGGAAACACCGGGTCGGCCCTTTCGGCACGTCCTCCTGCACTATGCCTGCGTACCGATTCGGCCCCCTGGAATTGTCGATGCCATGGTGAGATTCTTGGATGATACCGGTGCCGAATTCGTGCAGACGGCCGCTGCGGCCAATCCGCACCATCACCCCTATCGATGTGTGACACCCCAGCCCAATGGGCGGATGACCGACTTCGTACCCGGCGCATCCCAGTTGATGAGCCAGGATTATCCCGCGGTATTTTTCCGCACCGCAGCGGGAGTCGGCCTGCGACGAGATACGCTGACGAAGTTACCGGCAATCTCGGACCCCAATCGCCCCGTCGATCGCTGCTGCCTGATTCACGCCGAGGACGAATGCGTCGATATCGACGAACCGCGTGATATCATGTGGGCCGAATTCTTGCTGCAGTGCAAAGCCCAGCGCATTTCCGGCAAACGTCCTTAGCCGCCATATTGCCCCTGTGCAATTTCCAGCAGTCCGCAGCGTTCGAGTCGGTCGAGTGGTGCGCGAAAGGTGACCTGGATCACACCGGGATGCCGGCCGATTTCTATCGCACCAGTCATCGTGGCGCGGTTCTTCACCTCGGCGACCGACATGTCCAATAAATCGGCGGCGCGCTGGAGGCCGTTTTCTGTTGCGGCGTTGAGGTCTGCACCCGTTCCGATGACTGAGATCGGCAGCGATTCTTCCAACTTCTCCAAGCCGAACGAGCGGGCGACGGCCAGGGCCCGCGTGCGTTCTTCCGGCGACAGCGGACGGGCCAGATAGGGCAGGTCTTCGGTAACGGGGAACAGGATCGGACCGTCGATGGGCCAGTTCTTAAGGACATGCACCTGCAGCGTCACCTTGCCCGCCACGTCGCAGGTGTGACCGGCGATTTCGCCATCGCCTTGCAGGCCGTGCATGTCCCCCACGTAGATTCCGCCACCGGTGACTTTCACCGGGCAAATCAGAATCGCGCCCGCTCTGACGGCGTCAATGTCCATGTGCCCGTCGGTGCGATGCTGCAGTTGCTCGGCGGTAATTCCGTATTCGTGTGGAGCCCCAATCAGAAACTGGCCAAAGTCACCCGCGTTGTGCGAATCGGGCATTGGAATCGCCGGAGTCGTCCCCAACTGACCGAGAAACGGACGCAGCCGTGCAACGACTCCCACCAGGTCATGCGGTGCGTACAACAGGATGGGATTCTGCACGGAATGCTCGGGCAGGGCGGCGTAGCGTCCGGCGTCGCGAGCGATCGCTTCGGCAGCCTCTGCGGGCAATGTCACGCCGACTGACCGCTCGGCATCGAACGCCATCGTGTAGGCATTCGTCATCTTGAATGGCGAGGCTTCGGCACCGCAGGCGGCACAGCGGATCGCGGTCTGACCGATTCCGCAAGCAACAGTCTCGGGATAAAGCGTCTGACATTGGGGGCACCGACCGGCCACGAACGGGTCGCCCAGGAATCGGCCGGCGATGGCCTCACCGGTGCCCGATGCTGTCGCCAGTGACGTCACTTCAATTTTCTGGATGCGAATCACAATCGCATCGCCCACTTCAGCTCCTTCCACGGCAACCGGCAAAGTCACCTCGTGACCACCCCGAATCGCCGGCGTGATCATCGGTCCCCAGCAGCCGGGAGCCGTATGGGCCAGGATGTGCCCACCATCGCGAACAGGCCCGAGCATCGGCCGCGCGGGATCCAGGATCCCATTCACATACCGATCCACAATCACCGTCTCAAGGCCGATGGCACTATTCGCTGAGCCTGCTTCTCGTTGCAATTGCGTGGTCATGACTCGCTCCTACTAAGAACGCCTAACAAAACCTGTAGGGCGGGCTTCCTAGCCCGCCAATGACGGCCTGGGAAGGCCGTCCTACGGGGTATTGTTAGGACTTCTAATTACTTCCCACACCGATCCAGGAACCGATGGCCGCACAGATCTGCATCTGACAACGACATGAAGTATAGCCAGTCGGCCGCTTCATAGAGAATCACTTCGCCAATCTCACCCCGCTGGGCCAGCAAATGGCAGATCATCTCTTCGCGAGCTCGCCGTGCCGCGACCTGGTCGGCCGCGCGTAGAGTCGATTGGCCTTCGTAGAAATAACTCCGCGGTCCACGGAATTTCGAGCCGCGATTCCCCATCAGATCCGCCAGGCATTCCCGAACAAACAGGCTGACGGGCGGAATTTCCGGTAGATAGCCGCCGCTTCCCAAGAGTGCCGGCTCGACCGACAGACCCCGCAGGTCGACCATCGCCATCCCTTCGCCCACCGCGGGAATATGGTTATTACTGCACCACAGACGAGAATAGAAACCACGCCCATACTTCTGGCCGTTGGGATACGCGAGTTGATCGAGCCCCTCCCAGATCCGATTTACGGCGGCCTCACCGGGGGGAATCAGCACGCGAATCCGCTTCTTCGGAAACGCTCGTTCCAAGTCTTCCAGCAGCAACCGCATGCCGTCGGCGGTGCCACGATTGCGAGCGTACCGCCACGGCGGCCCCTGCGGAGTCTGGCATTCACCGCCCCATTCGTCGCCCGCCTGCCAGGTCGTAATTTGCTCGACACCGTCGGGCTTCTGGACGAGGTCCTTCAGCAGTGTCAGCGATGTGTCCGAACGGGGCGCGTAGGCCTTGTCGAGACCCAGGTGCATCCTGGCCGACCAGCCATTGCTCCAGTATTG
>CAMAVF010000440.1 GCA_945861445.1 Planctomicrobium piriforme | reverse complement strand
TTGATTCCGTGCGGTATACGGCGGGAGGGATGATCGTGAAGATTAGCCAGCCGCGCGAGAAGTTGTGTTGTGCGTGTTGTGGATCTTCGCGCGTTCACATTCATGCGACTCATTTGCGCAGATTTCTTACGGTGCCGGTTGGTTTGTTGAGTACCTGGATCGAATATCCGGTGCCCCGTCTGCGATGTCAGAACTGTGCAGCCATTCGACAGGTTCGGTTGCCGTTCGTCGAGGGGCAGCGGCGATACACAAAAGTCTTTGAACGCCTGGTCGTGGAACTCTCGCGGTTCATGACGCCCACCGACGTGTCGCGCTATTTGGGCATCAGTTGGGACGTGGCGCGGGAGATTCAGGCGCGGGACTTGAAGCGGAAGTATGGCAAGCCCAAGCTGGGGCGATTGAAAACGATCGCGATTGATGAGATCTACCTGGGATCGAAACACAAATACATCACGCTGGTAATGGATCTCGAGACGGGAGCCGTGGTCTACGTGGGACAAGGAAAAAGCCAGGCTTCGCTGTATGCCTTCTGGAAACGGCTGAAGAGTTCGAAGGCCAAGATCAAAGCCGTGGCCAGCGATCTGTCGTCGGCCTATGCGGCGGCCATCCGCAAGAATCTCCCCCGGGCGGCCCATGTCTTCGATCGCTTTCATATCACCAAGTTATTCAATGAGAAGCTGACTATCTTGCGTCGAGAACTGCATCGCGAAGCCGTTGATAAACTCCACAAGGACGTCCTCAAGGGAACCCGCTGGCTGCTCTTGAAGAATCCCGAGAACCTCGACGAGAAATACAATGAGCGGCAACGCTTGGAAGATGCCTTGAGCCTCAACCAACCGCTGGCCACGGCCTACTATCTCAAGGATGAACTGCGAAGTTTATGGGAACTGAGCAACAAGTCCGTGGCGACAAAGTACCTGGAGTTGTGGTGTCGTGAAGCGGAAGTCTCTGGTATCCGCGTACTCATCCAGTTCGCCAAGACTCTCCGAGCACATCGCCAGGGCATCCTGGACTGGTACGACTATCCCATTTCTACCGGGCCCCTTGAAGGAACCAACAACAAAATCAAACTCATGCAGCGACGCGCCTATGGGTATCGCGATCTTAACTTCTTGACGCTCAAGATCCTTGGCGCACACAAGTCTCAACACGCATTAGTCGGATGAACCACTAAATCTAGTGATCCGTACAAGTGAACTTCGTCAAAATCTCTCGGAATGTCCAATTATTTTGCTCATGATACACGTTTGCGAAGTCCTCGGCGAACTGCATTTTCCCACACGCGACCCCGCGAAACCCTGGGAGAACTCCATGCCAGACTTGCGTTCTCTCACTGCTCCGCGACGTTTGACCGCGGGTTAGGGCAACTCATGACGCCGATACGGTTATGGTGCGTACCACTTGGCCGGAGCCGAACTCTCGCTGCCCACATCTCGCCCGCCGCCGAGCTGGCGCACCTCGAACCCACTAGGCACCCAGCGCTGCGCGGGCTTGCTGCAGACGGGCCGCCGCGTGTGAGTGCGTCGGGTCGAGCCGCAGCGCAGCCTCCAGTTCGCGGATGGCTTCGGTCAACCGCCCGGCTCCCAGCAACAGCGTGCCGTAGTTATACCGGACGTCTGCGTTCGCCGGGGCAATCTGCACCGCCTTGGCGAGATGCCTTAGCGCATCATCTGAACGCTGCTCGCGGGCCAGCATCACGGCCAGATTCAAATGCGCTTCAAGAGCGACCGGATTGTCACGCAACGCCGCTCGATAGTGATCAATGGCCGTCTTAGTCCGTTGCTGCGAGGCGTACAGATGCCCCAACGCAATCTGTCCCGCGACGAAATGGGGATCGATGGCGATAGCTTGCTTGAAATAGGATTCAGCTCGATCATTTTGCCCGAACTGCACCAGAACCTGCCCCAGATAGACCAACTCCTCGGCATTCGGGGGCGTATGCAATGTCTGCTCAAACTGCGCGATTGCCTCGTCCTCTCGACTTTGAGCGATCAACATCCCTCCGATACGGAAACGTGCATCGCTTTGCTCAGGATCGAGTTGCAGTACGGCCTCGAGTTCCTTCTGGGCTTCATCGAACTTGCCCTGAGCCGCCAAGGCATCCGCCAGCACCGTCCGCGCAAGAATGTAGTTGGGAACCTGGCTGATGATCTTTCGAAGTTGCTGGGCAGCCGCGGCCGCGTCGCCCTGTTCCAGAACCGTCTGGGCATCCTCGACTCGATTGAAAAACGGAAGCCGCCTTTTAATATCCGACAGTACGTCGGTCGGTGGCAGACCTTTCGGACTGGCGCTCCCTCCGAGGTATCCCAGGCTCGCGAGTCCCTTCCGTTCCTGGGCCGTCAGCTGAACTTTCGCCGTTCCGCGCTCCGTCAGCGATCCTTCATGAGCCATCAGCAGCTCTTCGAGCGGACCAATGCGTTCCTGATGCGTTGTCGCCAGATTTTTCAACTCCTGGGGATCGTTCGACAAGTGATACAGTTCGACCTCCGGGCTGCGAACGTATTTCCACTTCCCGGCGATAATGCCGCGCAATGGTGCACAGCCATGTTCGAGCAACGGGTCATCGGTGGCAGCAAAGCAAGGGCGGGACTCGATCGGTTGGCCGACCAACGCAGATCGCAGGCTGCGGCCACTGATGTTTGCCGGAACACGCACTTCCAGGCTCTCAAGCAGAGTCGGAGCCAGATCCACCAACGAGACCGGCTGAGCGACTCGGCTGCCGGGGGCCGAAATTCCTCTTCCGCTCCAGATCCAGGGGACCCGCAAGGCACTATTATAAAGCGTCGAACCATGCCCGCGCTCCTCGTGGTCTCCCAACCCTTCGCCATGGTCTCCGACCACCACGATCAGCGTGTTCTCCCGCAGATGATTCGCATCGAGATACGCGATCAATCGGGCGACTTGCTGATCAACATACGCAATTTCCCCGTCGTAAGGCAATTTCTCGAAGCGGTCGCCAAACTCGGCGGAGCGCGCCTGATACGGCTTGTGAGGATCAAATAGATGGACCCAGCAGAAAAAGGGCCGGCGCCGCGGTGTCTTCAACCATGCGAGTGCGGAGTCCACCACCAGTTTGGCGTCGCGCTGTTGTTCGATGGCATCGTGGGTGGGATTCCCTCGCGGCAGATCATCGCCGTAGACGGAGAAGCCGCGCTGCAATCCGAACTTCGCGTTTAATACAAACGCGGCCACAAAGCCGGCCGTGTCATACCCGGCAGCGACCAGCGTCGTCGCCAGAGTCGGAATACTGGGCGAAAGACTCCCCCTGCCATTCGACCTCAATCCGTGCTCGGCGGGGTACAACCCGGTCATCATGCTGGCATGCGAAGGCAAAGTGAGCGGAGCCACCGTGTAGGCGTGCTCGAACAGCACCCCTTGTGCAGCCAGCTTGTCGAGGGTCGGGGTGAGGGCAGGCTGATACCCATAGCAGCCGATATGGTCAGCGCGCGTGGTGTCCAACGTGATCAACAAAACGTTCACCGTTGGCCGAGACATCCAATACCACACACCCCACGCCAACGAGATCACTACGAGCGTCGCAGAAATCCAGCTCAGCAGTAGACGACGTACCATATAAAGTCAGTTCCAAAAACTTCTTCCATTGAATGGCAAGCAACTCTCATTGTTGCAGGAACAGTATAGCAATGGGGGTCGCCAATTAGACGCGACGAACTGAAGGAGCCAGGCGACCAAGGGACGTGGGCTCACGCCCCCCGCGCCTATCTCCTCCCCGGAAGGGACCCTCTTCGTAACAATGCGCGCCTTTTTCGGGGTCATCGATTTGACGCAACCTGCTTTGGCGTCGTGAGTTCGAGTTTTCCACTTACCGGGAAGGGGGACGTGGTCATCCATGTTGCCCTACACCTGACTCAGCGGGCCACGACCTGTACCAACCACGCATGGGAAACGGCAGCAGCTGCTCGATCTCCGTTCAGAAACGACTGCAGTTCCCTGCGCACTGGCCAGACGAAAGGAAGTTGGTGGCCATCAATACGCTGGGCCAGCAGGTCGACTTCTATCCGGCGACTTGCGGTGGTCACGACAACCGTGCGCATTCGCTCCACGGTCACTGGCCAGCGGAATCGACCTTCTACGCCGTAGGCGTTCGCGACCAGCACGTCGCCGTCCCACCAGGATTCAGGTACGTTGCCCAGATCAAGGATGTGACAAAACAGATCGAGGTCGTGAATGCCCACGTCGACCACGTCGGCGGTGAGGCTGGTCCGGCAGAACTCCATCGAATTGATCTCAGCGGGCAGGATGCAGGACTTCAGCGCTTCGACGGCCGGATTGAGCCCTCCCCGAGCACAACCCTCTTACGGAATCTCTCTTTGGCCACCAGCGAACAGAGTTCATTAAACCCTGGGTTTCATGCGGTATATTTCGACTCGCCACGCGTTGGCGAATTGTTCCGTTCGAATCGGCCGACCAGTTCATGAAATTGTTTGAATCCTCGTATACAGCGCTGGATGTCATTCCGCACCTGAGGTAACTGTGTCCCGCGTTACAAGTCGATCGACGATGGAGACGGCGGACGAAGGTCGCCCGCCAGCCACCGCCGACGATTCAAACCGGGAGCACGAACATGGCAAAGAAGACAACGACCAAGACAAAGCCCGCCTCAGCGCAGCAGACCGTAAAGTTCCCAAAGGGAGGGTTCTACCAGGACCTCGGAGGCGATCTCTGGTTCTGCACCAACGCCAAGCAGAAGAAGGTCGGCGATGACAGCGTGGTGATGATGCAACAGACCGAGGACGGCCAGCCGATTGGAGACGCGACCGAACAACTGGTCGGATCGTTCAACAAGCAGCTTACCGCGGCCGAGCTCAAGGAGTACCGAGCGGTCTGCCAGCGCGAACGGGATGCCGAGGGGCAGGTTGGGAGTGAGACCGCACCAGCCACGGGATCGACTGGCAAGCCCAAGGCCAAGAAGGAAAAACCGGCCCCTGACCAGCCGAAGAAGATGAGCACCCTGGACGCCGCCGCAAAAGTGCTCGGCGAATCCACCGAACCGATGTCGGCGAAGGAAATGATTGACGCGATGTCGGCCATGGGCTACTGGACCAGCCCGGGCGGCCAGACGCCCCACGCAACTCTTTACGCAGCAATACTCAGGGAGATCAACGTGAAGGGTTCCGAGGCCCGGTTCGCAAAAACGGATCGCGGTCGGTTCGGATTGAACACTGCCGCCGAATAGATGACCCTCGGAGTCGACTCTTGGCCGAGATCCCAATACTTAGCACCAAACGCCCGCGACTCGCTCGTGTGGCGTTTCGGTCGTGAAAGCGGGAATCTGGCTTGATGTTTGGTCGCGGATCTGGCTCACATGGTGTCAATGGGATACGTTCACCACACCGAACCAAGGAGCACGCAGATGAATCTCGACACTCGCCCGGAACTCGACTACGACCTCACGATCATCCGGACCACACGACGCGGCGCAGGTTGCGGAACCTGGGTGATCGGCCGACTCGACGGATGCCGGTTCGACGCGCTGGTGTTTCCGCAACACGCGGCAGACCCGGATTCCCCTGAGCTGGAAAAAACACGCGCCCGTTGTTGGGAAGCACATCGACCGCTTCCAACGCTCCGCCGCTGATTCCCCGGTCTTTGGCGATGCGGAACACTTGCTCGTTGAATCCCTTGTCGAAAATGAACCGGCCAGGCTCGGTCGGAAGATTGGAGCGGGCGTCGAGCATCGCTTGTCCGCCGGCGATGTCGGCCTTCACGTCTT
>CAMAVF010000439.1 GCA_945861445.1 Planctomicrobium piriforme | reverse complement strand
TTGGTTCTTTTCCACTTCATCCTGGCCTGCGGATGAATAATGGAAATACATCGAGATGGCCGAATAGACCGACGCCAACAGCAACCCGCTCAGGGCCAGCGAGATCAGGACCTCGATCAGGCTGAGCCCGCGGCGAGATGCTCTTGCCGATACAGGATCGAAGCGCAAGCGAGTGCATTTCCCCGCAGGAATACCCGAAATGCACTCGCTTGCGCTTCGAGCTTGTATTGCGGCCACGGCAAATCGACTATGTGATTTCATTCGGCCGCCTCCGCTTTTTCCTGTTCGATCCGCTCGGCCTCTGCCTGGGCCGCAACATACAACTGCGGATCGCGCACGTAGCGCGCCATTGAAAAGACGGTCCTGCCCTTGGAGTTCGAGCCTTCACGCTGCACGGTGACTTCAACGCGCATCAAACCGGGAACAGGCGCGGCCGCCAGAGCGAGGTTCCACGACCAGTTCGGATCGTCAGGATAGATGGCCTGACTGGCCGTCAGCGGCACGATCCCTGCGACGACCTCGCCCAGCTTCGCTTCGCACATCATCGCCGCCTGAGTCTGGAACCGAGCCTGTAAGGCAGCCCGGACGCCATTGGAGACGAGTTGCCCGATCGCGGCCATGGCGCCGATGAAAATCACCAATGCCAGAAGTACCTCGAATAACGTCAGGCCATAGCGGTCACAACTTCGGGTGTGTTTAGGCCCCGGAAGCGTTCGTGGCGTCCGGATTTGGCAGAAACAAAGAATCCGGGGGCTTACGCCGCCCGGCTCGCCTGGGAATTCTGGCTGGGCGCGGGGCTCAGTTCTGAAATGCCGGGTGCCACTGGCTCTGCCGGTGCTCTGCGGGACAGTGCGTCGACTACGGGCATTGGCAGAGCCAGTGGCACCCATATCGATCAGTGAACTGCGACGATTAACTAGCTCGGAAATTCTCATCCGCGGACCCTCCGCAGGATTTGTGATAACTGCGTGCCCCCCGTGATCCCACGCACTTCCAGGATCACGTACGCTCCAGATTCGTTTTCGATCTCGACCGAGAAATCCTGTGTCGAACCGTCCGGTTTGAAGATCAGCGGCGGCGACCACGCCACTGTGGTCAGCTTGCCCGCGTTCTCGAATCCAGTGAGGAACTCGGGCGGCAGTGGCTGTGGCGGTTGCAGCGGACTGCCGACCTGTTTCGACGTGTCGGCGCTAAACTTGACTTTCACCTGGAACTCGCCGTGTGCCTTCCAGTAGACAGAGACCGGCCGACCGCCGGGGTTGTTCTGCGCCGCGGTGGCTTGAGCCTGGATGGCCTGATATTCCGCTGGCACGGCGACGAAATGTTTGCCACCGGGTTCATAGCGGAATTGATAGTCCATCCCCCCTTCCAATGCATGCAGCCGAGTCGACACGATCTGCAACCGGACGAGTTCGGCACCCTGCTTAAGTTGGTGCTCGAGTTGGATGCGTCCCATCGAAGGCAGAGTCATGGCCAGCAACGACACCAACAACGCCAGCACCAGCAACATCTCGAAGAGAGTGTAGCCATTGGAATGCAGGCGGTGTTGAGTGATGCGACGCATTTAATATCCGTGTCCATCCGTGGCAAATGACCTTGTTTTCTGAGACTCCGCTTCCAGTTGGTGATTGCTTGGTGTGAGAGTATGAGGGTGTGAGAGTGAGCAGACAGGTCTCTGCTACGATCAGCCGACCTCCCACTCCGTTACCCTCATACTCTCACACCCTCATACTGCTTCGATAGTGCAGACCTTTGGCGAACGCGGTCTAATTATCCCAATTAGTGATGTCGTCCGGGGTGCCAAACGCCTTGTCCGGACCGCTGGAAGAAATGTCGGGCTTCGTTCCCTGATCATGGTGTTGACCGGGATACTCGTATTGCAATGGTCGACCCCACGGATCGAGAGGCACCTTTTTGGCGTCCTTCAAATAAGGGCCATTCCACTTCTCGTCGTTGTTGGGCTTCACCAGCAGCGACTCCAACCCTTCCGCAGTCGTGGGGTATTCGCCATTGTGATCCACGGCGTACATGTCGAGCGTCTGTTCCAGGTTGGTAATGCTTAGCCGGGTCGTGTCGATGTTGGCCTTCTTCTGGCGGCCCATCAATTGCGGGACGACCATCGCCGCGATAACCCCGAGGATGGCGAGTACCAGCAGCACTTCGATCAGCGTGAAGCCGCGGCGTGTGTGGTGTTGAACGTGTTGTCTGCGTTGCATATCAATTCCTTTATCAACTGGGTTGTCGGCGACAACCAAATCCCCCTAATACAAGCTCGAAGCGCAAGCGAGTGCATCTCTTCGCCGCTCAGAAGAAATGCACTCGCTTGCGCTTCGAGCTTGTATGTTTGTCCTCAAATGACTCATGATTTTTGACCCTAACTTAATGCTCCCGCACTTTGGAACACGGGCAGCAACAAGGCCACCACCAGGAACAACACCATCACCGCCAGGACCAGCAACATGATCGGTTCGAGCAGCCGCACGAACAGTTCCAGCTTGCGATACGTCCGTCGCTCCATGCCGTCGGAAATGTCGAGGAGCACTTGTTCGAGATTATTGGCCTCTTCCCCGACGCTGATCATCTCAACGACTTCCATTGGAAATTGACCACTGACCGACAGGGGTTTGGCCAACGACTTACCGGCCGAGATATTATCCGCGGCGGCCGAGATGGCGGCGCTCAGGATCCGATTTCCCGTGGCATCTTTGGCGATCCGCAGCGACGGCAGGATGGGCACGCCGTTCTTCAACAAGGTCCCCAGAATCCGGCAGAACCGGGCGATCGCCAGGCTGCGAAAAATCGATCCCGCACCGGGAACATTCAGCCGAAAACGATCCAGATTGAGGCGTCCCTGTTCCGTGGCGAGGTAGGTCTGCATCCACCAGATCGCTGCGCCGACCGGGATCACCAGCCACAAGCCATAATGCTGCAAGCCGTCGCTGACTGTCATCAGGACCTGGGTGGCCCACGGCAGCTCGCCCTTCTCTTTCAGGCGTTCGAAGATGGGGGCGAAACTGGGGACCATGAACACAATCAGGCCCGTGACGACGATACCACCGACCGCCAGCAGAAACAGCGGATAGGCCAGGGCTCCGATCACGCGGCCCTTCATGTCTTCCTGCTGTTCGGTGAACTGAGCGATCCGCTTCAGCACATCTTCCAGGAATCCACCCTCTTCGCCCGCGCGGACCATGCTGACGGCGAGTTCGCTGAAGATGCGCGGATGACTACGTAAGGCTTCGGCCAGGCGCGTGCCGTCGGCGACATCTTCGCGCACCTGCTGCAGGACCACCGCCAGAGCGGCCTTGTTCGTTTGCCGTTCGAGGATTTCCAGAGAGCGAAGCAGCGGCACGCCAGAATGCAGCAAGTCACCCAATTGAGCATAAAACGTGGCGAGCAGCGTCGCGTTGACCCGTTTGCCGGCCTGCTTGCGCTTGGTCGTTTCGGTCTGAGCCAGGCCGATCTTGATCGGGAACAAGGCTTTCGAAGCGAGGTTATTAACCGCATCTTGTTCGGATACGGCCGTCAAGGTGCCGGAGACTTCCTTTCCGGTGAGTTCGCGCGCTGTGTATTGGAAGTCGGGCATGGGATGAGTAGTTGTCGGTTGTCAGCGATGGTTGCGATAGCGTTTCAACTTAACGATTTCTTCAAGTGCGATAGAACGAATTTCTATCCCCCCTCTCCCCGGAGTACCGAGGCGAGGGGAGCGTTTGTCGCTGCGTTCTGTTGTCAAAATGCACGTAGTCAACGACGGACTACTGATCCCCCTTGGTAATTCTTGCAACCTCTTCCACGGTCGTCATCCCCTGGATGACGCGGTCCCAGCCATTCATGCGCAGGGTCATCATGCCGTGCTTCAGTCCGTATTCTTTGATTACCGATGAGCTGACTCGATCGACGCAGAGCTGGCGGACTCCCGAATCGGTCTTCAGCAGCTCAAATATTCCCTTGCGACCCGAAAACCCGGAATCCCGACACTGGCGGCAACCGCCTGCCTTCCAGAGAAACTCGGGCAGCGGTCGCGGAAAGTCGGGCGGCAATTTTTCCGGGTCGGGTTTGTAAGCCTGCTTGCAATGCGGGCACAAAATCCGTACCAGGCGTTGCGCCAGCACCCCTTCGATTGTACTCGCTACCAGATACGGTTCGACACCCATATCCACCAGTCGCGTAAATGCCCCGGAGGCGTCGTTGGTGTGCAGCGTGCTAAACACCACGTGGCCCGTCAGCGAGGCTTGAATGGCGCTTTGAGCCGTTTCGCCGTCACGAATTTCTCCGATCAGAATGACGTCCGGGTCGTGGCGTAGAATACTGCGTAAGCCGGCCGCGAACGTCAGCCCGATCTTCGAATGGACCTGGATCTGATTGATGCCTTCGGTCTGATATTCGACGGGGTCTTCCACAGTGATGATCTTCGTCGACGGATCTTTGATCTCGTTCAGCGCACTGTAGAGCGTGGTCGTCTTACCGCTTCCAGTGGGGCCGGTGACCAGGATAATCCCGTGCGGCAGCGTGATCAGTTCCTTAAACGTCTTGCTCATGTCGGGGGGTAGCCCGACGTTCGCCAGGTTGAACACCATCTTCGACTTGTCGAGCAGACGCATGACGATGCCTTCGCCATGCAGCATCGGGATGATCGACACGCGCACGTCGATCTCACGGCCGTGGACGCGGATCTTGATGCGTCCGTCCTGCGGCAGCCGCTTCTCGGCGATATTCAGCTTGGCCATGATTTTCAGCCGGCTGATGATGGCCGGTTGAAACTGGTTGATCTCGGGAGGGACCGGCTGAATCCGCAGTAACCCGTCGACGCGGAATCGGATCCGCAAGCCCTTTTCCTGGGGCTCGAGATGCACGTCGCTGGAACTCTGTTCGAGCGCTTCGATCAGCAGTTCGTTGACCAGTTTGACGACGGACGCCGCCTTGGCCATTTCGGCCAGTTCGCCGTCCCCTTCGCCCAGGCCCTCCAGCAATTCAATTTCATCCGCATCGGTACGCTGCGCAACGAGTTCATTGATCGTGTCGCCGCCGACGCCGAGTTGCTCTTTGATGACTTGAATGATGTCATCGCGGCGGGCCAGCACCGGTTCCAGCCGCATTCCGCTGAGCGAACTCAACTCTTCCAGAGCTTCCAGATCAAAGGGGTCGCTGGTGGCGATAATCGCCGTGCCGTTGCGGCGTTCCAGCGGCAGTATCGAGTGCCGGTAGATATCGCGGTGCGGAAACTTGCCCACCAACTCGGGATCTATCTTGAGATCCTTCAGGGCGACAAACCGTGTTCCGAGTAATTCCGCAAAAGCCAGCAGGGTGTCCTCTTCGGTCACCAGCCCCAGTTCGATCAGCCGTTGATCGATGCGCCGGCCATTCGACTGCAAGGCAGCCGTGTCGAGCTGCTGTTGAGTGACCAGACCCTGCTGCAGGAGTGTTTCCGCAATATCCATTGCCAACGCTTTTTACAAGTGTCTATCAGGTGAGAACATCATGTCACGCTATCGTATGTATTTGCCGGAAGTCAGTGATTCAGATCGCGCGTGACTCGTAATCTGTCTGACAAATTTCAGTGGGGATCTCGTGATCATCGCATTTGAACGACTCTCTCCCCTCGCCTCGGTACTCCGGGGAGAGGGGCTGGGGGTGAGGGGCTTTTCCGAGCGTCGTTGGATCGTCTGCTCAAAGGCACCATTTGTTAGAAGGATCTTGAACTCCTTGTCTCCGATTGATCGCGCCCCTCACCCCCGACCCCTCTCCCCGGAGT
>CAMAVF010000438.1 GCA_945861445.1 Planctomicrobium piriforme | reverse complement strand
GCGGATCGACCTGCGCGATGAACAGCGGCGCCCGGTTCCGGCCGATGTGGTCGTTATCGGCCCCGCGGCGAGTATAGACCAGAAACAAACCGTCGTGATGTGCCAGCCAATGGGACTGCGTGTTGTAGCTGCCCAGCTCCCGGCCATCGTCGAAGGTCCAGGCCTTCACCGGCTGAAAGCGCAGGCCATCGTCGCTGGCAGCGACGTAAGCCCGCTGTTCGTGCCGCAGCGTGAGGTAAAACTTGTCGTGCCTGCGGACCAGTGACGGCTCCGCGAAGCCGTAGCCCCCTTCTATCGATAGCTCATCGCCGTGCCGCAGGTATTTCAACTCCTTGCCGTCGAAGCTGCAGAGGAGCACCGTAGCACGATACATACCTCCGGGTTGGGATTGATACTGGATTGGCACCAGCAGCGAGCCATCGGGTTGCGCCAGCCATTGCGAGCATCCGCTCCCTGCCCGGAAGAACTTTCCGTCAGTGTCGGGCATCTGGAGTTCCCGCCATTTTGTCCATGCGTTCGTTTGGGGATCGAACACGGCGTAGGACGTTTCATACGATCGGGCCGTGTTCGTCAGGATGGCGCCGGCCTTCGTATACAGCGTCTTGGCTCCGATGGCGATCATCTTGCCGGTACTGGCGTGCCAGCCGGGCGTGACGTCGATCACGGCCACCGTCGCGTCGTCGGGCCCTTGCCGCCACGCCAGCTCCGGAATTTCAGTCGGACCGACCCAAGTCTTGCCCAGATCGTCCGATCTCAGGAAATACAACCCGGAATAGTGGTCGTCGGCGGCCAGATGTTTCTGCGTGGTGACGATGACGGCGGGCTGGCCGTTCTTCCCCAATCCGGGCAAGGCCGTCGCCCGCGGATGAAACCAGCAGAAATCAGGGCTGAGTTTCTGAAGAATTGCCTCCGCGCGGACCTCATACTCGAGCGCGGCCGTTTCTTCGGCTCGCAGGAGTGGGCACGCCGCTATAACCAGGGCGGCCGCAGTCAGAACCATCGTTTGTCGAGGCATGTAAAGTCCCTGTCGAGATTGTGAACCATGGGTGATTGACCCGCGCGGATTTTATCCGATGGTGACGCCAGAGGCCACATGCGCAGACTCGGCTGCAGAATGATCCTGAAATGTGCGACTACACTTCCATTTGCCCAATAGATTGTCCAGAAGCATTGTGCCGAATGGCAGCGTGAATAGCGGAATCAAAACAAGAAATGGTGGCAGTTTTAGCCGTGAACCTCGTCTCGTAGGTTGCCAGGAAACGGCATCACGACGCGATGCGCCGGAGCGACGAGGCCGAGAATAGATTGAATTGACCATCACTCATCGTGGCCCGGTGATGCTTTGCCTAACAACCCGACGTGTGCCGCGATCGGGTTTGGCATATCATGTCACCTGTGGGCACACGCGGGTTAACCTCGTTAGGCAGTGTAAGTCATGAGCCGTTCGATCGTATGGGCTCAAGTTGGCCCGCTATTAATCGTTCTCACCGCCGTCCTTGTGGACGACGATCGGCTCCCATCTTTTCTATTCCCTCCCCAAATTCTGTTGGCACTGTGCGGCCTCTCTGTGTTTATCCTTCCCTTGGCAGTCATTACCATGGGCGCGTTTCGCAAGCCTAAGTCGGGGCAGCTCGCCGTCGTTAATTTTCCAGAACCAAATGTGGCCGTTGCGATCGGCGGTGGCCAGGCGACCGTCCGACCAGAAAGCCGACGATAATCACCCAGTCAACCCACGCCAGACCGAGCCACATACTGCACCGCCGTAATTCTTAGGAGGAAGCGGGAAGCTCAAGCTTGCCCAAGTCTTGCACGCACCATTGCACGCGGTTCGGCCGGCCGGCGCCATCTGGGAACTGCGGGCACATGAGGCACTGTCCGAAATCGAGTTCGGTCAAAGAGCCGGCTGCGCCTTCCGCCGTGCGAAAGATGTTGTAATCTCGGGCAGCTTCCACCAAGGTCAGATCAATTAGATCGCGCATGGGGAACTTCCGCACTGCGGCATTGCCGACAAATGTTTTCGCCACGCTCCCTTGTTTCTCCAGCATCATTCCCAGCCGGTTAAAATCAGGGCTGCGCGTGCCATAGTAAGAACCGCCGGAACTTTTGGGCTGATAGTCTGTCATGGCCTGGGGAACCACGGTGCCGTCAGCGAGGCGGACTTTCACTTGCTTGGGTATGGTTTGCCGATAAGGGACTTCGCTCATGAATTCGGCGAAGTGATGGCTGGTGGAACTGGTGTAGGTCACGCCCAGCAAGACCACCTGCGTGTTGAGCGCCAGCATCACACCAAAGGTGGAACGCGGATCGAAGGCGCATAGAGCGGGATCGGTACGGGTAATGACTTCCGCCCGCGGGCCGATGGCAGAGAAACTGTGGCGAAAAGCGGTACTGCGGAGTGCATTCGGCCGGCGGCGAGCGGTCTCTGTAATGATGCCCATCTCGGCCTTGTCCTGGGCGGGATCAATGATCGGATCCTCTTCGGCCTCGTGCGCGAAGGTATAGGTGGGCACGACGAGAGTTCCCGTAGGTCCAACGATCTCCAGCAGGGCATCAATCACAGCCTCTGCGCCTCCTTCAATACGGCCCACCGTGCGCATGGCCGAATGGAGCAAGACCACCGCGCCAGGCTGAATGCCCAGCTTGCCGAACCCAGCAATCAATTCACCGCGAGTAACGCCTGCAGAAGTCGCCATATTGCTCCTCAAAGTCCTTGCGTTAAGTCAAACGTGCAAAATGAGTGTGCTTCACCGGGCCGCCGATGCGGGTGCGAACATCTTCCGCGGCGATAGCCTGGGCGATTTCTCTCATGACTTCATCCAGGGCCGCCAGATAGACATCCACATGCCGCGGCTCGTGCGAGAGCATGGGGTTGAATTACCCGGCTGCCAAAAAATCCCGTTGTAATTGTAACATGCGCACTGTGAGCAAGGTGGTCAGCGCCGGTGCCTCGGGATGTTGAAAGCTCAGCGATGCCATCTCGGGCCGGCCACCGACCACCAGCGGAACTATATGCTTCTCGCCCAGCTCTCGCCAACCCACGGGGGATTTCAGCTGGAAAACTTTGGCAAGATGGTTTCGACCGAAGATTTCCCTGGCCGCTTTCACCGCCCCCGTCCGACGTGCTTGAATGTCTTTCGCCAACTTTCTTGCTGTGGCAGCGCGACACGCAATGTATTTTCCGGGAAGGGAAACGGGGACAGGGAAAGCGCCGGTAAAAGTCGGAGGTAGGTAGCGGATGCAAGAGCCGCACAAACAAGGGAGAGCGTACCAGTTTGGCCCCGAGTCATGCGCCGGTTCTCGTGAGGGGGCGGGTGAAGCGTTGACAGGGGGAAGTTCAGGCCAGCCATTGAGCTCCGAAATCATCCATTTGTGCGTGCCGACCTCGTCCTGTCAGGGGGAAGGCAACACGATCTGTCAGCGTAATCAAGACCGCGAGTTGACGATCGACGCCACGGAGTCAGAGACCATGTGCATGAACGGACACTTACCTCGCGGAAACCTGGAGACCTCGGCAGTTTCCTTCAGCAACGTGTTGCGGTTGGGACGGTTGGAGAAGGCTGTGCCGTACGTCCAACATGCACGCTGCCGAGGAGTCGGACGATCTCGTAGTACCATCGAAGCGGGCGAACAAAGCCGGAACACCGGTGGCGGAGTCCGTGGAGGAAAGGGGATCGACCAAGGGAAACGTAAGGCCGGCGACCACTTCTGGACTCAGAGCCAGGTCAACTGTGGATATCTGTCTGTCTTACATACGGCAAGTAACGTTGTTTTACAACGGACCGTCAGACCCAAGGTAAGAGCCGTATGCGGTAGTCCCGCACGTACGGATCTGTGCGGGGGGTGGGCCGAAAGGCCCATCCCTACCGCGACTCCAGTAACGCTTCAGGTTCCATCGTTGCCGGAGTTTCGCGGTCGTCCTGGAGGTCGTAACTTGGATTCCAATCCCAGCGCTTTGGCGGTGCGTTGAACCCAATTCGCTGATCCAAAGGGTTGGCCTCGAATGACGCTCACACGGATGGCGTTTACTTCGGCGTCAGTTTGTCGACGATTAACTTGCTCAATCCACTGCCGAGGACGTGGCATGGGCCAGTCACTGAGTAATTGCCGTTGAGCGGGTGAGCCATGCTCGCGACGCCACAGACTGCCCCAACGCCACTCTTCCGCACGCGAGCACAGGTTCGCTCGCAACGCGTTGCGCTCCACATAACGGACCACCTGATAAAAGTAGTCCTCGGTCTCGACAGGGAACGATTTGATTCGTCCTTGATACAGATGCCCTTCACCGACGACACGACGATGCTTTTGCCAGCGTGTGACATGAGTCACCGAGAGTCGTTGCATGAACGCCGCGAGTTGGTCGTCCGCTTCCGGCCACAACACGAAATGCCAATGGTTCGGCATCAAGCAGTACACACAGATTCGCATCGGACACATTGCCAAGGTCTCTTCGAGGATCGCCTCAACGCGTCGTAGTCCGCGTCCTTGTCAAAAATCCGACGTCGGCCGACGCCGCGATTCAACACATGAAAGACCATTCCACCAGGAGCGAAGCGAGATGTACGAGGCATGATGGCCCGACAAACTACTCACGCACCTCAGCCCCGTCAACAAACTGGACCTGTCCCCGTTTCTTCCCCGGAATAGGCAAAAGAAGCCACGTCTTGAATTGCCGTAAATAAATGCGATTAGCGTCTTGGAAGCGATCCGGTAAAGCGTCGATTGAAATTAGTGCGTTTGCAGAAACTTTTCCAGATCGCATTTGTACTGGTCCACGGCGACTTTGTCGCATACGGATCGCGATGAGTGATAAGCGAAACCGAGATTCCGGCGGTGATTGGGAGTTCGATTGGGGCCGGTGCGGTGGATGGTATTAACATGATGTAACGAAACGTCTCCGGGCTTCAGCGAAACCGTGACTGCGGGATGTTCATCGGCGTTTGGAGTCTTCACGAGGCTTCGACTCGCTCCAAAGACACCGGAAGGCTGGTGAGGCAGAATGCTTCCCCGGTGAGATCCCGCGAGGCAGACGATGGCACCGCTTTCTGCGGTTGATTCATCTACCGCCAGGGTCACTGCGACAGCGTCGGGGGGATTCCAGAACTGATAGGCGTTGTCCTGATGCCAGGGAAACTCGTAGGTGGTGAACGGTGCCTTGTCGATTAGCATGGTGCCGTCCGCAACGACGTCCGCACCGTCGAAGATCTGCTGAACAAGCTTCATCAGGCGCGAGTCACGCATGAGCGTGTCGAAATACGCGGAACGCTCGTGAATCCGAAACAGGCACCGCAGAGACCTCGCAGCGTCCTCTTCGATAATGACATCGCCAATCGGAGCAGTCGCGAGGTCCAGCCGGAGGTGTGCGTCCAGATGACGTTCAATGTCTTTCAGTTCCTCTGCCGAAAAAAGGCCCGGGATGACAGCGAATCCATTCTGTTTGTAAGAGGCAATCGTGGACTCGTCGTACATCTGGCTACCCTCCTCGTCATGATGGCTCAGTTCGCTTTTGGAACGGGGTAATTGCCTTATTCTATGGATATACGATGAATTGTGAAGTCTTCCGGAAACAACTGGATTTTAGTACAATGGAATTTATTCCCTGCTTGGATCGATTCTCGAAATCAAGTGGAAGGGGAAAATTTCCTTGAGTTCAACAACTATGAAATACGCACTCACACTCCTCACCGCCCTGCTCTTGACGCCGCTGGCTGCGATTAACGCTGATGATGTGCCAAAGCCCACGAGCAAGCCCACAGCGCTGACTGAAAGCAAGCCGGCAACAGCCGTGGCGCCG
>CAMAVF010000437.1 GCA_945861445.1 Planctomicrobium piriforme | reverse complement strand
AACACGAGCTTTAGCTCGGCGTCCGCCGGAGGCATTAATAGCAGCCTCCGGCGGTCGCCGACCTGCGGTCGTACTAGGCTCGGCGGGAGCCTCGCCCTCCCGAATCTTGCAATTTCAAACACGCTCTGAGCTGCGAACCGATTCGTTTGAATGTCTCTTTCCACGTGTAAAAAGCGAGCTTTCAACCTGATGTCCGATACCGTGCTGACCAAGATTCGCCAACTCCTCACTCGGCATGGCGTCGCCTTCACGGTGAAGGAACACTTGCCGACCTACACATCCGAGGAGTCCGCTGCCGCACGGGGAGAAGCCCTGGGGGTCGGCGCGAAGGCGCTGCTGTTGCGAACAGATGACGTGTTTCGCCTGTTTGTCATCCCGGCGGACCGCAAGCTGGATTCCGCCGCGATCAAACGGGAGTTGAAGGTCAGAAAGACCCGCTTTGCGACTCCGGAGGAACTTCTGGAACTGACCGGGCTGGTGCCCGGCGCGGTCCCTCCGTTCGGACCTCCCATTCTCCCCTTCGAGTTATTCGCCGACACGTCGATTGGGCAAATGCACGAACGGGTCGCGTTCAATGCAGGCTCGTTGACGAATTCCATCATCCTGTTGGCCGCCGACTGGGAAGCAATCGCCCGGCCTCGGCGGATCGACATCTGCAAGACAGTAGATTCCTAATGGGGAAACAACAACCACTCTGAGCTAGACTCTGAGCTGTGCGTTGGTAGAATCGGTGAGATGGACCTCTGAATCGGCCCTCGCCCGCGTCCATTATTGAAAAATCTCGGATCAGCAAAATCGATCAAGCAAGCCTTGACGAATCGATAACTAGAGATTGCAGATTGTGATAGGACGACGAACTCTTCCGACTTCGGAAGGGTGGCTGTACTCGATTGGTGACGTGGTGTTGCAAACCGTGTCCAGCCATCGATCTTTGGGCCATTGATCACAGCAAGGGCGAGCCGTGAACGTCAAGTTCAGGCTGGATTCGACTCCGAGGGAGCGAATCAATATGTCGGATTCATCCGACCCCGTGCCACGCGTTGCGTTTCACGGAGTTTACCGGGCTCGTTGTGCGCCAATTCACCCGCGGTTCTCTCTGCCTCGGTTTCTTTTGATCTGCCTCGCCTTCTTTCCTACGCTGGACGCAATGTCGGCTGACGTTGCGCGCTCAGCGGAGTTATCAGTCGATTTGATGAGAAAGCGCTTATGGCAACTTACACGAAGGATCCCCTGCTTGGCGACCGGTTAAGCTCCAAACCTGTGCACGAGTTGAACGCTGCGACCGTGAGGTTTTGCGGTGACTCGGGCGACGGCATGCAACTGGCCGGTACTCAATTGACCAACACCTCGGCGTTGGCGGGCAACGATATCGCCACGTTTCCCGATTTCCCGGCCGAGATCCGAGCCCCGGCCGGCACCAAGGCCGGCGTGAGCGGTTTTCAAATCCGATTTGCCAATACGGAAATCTTCACGCCCGGCGATCAAGTCGATGCGCTGGTGGCGATGAATCCGGCCGCTCTGGTCACGAACCTGGCCGACCTAATCCCCGGCGGGATTCTGATCCTGAATTCCGACGCCTTCAACGCCAAGGGACTCGAGCAGGCCGGCTATGCTAAAAATCCAATTGAGGACGACAGTCTGTCCGGTTACCAACTCTTCCCGGTCGATATGACCAAACTCACACGGTTGGCGGTTGACGGTCTGGGTCTGGGGGTGAAGGAAAGCGATCGCTGCCGCAACTTCTACGCGATGGGCTTGATCTTCTGGCTCTACGGCCGGTCGACCGAACCGACCATGCGGTACATCGAAGAGAAATTCGGCAAGAATCCCGCCGTCGCCGAAGCCAACCGTCGAGCCCTGCATGCCGGCTACAACTATGGTGAAACGACCGAGGCGATGGTGAGTCGCTATTCGGTCAACAAGGCCCAGTTGCGACCCGGCTTGTACCGTAACATCACCGGCAACCAGGCCCTGGCCTGGGGCTTGGTGACTGCGGCCGAACGGAGCGGCTGCGAATTGTTCTATGGCAGCTATCCCATCACCCCCGCCAGTGATATTCTGCACGAGTTGGTCAGATTCAAGAACTTCGGGGTGCGGACCTTCCAGGCTGAAGATGAGATCGCGGCCATTACGTCTGCCATTGGCGCGGCGTTCGGCGGTGCCCTGGGAGCAACCGCCTCCAGCGGGCCGGGAATTGCGCTCAAGGGAGAGGCCATCGGACTGGCAGTGATGACCGAACTGCCCGTGTTGATCATCAACGTGCAGCGCGGTGGACCGAGCACCGGTTTGCCCACGAAGACCGAACAGGCGGACTTGCTGCAAGCCATGTTCGGCCGCAATGGCGAGTGTCCGCTGCCGGTAATTGCCGCACGCAGTCCCGCGGACTGCTTCGACGTGGTGCACGAAGCCTGGCGCATCGCCACGCGTTACATGACGCCGGTCATGCTGCTGTCCGACGGATATATTGCCAACGGTGCTGAACCCTGGAAGATTCCCGATGTCGAGACGCTGCCCTCGTGGAAAGTCTCGCACCCGATCGCCCCCAGCAACGGACATGAATTCCTGCCTTACGAGCGGAATGAGCGATTGTCCCGTCCCTGGGCAATTCCTGGTACTCCGGGGCTGATGCATCGCATTGGCGGTCTGGAAAAGCAGGATATCACCGGCAATGTGTGCTACGACGCCGACAATCATCAGCACATGGTCAACCTGCGAGCCAGCAAGGTCGCGGGGATCGCGATGGACATCCCGCTGCAAGAGGTGAGCGGCCCAGAACGGGGCCGAGTGCTGGTCCTGAGTTGGGGTGGCACGTATGGCGCCTGTGCCACCGCGGTGCAGTGCGCGCAGGCCAATGGCGGCTTGGTGGCCCATGCTCATTTGCGCTACCTCAATCCGTTTCCCACGAACCTCGGCGAGATTCTGCAACTCTACGACCGGGTGCTGATTCCCGAACTGAATCGCGGGCAATTGAGGATGCTGGTTCGTGCCGAGTTCCTGGTGGATGCTGTCGGTTTGAATAAGGTCCAGGGGAAGCCGTTCGCCGTCCGCGAAGTCGTCAAGAAAATCGAAGACATGCTGGCGTGAGGGACTTCGTCAGGCGACTGCGGTTCAATATGTCTGAATAATCTCCCCTCGCCTCGGTACTCCGAGGAGAGGGGTCGGGGGTGAGGGGAACGATCTACCATTGATGCGGAGTCGTGATTTCTCAGGAAACAGCCTCAATGAATTGCGAATCGAACGACGCTCGCAAAGCCCCTCACCCCCAGCCCCTCTCCCCGGCGTACCGAGGCGAGGGGAGAGAAACTATTGCCTTATTACACCTAAAACACAACTAATAACGAATCGCTCTCACCGCGCAATCAGGAGCAGATCAAGATGACTATCGACACAATATTACCTGTGCTGACTTCCAAAGACTTCTCCAGCGATCAGGAGATTCGCTGGTGTCCGGGCTGTGGAGACTATTCCATCCTGGCCCAAATGAAAAAGGTGCTGCCGACTCTTGGTGTGCCGCCGGAAAAGACCGTGTTCATTTCGGGTATCGGTTGCTCGAGTCGTTTTCCCTATTACGTCAATACCTATGGCATCCACTCGATCCACGGTCGGGCGCCGGGCGTGGCGACGGGCCTCAAGGCCAGCCGGCCTGATATTTCGGTCTGGGTCATCACGGGCGACGGCGATGCACTCAGCATAGGTGGCAACCACCTGATGCACGCCATCCGCCGCAACATTGATCTCAACATCATCCTCTTCAACAATCGCATCTATGGGCTGACCAAGGGCCAGTATTCGCCGACGTCGTTGCTGGGGCAAGTCACCAAGAGCACGCCGATGGGCGTGATCGACAATCCGCTGCATCCGCTGTCGGTCGCCATCGGCTGCGAAGCCACGTTTGTCGCTCGGTCCGTCGATGTCAACATCAAGCATTTAACGATGGTACTCAAGCGGGCTGCGGAACATCGCGGCACGTCGTTCGTCGAGGTCTATCAGAATTGCAACGTGTTCAACGACGGTGCCTTCGACTATGCCACCGATCGCGACACCAAGGCGGAAACCCTGCTGGAACTCGAACACGGCAAGCCGTTGATCTTCGGCAAGAACCGCGACAAGGGGATCCGGCTGAATGGCATGCATCCCGAAATCGTGCCACTCGACGGCAGCATCAAGGAAGACGACTTGCTGTTCCACGACGAGCGGACAACCGAGCCCACGTTGGCCTACCTGCTGGCCCGCATGCGCTACCCCGATTTCCCCGAGCCGATCGGCGTCTTCCGCGCTGTGGATGCTCCCCGGTATGAGGAGTTGCTGAACAATCAGATTGCCGACGCTCGCCGCCAGCGTGGCCCGGGCGATCTGCAAAAACTGTTCAACTCTGGCGAGACCTGGACGGTGGAGTAAGAGATTGGAGCGATTTCCCCAATTGACTGCGGTCTAGCAGTTTAAGCGTCGCCCCCGAGGACGAATTATCTCCCCTCGCCCCAGTAATCTGGGGAAGGGGCTGGGGGTGAGGGGAACGATTAACCAATGAAGCGGAGTTCTGAATCTGCAGAGAAAATGCCCTTTGGATGAAGCGATCTCAATGACGCTCGCAAAGCCCCTCACCCCCAACCCCTCTCCCCGGAGTACCGAGGCGAGGGGAGATGGAAATTCGTTATTTACACGGTTGACGCAACTTTAAGGTCTTGCCTCAAACGCGTCCGTGCAAATACTCATTCAGGAAGTGAATTGTCACTTCCTGATGATTGGCGTCGTAGGCGTTCAGATCCCCGATGGAGATCAATCCCTGCACGTCTCCGTCCTCATCGACGACCGGCAGATGGCGAATGCGATGTTGCTTAAAGGTCGTCCGAGCATCATCAATCGGCGTGTCGGGCGTGCAGAAGGCGATCGACGTCGTCATCACATCGGCCACGAGCACAGAGTCGGGAGCCAATTCAGCTGCGACCACGCGCCGTAGGACGTCGCGCTCGGTGAAGATTCCCACCAGCCGGCCCTGATCCATGACCAACAAGGCACCGATGCCATGCTCATTCATGCGCTGCGTGGCCCTGAGCACCGTTTCAGCGGGCTGTGTACAACGCAAGTCGGAACATCGCTTTAGAGAAAGGATTTCGCGGACGACTCCCATGATCTGGACTCCTCGCCTGGTGAAGGGATTACGTGAGATTTTCCGATCGACATGGTTGCTGATCAAGACTCAAGACAGGATGCGACCCGAACGGGCGACACTCCGCTGAGATGACTCGAAAATCGGTAACGGAGTTGCAGACTTCCCTTATGCTACCGCTGCATTGTTGATCCCGATAGAGGATTTCTCACCAATTTGTTCGGGCAGTCCAGTTGTGTAGCCGCGTTCGCCAGAACGCGGGCCGATTGATTGATCGCCCGCACTCTGGCGAGTGCGGCTACCGGTGATTAGGCCAGGTCGTTTGCCGGGTCCATGAGAATATGCTATCACCGCAGGTCGCATATTCAATCAGCGACTAACCGAGAGTCTTGCCACATGAAAAGTGTTTCCATCACCGGGATGCTGTTGGTCCTGGCATTCAGCGGCCAGTTGTTTGCGGACGTTTCGATCACGGAACTGGATGATCGCATTCGTGTGACGATTGACGAACAGCTCTTTACCGAGTGGCGGCACAAGGAGTGGGTGGCTCCGTTTCTGTATCCGGTGATCGGCCCCAATGGTGAGAATGTGACCCGGCATTATCCGATGAAGGTGGGCGTGCCGGGCGAAGACCCCGACCATCCGCATCATCGCTCGATTCGCTTTTCGCACAGCGATGTCAACGGCTTCAACTTCTGGTGGGCCCCAAACAAAGAGAAGGCCGGGCACACCGCTGAAATCAA
>CAMAVF010000436.1 GCA_945861445.1 Planctomicrobium piriforme | reverse complement strand
GGCCTCGACGTTCGTGTTCCGGCGGACGAAACGCGAGTGGTTTATCCCACTTGGATGTCCGAGTGGCTGGGAACGGAATTCACAATGCGAATGTCCACGCAGGGGGTCGCAGCCGTCGCCGACCCGAAAGGCAATCTTCGCTATCTGACGAAGCCCGCCGATGCCGCGATCACGATGATCATGGAAGGGGCGGTGCTGAAACTGACCACGCCGGCCGGTGAATCAACGGTTCGGATCGGTGAGTCGTTCGAGATCCCTGTGAGCATTTCACGTTCGGCCAAGTTGCCGGTTTCGACGACGATCACACTCGTCGTGCCGGAGGAGGTTGCCGGTCTGCTGCATGCCGAACCGCTCGTGCTTCCCCCCAATCAAGACCGCGGCACGTTGAAAATCACCACGGTGAACGATGATCGGCTGAAAGGCGACTGGTCTCTCAAACTGATCGCCAAGGCACTGCAGGACGACAAGTGGCCCGTCATCTCCGAAACCGAGTTGGCAGTGGTGTTCTCAAGCCAATAGGACCAGCCCACCAGCCCTTGGGAACCGGAGATGCGTCAGCGAGCCACACCCTTTTAAGAAACAACGATGGCGGCGTGTGGCGCATCGCGAGTGCGAGAGGAAGACAAATGAAGGACCGCAATCGGTTGTTTTTTCGCACTCCCGACGAAATCGAGGAGCGAGCGTACGCCGAACAGGGATTCCTTCACCTCGGCCGAGTCCTCACGGATGCCGGGCTGGAGGCCATGCGAACGGAAAGCATGGCGGCTTGGCGGGCGGAAAAAGGCGAGTTCGATCCCGCGAAGACGTGGCTGCAGAATTCGCTGCTCAGCGACATTCATCATCGTTCCGCCGTGGTGCGCGACTATTATTACCGCGGGCCGCCGGTCGACGTCGCCCAGCAATTGATCGGGCCGAACATCAAGGGCGTGACGTCGCAACTCACGTTCAAGATGCGCGGCAACACCAAAGCGTTCGGCTGGCACCAGGACAACGGCTACGGCGAACTCGAACCTTACAATTCGCTGACCATGCTGACGGCCCTCGACGACACCGACGAGTCGAACGGGTGCCTGTGGATCGTGCCGGCCAGTCACCAGCGCGGCCAGATCGAGCCGGGCCTGAATCTCGCGGACAAACAGGCGGAGAAATCAATCGAACTCGTCGTCGACGAATCGACGGCAATTCCCGTCCCCATGCAGGCCGGCGAAGCGATCGTTTTCCACTGCTGGATGCTGCACAAATCGCAGGGGAATTTCTCGCCGGACCGCGACCGCCGAATTCTATTCCTGCGCTACGCCGATGCCGACGCAGTCGAAGTCTACAACAACCGGCGCCCGCGCATTGGCCCGCTGTTGCGGGGCAACACGAAGTTTCCGGAAGTCGAACGATTCGAATCGGACCTCCTTCAAAGGGATGGTAAATGAAACACTTTTTGCAGAGGATTCCGGTTCTTCTCTCATGCATCGTTGCTGTTACTGCAGCGGGCGTCTCTGCCGATGAAAGACTCTCACCGGATCCACCGGCCGGTTTGTCGTTTCGTTACGAACGCCCCGCAGAGGGCGCGGCGACGAACCGTCAGTTCGTGGGTAAGTTGCCGCCCGTCGAAGGGGTGGTGTACGTCTACGCCACGGTCCACATGGGGCCGGCGAATCCGATCAAGTATGTGGGCGGCCTGCCCGAATGGCGACCGGCAGGAGACGTGGTCGAGCCCAACAAGACACGGGTTCCCACGATTGCCAAGGAAACCGTGCCGGGGGGATTCGAAGTCCAGGAACAAAAGCCGCTGCCGGACGGGCATCCGCAGTTGTTGGAAGTGATCGCCGTGGGGACTCGGCGTGACGGAAAATTCACGCCGGCCGTCCGGTTCGGGCTGGGCAACGATGGCCGAGGTGAGAAGATGGCCCATGTGAACTGCTGGATTTCAGACGGCCGCATCGATTATTTCGCCCCGTTTGCGCGGCCCAACACGCCGTTTGATTTCAAACTGCGGGTGGACATGAAAAGCAAACGGCTGTCGGCCTGGGTCAGCGGACGGGGGGACGAAGACTGGTTCCTCATCGCCGAGAATGTCCCGCTTCACACCGACGTGGACGTCCTCGATGCCGTGCAGGTCGAGATGTCGCCGAACGCGCCGGCCATCGACGGATTGCAGGTGCGCGACCGGCCTGATCCCGCGTTGGAAGAGGTACGACCTCATCCGCTCGCCAAGCGGGATCGCGTGGTGGACGTCCATCGTGGGTTCCGGTTTCAATCGCTGCGATCCACGTGGCGCAAACCCGGCAAGCATGTCACGATCTTCCGTAAGCCGGGCTCGCACCACGGATTTCCTGATGTCGCTCAAGCGGGGAAAGACCATCTGGTCTGCGTCTGGCGGAACAGTTCGCATACGGGCGGCGGGGGAGACGGACTGTCGGTAGCCCACAGTTACGACCTGGGTCGGACGTGGGATGAGCCGACCCGCGTCCCGACCCCGCAGGGGACTCACCCGAATTGTCCCCGTTTACAGCGACTCAAAGATGGCACGCTGCTCCTTCTGGTTGATGTTCCCTCGGGCGGCGACCAGACCGTCGCGACCTGGGATCTGTTGCTCTACGACAGCAGGGACGAAGGAAAAACCTGGATCAATGAACGCTGGCTGAGAGCCAAAGACGTGGGGGGCGGAGGCTGCATTGTCCCCAGCCGGATCGCTGAACTCGAAGACGGATCATGGTTCCTGGCCGCGTCGTACTTTGCCAAGCCGGCGACTGTCGAAATCCTCGATTACTATCGTTCGATGGATCGTGGCAAGACGTGGGAGTTCATTGGTCAACCCAACCACTATCCGCCCCATAGTCTCTCCGAGCCGAGTCCAGTTCCGCTTGCCGATGGACGCATGTTCGTGATCGCCCGCGAATCGCGCGCCGACGGCTTGCCGGGGGCCAAAGGCTTCTCGACAGACGGCGGCAAGACCTGGAAGTACCAGCACGTGCCCTTTCCCATCACCGGGCGGACGTGCGCTGGCTTGTTACAGGATGGTCGCCTCATGGTGACGTTTCGCTCAGGAGTCGGGCGGGCCGCGCTGCGCGCCTGGATTGGCGATGTGGATGATCCCACCGGGCCGCAGCCAGCCGGCGGTCACTACAACGACCGGCATTCCATCGGCCTGAAGGACGGCGTCTTTCATCTGGACAATGACGGAAACCGCGGCCAGTTCACGATGTATAACCTGCGTCCCGCCGATACGGCCAAGACCTCTGTCGATCTTACCTTCGAGGTGCTGGTGCAGGCGAACGCCGGCCGGGCGGCAAGCGTTTGCGTGCCGTTCGCCGGCGTACTGCGGCTGTTCCCCGATCATGTCGTGATGGCTCACGATCCCAAGCTGCGCGCCGAGATCGCAACCGGTGAGTTTCACACCTACCGCGTCGTCAGCAGAGCCGGTCGCATGGAACTGTTCGTCGACGGAAAACCTGTCTGGGACACCGATCAGGGAGACAGCCGCTTGAGCGATCTGCCGTGGGGCCGGATCAGCAGCCACGCGCTGGCGTTCGGCAACGAGCCGCGCAACCAGTACGAAGTTTTCGGATACGACTACCATCGGTTCAAGGTTCAGCATCCGGATGTCTACGCAGTCCAGATTTCGCCGGACGTGACCGGTTACAGCCAATGGCGACGCTTCGAGGCAATCACGGAAGACCCGGCGGCGGGACGGCATGTGATGTCATGGTCCGCGGCGCGCGACGGTTTCCCCGACCAACATCAACTCGATCACATCGTCGAAGTGGAAGCCAGCGTCAACGGACACGAGCAAGGTTACTCCGGCTGGACGCAACTCGACGATGGCCGCATCTTCGTCGTGCATTACACCGACGACACCGCCCCCGCCAGCAGTTCCAACCCGCACATGTTCGGCGTGCCGTGGATCCGCGGCACGTTCCTGGAGCTGGATGATTTGCCGCCGTTGAAATCAAGGGAATCGAAGTGATCAGGCCGAGATGTTTTGCCAAGAAGCCCGGCCGTCACGGCTTATCACACCCCAACTCAAATACCAGGAGAGAGCGGATGATTGCGCGAAACCTGCGAACTGCCTTCTTCGCGATGCGAGTTGCAATGGCGATGGCGATCGTGATCGCAGCGAGTACGGAACTGCGGGCGGAGCCGTTTTTTACGAGGCAGGATCTGTTCATCAGCGGTCACGACGATGTAAATATTTACCGTATTCCGTCGCTGATTGTGTCGCCCAAGGGGACGATTCTGGCGTTTTGCGAGGCGCGCCAGGGGGATGACGGCGATCCCACGAATCTGGTACTCAAACGCAGCCTGTATGAAAACCCGCCCAGCCAGCCCCGCAATCTCAACGGCTATCCGCGCACGTTTGGATATGGCGTCAACTGGCAACCGATGCAAGTTGTGCTCGCGGGCAAGGGAGAGGCGATCATGCAGCCCTGCCCGGTCGTCGATCGAACGACGGGCGAACTCCTGATCTGTTGCCAGGAGATCCGAGGTGGCCTTGCCAATCTGCTAAAAACCGAGTGGCACGGGCGCTGCCTGATCCTGCGCAGCGTCGACGATGGTGTGACCTGGTCGCCGCCGCAGGAGATCACGGAGAGCGTCGGTCACTTCGCCGCAGGTCCGGGCATCGGCATCCAATTGAAGAGCGGCCGGCTCGTGATTCCCGGCTATTCCAAGGAAGGGTCTCGCGTCATTTTCAGCGACGACCGCGGTCGAACCTGGCGAGCCGGGGCGCCCGTGAACAACAAAGGCTGCAACGAATCGCAAGTGGTCGAACTGAGCGACGGTTCGCTGCTCATGAACATGCGTCAGGGGGGCCGACGGCGTTTCGTGGCCGTGAGCAAGGACCAAGGCGAAACGTGGTTTAAGGAGAACAATGAAGAGTCGCTGCCCGATCCTGGTTGCCAGGCCAGCATTCTCCGATTTCCGAATCGTGCGACGGGAGGTCGCGACCTGCTGCTCTTCGCGAATCCACCGCATGCCGGCCCGTTCGAGGCCAGGAGCAATCTTACGGTCCGACTCAGCGACGACGGTGGGCAATCGTGGAAGGTTTCGCGCGAGATCGACGCGGGCCCCGGCGCTTATTCCTCTATGGCGGCGCTGGCTAATGGTTCGACGATCGGACTGCTCTACGAAACCGGCGCAACACACCCGTACGAAAAGATCGCCTTTGCGCGATTCAATCTCGAGTGGCTTACGAAGGAGCCGACGAAATGACTCGACCCCTACGTTCTGCCCGAGGCCGGACCGTCACGTTCCTGGCCATTGCCATCTTCAGCGTCCCTGGATCAGGCTCAGCCGCTGAGCCGCTCGTAACGATCCCGGAGTTTGTGGCGGGGCCGTTGCCGCGCAACGGAGATTTTTCGCGCTATCAGAGTCACGGGCGACCGGCGGAATGGAATCCGGCGGTGGAGAGCGGCAAACATGACTTTCGGCTGGACCCGGTGGCCACCGGTCGGGAGTTTCTGCTTCCGCCCTCGGCGGCCGTCATTGCCACGCGTGAAACGGGCCGCGCGTACTACTTCCAGGAAGTCCCCCTGCTCCCGGGCGAGTATCGGCTGCAGGTCGAGACTTCAGGGACTGTGGGTGCAAAATCTCAAATTGCATTCGCGACGGAGGGGGCCGAAGTCACCACTGGACCGATGGATCTGGCGGAGGACTGGAAACGCAGTGAATTGAGTCTGACTGTTCCACAACGAACCGCCACAATTCGATTGTATGCGGATTCTCAAGTCGGCGGCATTGTCCGATTTCGTCGAGTGCGTCTCGACCCGGTGCGGTTGAAGTCATCGCCAGTGCCGTTCGAGGATGGCACCCACATCGCCGGGATCGTGCTGCCGCCCGACCCGACGGCGGCGGAGTCTTTCGCGTGTT
>CAMAVF010000435.1 GCA_945861445.1 Planctomicrobium piriforme | reverse complement strand
ACCGTGGCGTCAATCGTGACCCCGTCAGTGCCAGCCAACGTATTCAACGTGACTGCCGCTTTGTTCGCGAAGTTGATCAATTCGAAGGTATTGCTGTCGACCGTAATGGTTCCACCCAGACCGTCGCTGATGGTCACCGTGTCGGCCGCAGCCGTTCCATTGATGATGAAGGTCGCGCCGATGACCGTGTCGGTGATGGGTGTCAAACCAGTGAAGGTAATCGTCTGGACCGTCGCACCTTCGGTGTGGGTCAGAGTCCCATCCGTCAAGTTGGTGGGATCGTAGGTGCCAGTCCCGGCGACCGTACCACCACCCAGGTTGTTCAGTGTGCCGTCCGCCACGCCGTCGAAATCAATGCCGTCGGTCGGGGCAAACAGTCCATCAACCGGATTGTTGATGGTCAGGGTGTCACCACCACCGCCACCCGCAAACGTGAACGAATAAATGCCCGAGAAATTGAATACGGGTCCGCCATTGAGCTGGAAGGTGCCCGAGTTCGGGCCTGTCGCGGTCACGACCAGATCGTCGCTGGCCGCTGTCCCGGTAACGACCACATCGTAGATATCCAGGCTCACCGTGAAGTCATAGGCCATGCCAACATTTGCGGCTCCGCCGTCCACATCCGAGAAGACGACGTTAAACGGCT
This sequence comes from Planctomicrobium piriforme, assembly GCA_945861445.1. GTDB lineage: Bacteria > Planctomycetota > Planctomycetia > Planctomycetales > Planctomycetaceae > JAKFVC01. The sequence goes on along the minus strand of CAMAVF010000435.1, from coordinate 5,219 downwards.
GTTGCGCGGCGATATCAACCCCGTACGATTTCGGTCCTGGCTCGGCTGCGGTGATACTGGAGCCAGCGTCAGCCAAGTAGTTTGACGAGACGTCGGCGGGATTGAATCCCGCGTAAGCCACACTAAAGATCCCCCCAGCGACCAGCGTGGCATTGCCGGTGTAGGTAATGGTGACCGCTGTCGCCGAATCACTTAAGTTCACGAGCCCAAAATTGTCGTATGCGAAATTCGTACCCGCATCCAAGGTTCCGGGGTAAGCTTTGGCGACTCCGGCGACACTGGGACTCCCATCGCGGAAAACCCGGCCGTCCTCAGTTCCGGAAACGCTCGCTAAGTCTGCGCTCCCTGAACCCAGGAGGGCGCTCACCGTGATATCGACGGTCAGCAGGGTCCGTTGCTCCAATGTTTCCATATTCTGGGAAACCACCTTGGTCGCCGTGACCGGCTTGCGCTTCTTCAAGGATCGTTTTGATCCTCCAAATAAATTCTGCAACCAACTCGACATCGGAATCTTCTTCATGCGAAACCTTTCACAGCAACTACGAATGTGGGGTGTTTTAGGGGGTTATTTCGTGTACAGGGTCGGAAGGGCCAGTTTGGGGTTGAGTCATTGACACAAGGCTATTGACTTGTGTCCGAGCCGCTCCGTGATCCTGAGGGTTGTCCAGCGCTCACTTGCTTGCCAATCAGCCTCCCTGGATGGATCGTCGATCCAAGTTCGAATCCGTCCTGTCCTGTCGCATCGCCGTTCGAGTCTGCGCAATGCGTGTTCCACGTCGATGACGGCCGGTGCAGAGGATTGTTCGTGCGATCGCTAGATCGTGATGGGCATGGATCGCCTCCGCAGGTTGAGGTTACGGGATGAGGTTACGGGACATGCATACAAAAACGCTCTTGTTGACAAGGCGTCTTACTGAAAGGCATTCGCGAAATCGGCCCGGATTTCGTGTCTGAACGTTTGGTTCAAAACTAGGCTCGGATGAGCGTGTAGAAGATCGCGCTGGATCTCGAAATGTTAAAATGGGAAATCTCCAGAGTTGCCAAGCGACTGTAAACGTCAAAATGCAAAGTGTCAAACAGTTATCCCAGACTACCTATCTTGTTGTTAAAACTTTGGGTCGAGGATCCGGATTTGACAATTATTCATGACGAATTGTTAACCCAGATCCTAGATTCCCGTTACCGCTGCATCGCATGTTGACGGCTGTTTGCCAGAGATTCATGTGGTTTTTCATGAACGCCGCTCATGTCGATCCACCGCCCAAGTCGCGAACTTGTGGCGTCCTAATTGTGGTCCGATGGTCCATGCTTCCCGGCAATCCAGGACTCTGGGATCGCCTGCAAGGTGAGCGGTCAATTTAAGACATATAGTCTATAGTTGATGCCGAATACCAGAAGCATTTTGAACATCTCGGAGATCTCTCGAATGATCGGAGTTCCCGCCGAGAGTGCTTGATACCAGTGAACAGAATGCAGAATGGCGCGATCTGTCCGGTTATGGGGATCGTGCGGCCAGTTCATCGCAGGATTTGGCTAGAAACTGACCAAGGCGGCTTGTCTTGAGTGGTTCCGGCAGCTTCTCAACTTGGCTGGAACCGGTTCATACAGCGGCTTGGTATGACCTGGGGAGGGAGATTCCCGCTCGGTTTGGGGAACGTAGTTTGCGCGACCGGACGTGACTCCGTCTCGTCACACTCTGCCAACAAACTGCCGGAGACATCCCCAACATCAATCACGACAGCATGTTGCACACCGCGAGGTCGCTCACAAACGGGACGGCAGTGACATCCGCCAACCGTCGTCACGGCTCGCTGACAGGGTCAACCCAGGAGGCAGTTCCCGCAAGTCGCCGCACCTATTTAATGAGATTCCGGCAGCATTCGACTTTCCAAAGAGAATTCCGATACTTTGCCGGCAATAACGACAACTCTTGCCGCAGCGATTGCGACGACCGAACGGATGACGCCAATCAGTCCTTAGGACTTCTGAGACAGTTCCCTCCAAGCCCCCCGCTCAGACACATTCCCTAAAGTCGAAGCGATACACCGGCAGCCGCGTAACTTGATCAGGGCTTGCTTGCAGACCCGTCCCTCCCCATACTTCCGGTAACAAACGCTCCCGCCTCCAGCGAATTCTCCATAGCCCCAGCGACCCATGATCCTGTTCAAGAACCAGACCTCGACTGAACTTGCCGCTGCCCTGTCTGATCTGGCCCCTCCCGAGCGGCTCATTCGGCAACTGCAAGTGGCCGTTGTTCGTAACGGCGCGACCGAGGTCCCCGCTGAGTTGCCCCATTTCTCTTGGCGGATGCTCCAGCAGATACGCGAACGCACCACGATTCCACAGCTCACCCTGGTCGACAAGGTCATTTCCCCCTTCGACAAGTTTGCCAAGTATCTCTTTAAGGGTGACGGAGACGGCCAGTTCGAAGCCGTGCGGATCCCGTTGATGCATCGCCCGGGCGATGAGAAGTACATTGTCTGCGTCAGCTCGCAGGTTGGCTGTGCCCTGGCCTGTGCCTTTTGCGCGACCGGCAGAATGGGCTTTCAACGCAATCTCGCCACGTGGGAGATCGTCGATCAAGTCACCCAGATCCAGGCCGATTCAGACTACCCCGTCCGCGGAGTCGTGTTTATGGGCATGGGCGAACCAATGCTCAACTACGACCGAGTGATCCAGACGGCGAAGATCTTTTCCGAACCGTGCGGCATGGCGATCAACTCCAAGGCCATCACCATTTCAACGGTCGGCATCGTCCCCGGCATCCGGCGCTTCACGGAAGAGAAGCATCGCTACCGCTTGATCGTCTCATTGACCTCGGCGATTTCGGAACAACGGCAGACTTTGCTGCCGATCGAAAAGGTCTACGCCCTGCCCGAACTCCTCGCCGCGGTCCGCGAATACCACGCGGCCACCCGGCGGCGTATTACGTTCGCCTGGACGGTCCTGGGCGGGATCAACACCACGCGTGAAGAAGCGCGAGCCCTGGCCGAACTGACCCGCGACTTGCCGATTTTGCTCGACCTGATCGACGTCAACGATCCCACCGGCCAGTTCCACCGCCCCTCCACTGAGGAAGCCAACGCCTTCCGCGACTATCTCACCGCAGAACTCGGCATGCCCGTCCAGCGCCGTTACAGCGGCGGCCAGGACATCAACGGCGCCTGCGGCATGCTCGCCGCAGTAACCACCGAATCACCAGCGTAACGCCCACCACCAACTCACCTCAGCAGCAAAACCCCAACCCAAAATAAAAGGACAAAAATAAAAGGACAGGCATAATTAACAAAATAAAAGGACAGGCATATTATTTCGGACGACAGGCCAATCGTCCCGATCCTCCTGATCGGCACGGCAATTGCCTTACGTATCTCCTCGTATGGCATTCACGGCACACAGCAGGCAATGTCTGTCGCTGGCGTGGGAATGCTGCTCTGAAGTGGAAGGAATACGCTCATGAAGGTTCTCAAATTCGGCAGTCTCAGCCTCGCCTCGTTTGCCGTAACGTTTATCCTCTTCGGGGGATTCGCCAAAGAGGCCCAAACCGAAGAAAAGGCTCCCAGTGCCAGAACTTCGGCCGCCGTCGAGCACTCGACCGACCATAAGGTGATGATGGCGTGCGCCCGAGCCTGTTCGGACTGTCAACGAGCTTGCGACAGTTGTTCGACCCATTGTGCGCACATGTTGCACGAGGGGAAGAAGACCCATTTTGTCAGCCTGACTCATTGCCAGGATTGTGCGACCGTGTGTTCCGCAGCTTCTGAAATCGTCGCTCGTGGCGGCCCGTTCTCAAATATGATTTGCACCGCATGTGCTGATGCCTGCGGCCGTTGTGCCAAAGAGTGCGAGAAATTCCTCGACGACGCGCACATGAAGGAGTGCGCCCAGGAATGCCGCAAATGCGAAAAAGCCTGCCGCGACATGGTGAAATCAGCATAGTCCGCAGTCCGTCTGTCGAATCAAAATCAGCGTCGCACCACTTGGCTTCTCTCTCCCAAGTGGTGTTTTTTAGTTTGGCAGGATGGAAACCAGCGTGCTTCATTAACGACCAATGTGTCATATCGACGCCCCCAACTAAACCCCAAAAGACAGGACAGGATACGCCTAACACGTCTTGACGGCGAAAAGAATAAAAGGACAGGCATTTTGATTATATTATTTATTGGGGATCTGTTAGAATCTCAATCAGGAACTGCCAGGGAGCGTGGGTTAGAAGGAGTTTGTGGGTCTAAATCGCGGGGCAGTACCGCCTTTTGCGAGAACCGCCACGATGCTGTAGCAAGCCGACGCGACTGGGCGCGAATAGCTGCCGGACCGCAACCGGAAATTGCAGCCATGCCATGAGAGATATGCGGTTTACTCGGTCACCGGGATCGTCGCTAACTGGCGTGAGGTGCGGTCAGCGCCGACTGGAGGCCCGTTACGTTCTTCACGAAGCGGCGGCCTTGCTTCGCAGCGACTTCCGTCAGCCGCTCATCGCTGCCAAAGTAACTGCCCACCTGCTTCGCGGGCCCCAGCAGCTTCTCCAACGTCGCCTGCCAGCCGTGAGTGTCAATTCCCAATCGCGACAACAACGCCGGCGTCTCCGACGCCACCCGAGCCTTGCCCGGTCGCACGAGACGACTGGTCCAATCGACCAACTGCAGATAGCCCGTCAGTGAGATCCCCTGCAACATTCCAGCCAGGCCGTGACCGTTGGGGTCTCGTTTGTCTTCAATGGGGAACAACCAGTGATCCTTCTCCAGGTTGACCTTCGAGACATACGGCGAACCCTCGCGCAGCTTGTCGAGCTTGCCTTGGGACGCACAGTGTTCGACCCGCGCCTTCACCGACGTATGCGGCGATTTCTCAGGAGTGGCAGCAATTCCTGCGGCCACGGGATTCAAGTCGATGTACGCACACGTCGCCAGCAGACTGGCTTCATCCAGGATCGCGATCGACTTGAACCGACCTTCCCAGAACGCCCCGGTGCAGTCGTCTTCCTTGTTGGCTCGGCGAGCGATCGGTTCCTTGAGAAACTTCATGAACCAGCCCAGATCGCTCAGGCGGCGCCGAGATTCCGCGATCCATTCGGCATCCTGCACGCGGTCGGCGATCCACTGTTTCGTGACAGTCAACGGCTTACCATCAATGCCCCGAGGCGGACACAACACCAGCCAGCGACGAGCAACATCCTCAGCGGACCACGCTGCCGCCTGCGGCAAATTCAAATGCAGCAG
>CAMAVF010000434.1 GCA_945861445.1 Planctomicrobium piriforme | reverse complement strand
TCCGCCGGAGGCAATCTTTGAAAGCCTCCGGCGGACGCCGAGGCAAAGCTCGTCTTAGGCTCCGCAGGAGCGTCGCCCTCCCTTGTCAAACACGCTCTCAGCCCTGACGGGACCGGACTCACCAAGAAAATCCCTGATGTTCCTCGTTCACCACACTTTGCAACCAGCAATCAAGAACGCTCGGCGGGGTACCCTCTGGGTCCCTCGCCCTACCGATTCCGTCTCAGACACGTTCCAGGCAGTGCCCAGAGCGATTCGTAAGCCCCGAGACCCACTGCTTAACGACCGAGTACAGTCGCAAAGCAGTGCCACGACCTCGCTTCATGCGGCATCCAAACCAATGCCACCCGGCCGATTCTTACTCAAAAGCCCCGTGGCTGCGTAGACCTCTTTTTTGCGATCCAGATCGCCTCGTGATTCTAGTGATATGTCAGAAAGTGCAGACAGAATGGCCAACCGACGGTAGCCTTTCACTCCAAATGTGTGTTACAAAAGGCTCGTGGACCGGCGGAACTCCTGTCATCAGGGATTTACCTATTTAACCTCATTGACATGCGCATGTTCCACTTCTTGCAGTCTGAGCACCCATTAACGGAATAGACCTTTTTAAGGTAGATCCAATGACGATGGAGTTCTCCCCAACCGCAGTCGAGAGATGGTTGCAGTTGCGGCAGCGGATTGTAGAGTTGGTTGACTCTGGCCAGACAGCGGCTGTCGAGTCGTTGCTCGTAGAGTACCCGGAGATCAGCTCCGAAGAGACATTGCTGATCGATTGCATCTGCGTGGAATTCCGGGAACGCGTACAACGCGGTCAGACGCCGCATCGGGATGAGTACCGGCGACGGTTCCCGGACCAGGCTTTGCCACTTCGAGCGTTGTTTGAAGTATTCGATCCGCTCGATCCGCCGAACATTGCTGAAAGAATGGTGGTGCCTGTCAGGCCGTTGCCGGAAGCGGCGATGTCGACAATCATCTATTCGCATCCCAAGGCCACCAAAGACACGTCGCACGTTGAAAATAGCGAAATCGGTGACTACGAGATTCTCAGCGAAATTGCTCGTGGCGGCATGGGGGTCGTGTACAAGGCTCGTCATAAAACTCTTGGCAGACTGGCTGCGGTCAAACTCATTAAGTCTGGCGAGTTGGCGGACGCGGAGCAGATTCGGCGTTTTCACGACGAGGCCAAAGCCGCCGCACAGTTGGACCATCCTGCGATTGTGCCTGTATTTGAAGCAGGAGAACATCAGGGCCAGCATTTCATGGCCCTGGCTTTTGTGGATGGCGTCAGCCTCTGGAGTCGCGTCAAGGATTCGCCGCTGGAGCCGAAGGACGCCGCTCGCATCATGCAGCAGGTCTCTGAGGCGATGCAATATGCACATGACCGCGGAATCATCCATCGCGATCTGAAGCCACAAAATGTGCTGTTGTCCAAGGAAGGGCTCCCGCGCGTCACAGACTTCGGATTGGCAAAACACCAGTCCGCCGATTCCAGCCTCACCATCGCCGGCCATATCATGGGAACTCCCAGTTACATGCCGCCGGAACAGGCGCGGGGAGACTGGGAACATGTCGGTCCATTGTCTGATGTCTATTCGCTCGGCGCGACGCTCTATTGCCTGCTGACAGGCCGGCCTCCCTTCCAGGCGGCCAATTTCAGGATTACGTGTGAGCAGGTGATTCATGCAGAGCCAGTTTCTCCGCGTGTGTTGAATCCCGCAGTCGATAAGGATCTGGAAACGATCTGTCTTAAGTGCCTGCAAAAAGACGCCGATCGGCGATATGCATCCGCCAGGATTCTCGCTGCAGACTTGGGACGTTTTCTGCGTGACGAACCGATCCTGGCGCGACCGGTTGGGAAGCTCGAGCGATTTCGTCGCTGGTGCCGGCGGAATCCAGCCGTGGCTACTTTGACCTGCATTGTCGTACTCGCCTTGTCCTGGACGTCATTAGTCCTGACACGGATGCTGATCGCCGAACGATTGCGAGTTGAGGCGCAGGAAAAGAGATATGTTGCCGAAATGGCAGAGCAGGACGCCAGACTCCAAGCCGCGACAGCCGATGCCGCCAAAATCCAGGCCGAAGCGGAGAAAAAGCAAGCCCTTGTTGCGGAAGAATCCGCTAAGACGGTTTCTACTTTTTACAGCGGATTATTCCTCGATTTCGACCCGCTGAAGCTCGGCCAGGGTGTTGCCGGCGACGAACCTGTGGCCGTCACTACGACGGCCGACGAAATTATCAAACGGGGTGCGAATCGAATTCTCAAATACGCTGAGGACACCCCGTTGCTGAAGGCCACGCTTATGGACAACATCGGCTATGTGTGTCGCAGCCGTTCTCAATATGACGCGGCAGAGCCGCTGCTCAAGCAGGCGCTGGAAATCCGTGAACGACTACTTCCCCCTGATGATCTCGATTTGGCCACGAGTCATTTCAATTATGGGTGGTGCTTACAGGATATCGGTGAATTTGAACAGGGCCGGAAACACCTTCAGCAGGCACTTGAAATCCGCACCCGATATACGCCGCAGGACGAACGCAAACCAGACCATGAACTATTACTGGCAGCGACCAAAACCCAAATTGCCTGGCTGTTAGCCGATCAGGGCGATCGCGAGCTAGCCGAGCGGATGTTTCGTGAAGTTTACGACGTTCGCCTAAGGATTCTGGGCCCGAAGCACCGCGAAACCCTGCTGGCTCAGACCTATCTCCTCGCCGTGCTGCTGGCCGGCGATCACGAGAAGGAGGCTTTGATGAACAGCCTGAAAGGCCAAGACAGCGTGCAGTTGGCTTCCGCTGTGGCCAAATATTATTTGGCAACTACGTTTCGGGAGGCCAGGCAATACGAAGCCTCCGCGAAGGCATACCGGGAATTGATCGAGACCGCCCGAGATCACTTCGGAAAGATTGACCATCCTGTCGTGGCCATGTTGTACGGAGATCTGGCTGGAATGTTTCTTGAGCAAGGCGATCTTGTCCACGCCCAGAAAACGATGGAAACCGCAATTCAGATCGGTACACGGAGCCTTCACCGGCATCCGAAAATGCCGCCCGTATTGCACCGCTATGCCGAGGAATTGGAGCGGCTCGGCCGGTACGACGAATCCGAACGCTGGTTTCGCGAGGCGCTCTCGATCGCCGAAGTTCACAATATCAAAAGTTATAATCCGCGTTTTCAGTTATACGTGGGGTTGGCTCGGGTCTTAGGCTCAAGCGGTCGACTCACGGAATCGATCGCCACGTTTCAAGCTGCAGTGGATCGTTTCCGATCGCAGTTGCCGCCCCACGACATCCCGGTAGCCTTGAGCGAACTTGCGGCTTTCTACGAAAACAACAGCCAATTTGCCGATGCGGAAAAGTTACGTCGCGAAATCGTCTTGCTGGTTGATATGCAGAATGTTGGGTTAGATTCGGTCATCGTACGTACCAAGCTGGCAGCCGTCCTGCGAAATCAAGGAAATCTGACCGCGTCCGGCCAGGTGACCGAGGAGGCTCTCGTAAAAATTCGTGACTACTTCCAGCAGCACGCGGCACCGGGTGGACCCTTGAACCAACTGTTGGAACTCGCCGATTTTCTGGAAGACTTTGGGGAACCTGGTGAACTCAGCACGCTGGCTCGGAAATGTCTGCCCGCCGACTTCGAATTGTATGCGCGAGAAGATCATCGAGCACTCGTGGCCGTGTCGCGCGGGGCTGCCTGGTCGTTCCTCGACCATTACGGCCAACTGGTCAGGGCTACGCCTGCTGCGGACGGGCGTATTGCGATTCCTGAATGGCAACTGACAGGCCGTGTCCGTGACGTCACGCTCGATTGGGGCAATCAGCGCTGGACGCCTCTGGGTCGGTTTCTAAGTACCAAATCGCCGAACCAACGTGGCGGAGTGGAAGAGGATGCACTGAAAGCCGCCGCCGTATTGGCACGCTGTGGTGCCGGTGAATCCGCATTGAAGATATTCGGCGACATCAAAGCCGCACGGAAAAAGCAAAAGTATTCGGCACCCATCCTCACGGAACTCTCTCTGGACGAAGCCCGCACGTATTTTCGCATGGGTCAATTTGAACCGGCCATCGAGCGCTATCAGGCGGCGCTGGAAGTTCATCGTCAATTCTCCGGGGATGATCACCCGATCATCGGTAAATTGCTGCTAAGTCTCGCCGAGGCTTGCCTACGGGCCGGACGAACGGCAGACGCGGTCAGTTTCGCTCGCGAGGCCGTCGCCAACCGTCAAACGCATTTCGGCAAGGATCATCCACTCGTATTGCAGGCGCTCCAGCAGGCCGGCGAGATCCTGCTGACCACCGACGAATCCGCCACGCAGATTACCGGGAATGAATGGATCGCCGAGGCTGTGTCCATCGCCCAGAAATTGTATCCCGTCTCGCATTCGGCATGGCATGCACTTCGCCTGGCACGCGGCCGCGGTTTGATCCAAGTGGGAGAAGCACCCCGTGCGGAAAACTGGTTAAAGGTGGAACTCGACCGCTTGCGAGAAATCGAACCGGAGAAATCGCATCGGCTCGCGGAATTGAAACTGTTACTGGGTGAATCCGTGCTGGCACAAGCGAGATACAACGAAGCGGAAATGCCCTTGCTCCAAGGGCACACTGCACTGGCCGCCGCGTTCCCGGCGCACCATACCAATGTCCGGCAGGCGCGCCGGTTGCTGGTCAAACTCTACGAAGCCTGGGGACAACCGGATCGAGCGGTGCCGTGGAGTGATTGACTCCCACGTTTCCAGTCATTGTGGCCTGTTGTTCCTTGCAGTAATGACGCATCTGCAGGTGCTGATGGATTGACACTGGCGTGATTCACTGTACGATGACACTACATTGACGACTAGATAAATGGCCCCGCCCATTCAGAAAGTCTCTCATGCATTTCTCGCATACCCGTCGCCGCGGTTTCACGCTGATCGAACTCCTGGTCGCCATCTCGATCATCAGCCTGCTGATTGCGCTGCTGCTCCCGGCCGTGCAACAGGCCCGCGAAGCGGCTCGGCGGGCGCAGTGCAAGAACAACCTCAAGCAGATCGGGCTGGCACTGCACAGTTATCATGACGCCCACAACACGTTCCCGCCGGGAATAGTGAAGATTTGGCCCATTCCGGCCCCGCCGATTCCGATCCGAAACCATTTTGGCTGGAGCGCATTTATCTTGCCGCAACTGGATCAGGGTCCCCTCTACAACAAAATCGATTTCACGCGTCCGTTAACCGATGGCGATATCTCGATCACGGGCTTGGCATCCGTCGGTAATGCGCTGGTAGCCGCCACATCCCTCACCGTTTTTCGCTGCCCCACCGAGACGGGTCCTACCCACTTTATCCAAGACCTGTCCAGACAGAATCAGTGTGCCGCTCACGTTAATCCTGTACTGACGAATCAGGCGACGTCCAACTACGCAGGCAACGAAGGGATTGGCATCAATATGATCATCGTTCCAGGCGTCGGCACGGTGGCCAGTAATGCATCGCCCTATGCGGAAGGAGTGCTAATTACCAATAGAAGTATCCGGATTGGAGACATTACCGATGGATCGAGCCAGACGTTTTTGGTGGGAGAACATGATTTGATGCAGGGACCGGGAAATAATGTGCCGACTTACAAAGCCTGGTGCGGTGATCCGTGCGGCGAGGTGGGTAATAACCTGACCTGTGTGACCTCATTTTACAATCTCAACGAGCCTCATGTTAATTCTGGTATCTGGTGGTCGACAGGTTTCAGCAGCAACCACGTCGGCGGAGCGCATTTCCTGTTTTGTGACGGCTCCGTGAAGTTCATCAGCGAGGACATCGACTCCGACCCGCTGACGTTCTCGGGTCCCAACATCGGCACCTACCAGCGTCTCAGCCACCGGTCCGACGGGTTGGTGATCGGGGAGTATTGACC
>CAMAVF010000433.1 GCA_945861445.1 Planctomicrobium piriforme | reverse complement strand
GAATCCAGTTGTGCTAGCAAATCAATGTTTCCTCGGCCAATTTCCAAAAATCGCAGGCCCGACCCCTAACTACTCCCCGTCAACGCGGCTTGGGCTTGCTGCCAAATTGCCGAACGAGGTTGCGAATCTGACGCAACCAGATGTCCGTGCTGCATGATTCCGTGTGATTCCAACCACGATTCGAATTCCGGGGCAGGGCGGAGGCCGAACAGTTTGCGGACCAGGGCCGCGTCGTGAAAGCTCGTCGATTGATAGTTGAGCATTACGTCGTCGGAGCAGGGGACCCCCATGAAATAATTGCATCCGGCTGAGGCTAATAGGAGCAACAGATTGTCGGCTGAGTTCTGATCGGCGGCGGCGTGGTTCGTGTAGCAGACATCAACTCCCATCGGCAGACCCAGCAGCTTGCCCATGAAGTGATCTTCTAGACCGGCTCGGACAATTTGGCGTTCGTCGTAGAGGTATTCCGGGCCGATGAATCCGACTACTGAGTTCACTAATAACGGATTGAGCGTGCGGGCCACTCCGTAGGCGCGCGCCTCGAGAGTCAACTGGTCGACACCGTGATGTGCGTCTGCCGACAGAGCGCTGCCTTGACCCGTTTCGAAGTACATCACGTCGTCGCCGATCCAGTTGACGGGATGGCTGCGATGTTGCTCCAGGATCTGCTCGCGTCCTTCTTGCAGCAGCTTGAGGGTGATGCCGAAGCTGGCGTTCGCGGCCTGAGTGCCGGCAATGGATTGAAACAACAGATCCACCGGGACCCCACTTGCCGCACAGGCCAACTGCGTGGTGATGTGGGCCAGGCAACAGGCTTGAGTTGGAATGCCACAGGTTTCGATCAAGCGATTGACTGCCAAGAGGATGTTCGAGACCGAGTCGATGGAGTCGGTCGCCGGATTGATGCCGATCACCGCGTCTCCGCAACCGAACATCAGTCCGTCCAGGGTCCCGAGAATGATTCCCGCGAGATCATCGGCCGGATGATTGGGCTGCACTCGAATGCCGAGTACCCCGGCGCCCCCCAGGGTGTTCCGGCAGCGCGTCACGTTGCGGATCTTGCTGGCAACGAGCACGAGTTCTTTGTTGCTCATCAACTTGGTGACGGCGGCCGCGATCTCGGGAGTGATGCCCCAGCGGAGAGCGTGGAGTTCCGGTTGGCCAGTCTGATCGTTGAGCAGCCATTCGCGGAATTCGCCAACGGTTTGGCTGTGGATCGTTTGAAATGCGGATTGATCCAAGGTGTCGAGGATCAACCGGGAGACATCATCGTCATCGGGATCGATCACCGGCTGATTGACCAATTCGTCGAGACGCACGTCGGCCAGAGCCCATTTGGCGGCGACTCGTTCCCGTTCGCTACGGGCGGCGATTCCCGCCAGTTCGTCTCCCGATTTGGTCTCGTTGGCCTTGGCCAGCAGATCTCGCAAATCGTCGAACACGAAGCGTTCGTTACGGATGGTATGAGTAAAGGCCACGTGAAGATTCCTTGGGTGCGTCGCATATTGGATATAATTCACGCGCCGTGGCGGACGCTGCTAGCGTCCGTTTCAATTACCGACGCTGGCAGCGTCGGCCACGGGCGGTCGACCACGAGGCCTCACCCTCCCATTTGCTCTTGAACATAGGCTATGTTATACGTCAGCCTTCCCAAATTCAGGTGACTTCCGCCATCTGGGAAGGCGATTCTGCTGTTGAACTACCTGCTGGCTCTGCGAAGCTGACTTCATCATGTCCATCACCTCACGCATGCTCGAAGAACTGCAGTCTCGGATTCAGGCGCACTACTGTGTGCTGTTTCTGACGACCTATGAAGAAGAACGCTGGGAAACGGAACTTGCCAATCTGGCCTTGGACATGCGCCTGGGGCTGGTGACGTGGAGTTCCACCGAAGGCTTCTTGCCGCCGCTCGATCCGGACTCGGAAATCTTGACCGATCCCCTCGGCGTGCTGCGCGAAGTCGAGGCGTATCCCCCGGATCACGTCATCCTGCTAAAGGATTTTCATCACCACATGACGTCCCCCGTGGTCGTACGCAAATTGCGAGATCAGTGCGGAACTCTGCGCGGACAGAATAAGACGTTGCTGTTGATGTCGCCGGAAGTCGTCGTCCCGCTGGACCTGGAACGCGACGTATTGCAGTTGGAGTTGCCGCTGCCCGATATCGACGATTTGCAGGATGTGCTGAAGGAGGTCCTGAAGGATCTCGCCAAGACGACCGGGCATACCTTGCGAGCCAATGACGAGGAACGGGAACGCCTGCTAAAGACGGTGATTGGATTGACGGCTCGCGAGGCGGGTAAGGCGTTGATGCGGGCCCTGGCGACTTGCAATCAACTGGACGATGACGTGTTTGCCGCGTTGGTCTCGGAGAAGAAGACCCTGTTGCGCGGTTCGGATCTGTTGGAATTCTTCGATCTGGACGCCGCAGTGAAAGATATCGGAGGTCTGGACGGACTGAAGGATTGGTTGAGTTCTCGTGCGGCGGCGTACAGCCTGAAGGCGCGAAAGCAGGGGCTGCCGCTGCCGAAGGGCGTGTTGCTGCTGGGGGTTCAGGGTTGCGGGAAAAGTCTGACCGCTCGGGCGACGGCCAAGTTGCTGAGCTTTCCCCTGGTACGGTTGGATTTTGCGGCGTTGCTGAGTGGCGAGCGAGGTTCTTCCGAACGCAATCTGCGCGAAGTGTTGCGGACCATTGAGACCATCGCGCCGACCGTCCTGTGGCTGGACGAAGTCGAAAAGGCGTTCAGCGGCGTCTCCACCGAAGGGGGCGGCGACGGCACATTGACGCGATTGTTCGGAACATTTTTGACCTGGCTGCAGGATCACGGCAAACCGATTTTCGTGATCGCCACGGCAAACTCAGTCGCCACCCTGCCACCGGAAATGTTGCGTCGCGGCCGATTTGACGAGCTGTTCTTCATCAACTTGCCCAATTTTCACGAACGCAAAGACATCATCGATATCCATCTCAAGAAGCGCAAGCTGGACCCCAAGGTCTACGACATCAATCAATTGTCGAACAAGACCGAAGGCTACAGCGGTGCCGAGATTGAACAGTTGATTATCTCCGCGACGTTCGAAGCCTATACCGCGGGCAGGGCAGTGACGCAGGAAGATCTGATCAACTCGCAGGAACAGACAGTGCCTCTGTCGATCACCATGGAGGAAAAGATCTTCCAGTTACGCGAGTGGGCGAGAACGCGCTGTCGGCCCGCGACTCCCGACAGCCGAGTCATGCAGATGCTGGAGGAAGAAGCTCGACAGTAGTTTCTCCTCTTAGAGCGATCGGGGTCGCGGACGCTTCTCAATCTGGAGGCTGGCTGCTAGCATCAACAGGCTCTGTATCTGCAGTGACTGGCGCGTGATTCGCACCGGCCGACCAGGCATCTCGATGAGTCGCTAGTGACTCGCCTGCGGGGCTTCGAAGCACGCCACAATATAAGACTCAGCAAGGAGTTGCGTTCATGGCGGCGGGCAATTCGTTCGGGGCGGCGGCGAAACTGAAGACACGCGGTGGTGAAGTCACGATTTACCGACTGCAGAAGCTGATCGATGACAAAATCGGGCCGATTGAAACGCTCCCGTATTCGATTCGCGTGCTGCTGGAAGCCTGCCTGCGCAACGTCGATGGATTCGTCGTTAATAATTCTGACGTGACCAATCTGGCCAACTGGAATGCCAAGGCTCCGTTGCAGGTCGAAGTCCCCTTCAAACCGGGCCGCGTCGTGCTGCAAGACTTTACGGGCGTGCCGGCTGTCGTCGATCTGGCGGCGCTGCGCAGCGCCATGGTCCGCATGGGTGGTGATCCGAAGAAGATCAATCCGCTGGTCCAATGCGATCTGGTGATCGATCACTCGGTCCAGGTGGATGAGTTCGCGTCGAGCTTGTCGCTGGTGCGAAATGTGGAGCTGGAATTCGAGCGGAACATGGAACGCTACCAGTTCCTGCGCTGGGGCCAGCAGGCGTTCAACAATTTCCGCGTCGTGCCGCCGGCGACCGGCATCGTCCATCAAGTCAATCTGGAGTACCTCGCCAAGGTCGTGTTGACCAAGGATGGCGTCGCGTACCCGGACAGCCTGGTGGGCACCGACAGCCATACCACCATGATCAACGGTCTGGGTGTCGTGGGCTGGGGTGTGGGTGGCATCGAAGCCGAAGCGGTGATGCTGGGGCAACCGATCTACATGCTGACACCGGAAGTGGTCGGCTTTAAGCTGACGGGCAGCTTGCCCGAAGGGACGACGGCGACCGACCTGGTGCTGACCGTCACGCAGATGCTGCGGAAGCACAAGGTGGTCGGTAAGTTCGTCGAATTCTACGGCCCGGGCCTGGCCAGCATGAGCCTCGCCGACCGTGCCACCATTGCCAACATGGCGCCGGAATACGGGGCCACGATGGGCTTTTTCCCTGTCGATGACGAAACCTTGAATTATCTGCGTCGCACGGGGCGGACTGCGGATGAAGTCGATCTGGTCGAACGCTACTACAAGGAACAGGGCTTGTTCCGAACGGCCGCGTCACCTGAGCCCGTCTTCACGAGCTACGCAGAACTCGATCTGGCAAGCGTGGTGCCGTCGATGGCAGGTCCCAAGCGGCCTCAAGATCGCGTGCTGTTGAAGGACATGCAGACTCAATGGCACAAAGATCTCAAGGACGGATTCGCCAAGCCGGCGGTGTCGCCATCCGTCAAGGTGAAGAGTGGCGGCGAGATCACCGACGGTGCTGTCGTCATCGCAGCCATCACCAGTTGCACGAATACCAGTAATCCGTCAGTCATGCTGGCCGCCGGTCTGGTGGCGGAAAAGGCTGCGGCACGCGGGTTGACTCGCAAGCCCTGGGTGAAGACGAGCATGGCCCCGGGCAGCCGCGTCGTCACCGAATATCTGGCGAAGTCAGGTCTCGATAAGTCTCTGGATGCGCTGGGCTTCAACACGGTCGGTTACGGATGCACAACGTGTATCGGCAACAGCGGACCGTTACCGCAGGCGGTTTCCGAAGCGGTTGCCAGTGGCGACTTGGTCGCGGCAGCAGTGTTGTCGGGCAACCGCAATTTTGAAGGCCGCATCAATCCGCAAGTGAAGGCGAACTATCTGGCCAGTCCGCCGCTCGTCGTGGCCTATGCGATTGCCGGCACCGTGGACATCGATCTTTCCAAGGATTCTCTCGGCAAAGATCAGGCTGGCAAGGATGTCTACCTGAAAGACCTCTGGCCGACCCAAAAAGAAATCTCCGACACGATCAGCCGGTCGATGACTCCGGAAATGTTCGTCACGCAGTACGGGCATGCGACAGAAGGTCCGGAAGAATGGCAGAAGATTTCGGGAGCGGAAGGGGATTTGTATCACTGGGACGAGAAGAGTACCTACGTTCAAGAGCCGCCGTTCTTCGTCGACATGCCGACAACTCCGCCCCCCATTCAGCCAATTCACGGGGCCCGAGTTCTGGTATCGGTGGGTGATTCGGTGACGACCGACCACATCAGTCCGGCAGGGGCGATCAAGGCCAATTCGCCGGCTGGATTGTATCTGCAAGAGCAGGGGGTGCCGATCGCCGATTTCAACAGCTATGGCAGCCGCCGCGGTAACGACCGCGTGATGACGCGCGGCACGTTTGCCAATATCCGCTTGAAGAATTTGCTCTGCCCGGGAACCGAAGGGTGCGTCACCAAGTACCTGACGACCGGCGAGCAGTTGTCGATTTACGAGGCGGCTGCGAAATACAAGGCCAATGCGACGCCGCTG
The DNA here is from genome assembly GCA_945861445.1 of Planctomicrobium piriforme. Taxonomy (GTDB): domain Bacteria; phylum Planctomycetota; class Planctomycetia; order Planctomycetales; family Planctomycetaceae; genus JAKFVC01. The sequence continues at coordinate 172 of CAMAVF010000433.1, read as the reverse complement.
GTTGTCCTGGCAGGTGCGGAATACGGCACGGGATCGTCTCGCGACTGGGCCGCGAAGGGGACGTATCTGCTGGGCGTCCGAGCGGTGATTGCGACGTCATTCGAACGCATCCATCGTTCGAATCTGGTGGGCATGGGTGTCTTGCCGCTGGAATTCATGGCAGGACAGTCAC
>CAMAVF010000432.1 GCA_945861445.1 Planctomicrobium piriforme | reverse complement strand
GCAGCACTCCCTGACTATCGGTCTCGACGGCGATCATCAAGTGACGGGTCTGGAAGGTGCCGCGGGACCCCATCTGAGCGTCGAGCGCGATGACGACACACATCCCACGACGTTGCGCGACTCCGACGGAAATGTCATCATCTTCGAGTTCGACCCGGTCACTCAGCGATTGTCGCGCATCGTGGATCCTCGAGGCAATCAAACGCTGCTCGACCACGACAGTAAAGGAAACCTGCTGTCGTTGATTAATGCCGCCGGTCAGGAGATTCAATTTAGTTACGACGCTCACGGCAATCGCACCGTGACGGAGTACGCGAGCGGGCGCTCGCAGTCAGCCACGTTTGATGCCCATGATCTGGTGCTCAATCGGATCTATTCCGACGGCTCACGCATTGACTATGGCTATGACGCACATCGCAATCTGGTATCGATCACCGATGCCAGCGGCACGACGCTGTTGACCTACGATGCGGCCGATCGGCTGAAACGGGTGACGTACCCGAATGGGCGTTGGGTTCAATATAACTATGACTCAGCGGGACGTCGCAGCCAGGTCGTGACCCAGGACGGCTTCACGACAAACTACGAATACGATGCCTTAGGCCAGCTGGCTCGCGTGAGTAATGGAGCCAATCAGACACAGGCGACCTACGGGTACGATGCACTGGGCCGGCTGAACTTGAAGACGCTGGGCAACGGTACGACCACTGTCTATATCTATAATGCCGGCAGCCAGTTGATGAGCGTGGTGAATCGTGCCCCCGATACATCGATCCAGTCGAAGTTCGAATACACCTACGATGGCGTCGGCCGAAGAACGTCGATGACCACGCTGGAGGGAACCACCACTTATGGATACGACTCGAACGGCCAATTGATCTCGGTGGCATTACCCGGTGGGCGCACGATTCACTATCAATACGACTCCATGGGGAATCGGACTCAGGTCGACGATGACGGTAGCTTGACCGGATATTCGACCAACAACCTCAATCAATATACGACGGCCGGCAATGCCGCGCTGACCTATGATGCTGACGGCAACCTGTTGACTCGCACCGATGGCACCGGAACGACGACGTACACTTATGATGTGCGGAATCGTTTGATTGGCAGTGTGGGACCATCCGACACGTGGGCCTACGAATATGACTCGCTGGGACAACGCGTGGCAGTGATCCATAACGGGGTTCGCACCGAGTATCTGGTCGATCCGACCGGCTTGGGAAATGTCGTAGGTGAATACAATCAGGTCGGAGCGGCCGTCGCCTACTATGCACGGGGCACAGGCGTCTTGAGCCGCCAGGAGGCAGGCGGGGATGCGGACTATTACCAGTTCGATGGACTGGGGAATACGGCGGCCCTCACGGGCGCTTTGGGAAGTATCGAGGCGAGCTATAGCTACCTGCCTTTCGGCGAAAAACTGACATCCACCGGCTCCAACAGCAATCCGTTCACGTACGTGGGCGAGGCCGGCGTGGTGGATGTGCAAGACGGCCTGTACGACATGCGGAACCGGATCTATGACCCGCGCCTGGGCCGCTTTACCCAGGTGGATCCCATCAGTTTGATCGGTGGAGACATCAATCTCTATCGTTATGTGGCGAATAGTCCGGTCTTATTGACCGACCCCTCTGGCTTGGCGCTGACACCTCCACCGCCAGGCGCGGCAGTCGCCGAAAACGCGTTGCTGCTGCTGCAGCGTAGCGTAAATATCCTCATTGACGGAGCGTTTGATTCCGTTGCCGCGAGTGCCCTCCTGGAAACCCAGGCTGCGGCGGATTTGGCCGTCGTGACGGCAATCGGCGTTGATGGAACTCAATTGGGCGTGGGGCTAGGCGGGAATGTGTTCGTGCAGACGCAGACTATCTCCACGCCGGCTATCAGCACCTTGTCGGGTACCGGTGCCACAACGGCTTCCAGCACTGCGACTTTAGCCGCGGCACCGTTTGCCGGACTGATTGCGTTCACGGCGGCCAGCGGCCTGGCGTCGATCGGTTACATTAAGACCGTGACCGACAGCGACTATAACGCCGCCGCCTTCACTGACAATCCCGTGCGTATGGACTATCAGTTCCTGCAACGGCTGAAGAATCGGAACGAAAGCGATCCCCTGAAGGCGGCCGTCGCGCTCGATCTGGCCCGGATCAATGGCCACCCAGGGCAGCCGACTCCCGAGGACCAGATTCGAGCGTCGCGGATCGTAGACGACTATCGCAACAAGAAAGACGACAGCACGGAACAAGTGGCTTCTGGTGATCCGAATGAGATCATCGGGCCGGCAGATTATGTCCTTCCCGATCAGACGTTGCCGTTCTCGATTCATTTCGAAAACATGCCGACTGCATCTGCTCCGGCACAAGAAGTCGTCGTCACCCAGACGCTCGATTCCGACCTGGATTTGTCGACCTTTGAACTCGGCGACATCGGATTTGGATCGACTGTGATCGATGTGCCGGCGGGATTAAGCGCGTTCAGCACCCGGGTTTTACTCCCCGCAGCGGCCAACATTGGTGGTGATGCTCTCTTCGTGGATGTCGTCGCGACGCTGAATTTCGCGACGGGCGTGGTGACTTGGCGGTTCAATACTCTTGATCCGACAACCGGGGACATTCCCGCGAATCCCTTGGCTGGTTTCTTACCTCCTAATCTGACTTCTCCCGAGGGGGACGGTTTCGTCAACTATTCTGTGCGATTTAAAGCGGGATTGCATACCGGCACCGTCGCGGACTCGCTGGCGACAATTGTTTTCGACACCAACGAGTCAATCGATACTCCAGCGATTACGAATACGATCGACGATGGTCCCCCGACCAGCACCATCACTCCGCTCACACCGACGCAGGACTTCCCCAACTTCATCGTTAGCTGGTCGGGTCTCGATGACGCCGGGGGACCGACCGGTTCGGGCATTGCCACATACGATATTTACGTCTCAGACAATGGCGGCGAGTTCATACTGTACTTGGAAGCAACCACCCAGACTTCGGTCCTGTTCGCAGGTCAAGTCAATCATACGTACGCCTTCTTCAGCGTTGCCACTGACAATGTGGGCCTCAAACAGGATGACGTCGAAGCAGCCCAGACGACGACAGAAGTTCTGGACGTGTTGTTCGATTTCGGTGACGCTCCCGATCCCTTCTTCAGCACCCCCGGCAAATACCCGACCCTGCTGGCGAATGACGGCGCCCGGCACAGGTTGGGTTCCGGACTCTATTTGGGCTCGGGAGTGGACCGCGAGTTTAATGGCCAACCAACCTCAACTGCTAACGGCGATGACGTCAGTGGTGTACCGGACGACGAGGACGGTGTCGTGTTGCCCGGTTTGATCCGCGGCGTGACGGGGAGCGCGACGGTCACCGCTTCGGCTGCCGGCAAGCTTGATGCGTGGATCGACTTCAACCGCGACGGTGACTGGAGTGATCCGGGTGAACAGGTCGCGACCAGCCTGGCGGTGAATGCCGGCAGCAACAACGTCTCGATCGCCGTCCCGGCCGGAGCGACCATTGGCAGCACGTTTGCCCGTTTCCGATTGTCTTCCGCAGGCGGCCTGGGTGTTACAGGTTCAGCCAATGACGGCGAAGTGGAAGATCTTCAAGTTCAAATCGGGGCACCCCTAATCACCAACAGCGGCAGCGCTGTGACGTGGACCAAGAAGGATTCACCGGTCACCGTCTTGCCACAAGTAGCGATCCCGTTCAGCAATCTCGCGAACGGAGTGTTGACCATCAGTGTCAACGCCATCGGGAATAAAAGTAAGGCGCTGGACATGTTCAGCTTCAACGGCGCCGCAGCGTTGGGTACTACGTCGGGATCGCAATTCGCCAACGGCCGCATCACGCTGCAGATTCAGTTGAGTCCCACGGTCACGTCGAGTGCCATTCAAACCTTCCTGCGTGGCATCACATTTGCCACGAAAGGCAAGGGCTTGAACACGCCGACGCGCACGATGACCGTGACACTGGCGAATTCCGCTCAGGTGATGAGTACGGTCAACCAGACAATCAACATTGTCAAGAAAGCCCCTCGCCCACCCCGTGACTAGAGCGCGTAACGCATCAGTCTTCCGAATTCAGAAGGAATTTGTGCCACTGCTTTTCCGCTGTACTCGGCGGACAAGCAGTGCTTAGGATGGCCTACTGAGCACTGCTTAACGACTGAGTACAGTCGCGAAGTGGCACAAGCTGGAACATCCAAACTGAACGCGATCTAGCGTTTCAGTTGCCTTCCGCGATGTCCTTGACGCTCGCAATTTTTAACCGGCCGAAAGGATTGTGCATGGAACTTCCGACCTCGAATTCGTCACGCTCCTTCGTGACGACCTGAAAACGTGGTCCAAGTTCGTCCGCCAATAGGTGGCCGACATCGATCGGTTGATCGCCGCCGCAGATGTAGCGAATGATTTCCACGATGGTCTCACCGCGCTCATCGACGTCCGACGAACGCATCAGCAGGTCGGGAAAACCCATGACCTGCATCCCCATCGTGTACACTTCCTGCTTGCCGCGAATGATCGATGTAAACGCGAAGCTGATGGCGTCGGGCCCGCCATCGTCCGTCATGGCGATCCAGTCGTCGCCCCCGTGAGCCATGGCGCTATTGTCAATGAACACGCCCGCGGCACCGGCCCGAACAATGGCAGCGGCGGCCTGCATCATCGCCAGGGCCGACTCCAATGAGCCACCCGGACCGCTCAATACGACATTGACGGTATAGCGACCGAGTCTGTCCAGTTCGTCATCCGTCGCCGGTCGGCGGCACGCCGATTGAAAGACACTCGGAAACTGCTCATCCGGCGGCATTGGAGAAAACTCAATCTCCGTCCCATCCGGCAGCACCATGTTTTCGGGCCGCAGCCGGAAACCGGGCGGCAATTGTTCCACCAGTTCCCGAGGATGTGACCAGGCTCCGGGAATGCGCAACGTGATTCGTGGAGAGATGCCCGCTTCGTTCATTTCTTTAGCTCTCTACTCGGGAATGAGATTTCGTCAGATGCCTGTCAATTTGTACGTTCTTCATCTTGTCCAGAACATCGACCGGTCTCAACCAATATACCTGTCATTTTTGTTACCCAATCAATGAAAGTCCTTACACTTCACGGTCTCGCAGAAGCGCAAAGAACTCATCCATGGAGTCGCCGAGATGGATATTTTCCTGGTCAATCGTCCGCAAAATGACCATGCCATCGGCCTCGTCTCCAATCACCAGACTCAGCATGATCAAGTCGTTCGCGGTGGTTGTTCCAATCGGCAAAACAATGGGTGGATCATTGTCTTCAAATAGCGAGAGATCTAAGGGTCTTCCGAGTTCCGCAAAATCGACAGAAGCGTGGATTCCATTTAGGTATTTCAAACTTCCGACTGAATGACTTTCCGTGGGATGGATGATTGTCGGCCAGCAAAACATGCCCCCATTCCAGTCCAGGAGATAGTCGCGATAGTGATCGGGAAACTGAGCGTTGATTCGCTGCTCCAAGTCGAATTTGTCTTGTTCGGACGGACGCGGGAATTGCTGTTCGCACCATTTCGAGTATGCTTGTTCAATCGCTGACATGATGCATCCTGAATTGTGGCCAACAAACGGGACGTGGAATCGAAGTGGTATCTCCTTCAGTAATCAAACTTGAAGCTACCTGACACGGTGGTCAACCACAAGGCGATGGAGTTCCTGAGCTAAATAAGCGACCGTAAGTCGTATTCGGCCGGAGCCTTTGAAGTTGCGCAATTCGATTCACTAGACGGGTATTTCCGTGCAATGGACGTCTTCTTGCCTGTCGCGGAGCGACATTTGAAGGATAGGGGTAGGGAGGACCGATTGGTTTCGGTCCCCCCTCCCTCCGAACCGGACGTGCAGATTTCCTGCATCCGGCTCTCCGGTTGATGGTGTCACCTTCTTAAGGATTGACAGGCCGTGGCATG
>CAMAVF010000431.1 GCA_945861445.1 Planctomicrobium piriforme | reverse complement strand
CGCAGCCGATCTTCCTCAGAAAACGTCAGTCGAGTCATCCTTGACCCCTCACTCATCCTGCCCATTCCCCATCAGACACCAACACCCATCATCCCAAAAAACCAACGCCTCGCCAAGACCTCATTCCTTGCCGCGCGAAGTATAACCGGATTGTCGGAATTTCCTCGGAGTACAAATCTTCGATGAAACCGCAGGCACCGATGCGGGAGGGCGAGCTCCCGCCGAGCGTTCTTATTTGCTGGTTGCATAGTGTGGTGAAAGAGGAACATCAGAGATTTTTTTGGTGAGCCCAGTCCCGTTAGGGCTGGGGTGGGGTAGCGACTTTGATTGCCGGTCGATTTCACTCGATGCTGGTTTTAGCAACGGAAGTCTCCACTCTACCCCCGGCCTCACGGCACGGGGCTCACCTGGTCTGTCTGATAAAATCCCGCGTGCGCGATGAGTTCCTTGGCCGGCGATCGGACGGAATTATTCCCTCGTGCTTCATGTCTGATCGCAGTCTGGTTAGACTCTGTTGTACCGTAGTTATCGTTCAGGTCAGCCGGCCGCGTCCATGATCTCCATCCAATCACTCGTTGACACGCGGAGGGAAGCTCTCATGATGCACTCTCAATTCGCCACGGAAGTTCGGCACGGACTCAGGGTCACCGTGACCAACCTGCGTTCCAATTCTGGCAAGCCGCTGGTCCGCGGCCTGATGAGCCTGGCACTGACCACGGCGATCCTAGCGACTGGCTGGCCAGCGACGGCCTGTGCTCAGGCCAAGACTGCCAAGAAGCCCAAGACTGCCACCAAGAAAGCAAAGGGAGCTGATCAGGAAGACGCACCGGCGAACGCGCTCGAAGAGCTCGATTTCGGTGCCGTCCCAGTCACGCTCCGCGACGGCGAGACCCCCGATGAACTGGACGCCACGCCGGAAGGTCGCCAGCGGTTGGCAGCGCTCGAAGGCCGCGCCAAGGAGATCTTTAAGGATCGCGACGGTATCGAGCGCGAACTGCGGCCGCTGGTGCTGCCGCGCGATCGACTCGTCGGTGAAGTGACCCTCTTGAATCAAGGGATCCTGACGGCTCAACAAGCCATCCAGCAAGGTCAAAACCAGCAGCGCAAATTGCAGCAGCAGTTGTCGAGCGGCAAAAATACCGATGGCCTGATTGACCAGATCCGGAATCTAGAAAATCAAATCGTTCTCGCCAACCAGGCGATCGCCAGCAATCGCGAAGACATTGCTGAGCGTGCCCCGGAGATCACGTCACTCAATTCGCAGATTCAACCGCTCGAACAGCGGCTGTCAAAACTGTGGGTGGAATTAAACGATTTCCGCAAGCAGTGGCTGGAAATTCGGCAACCGCAGTTCAAGTACGCTCACGGGAGTTTCGAATCGCTCAAGAAAGTTATCGACGACTGGCTGCTGATCGACAGCCTCTGGCCCGATGCTCTCTGCTGGGCCGCGCTCACCCACTATGAACTGGGCCAGTACGAAGCAGCGTGGGACTTTGTCGACCGCGCGGCGGAACTCCGCAAGACGCTGCGTTTCCCGAAAGCGTGGGCCCAGGGAGAAGCCCTGCGCGGCCTGATCGCGGCCCATCTTCCTGATCGCAAAGGCAAAGCCGCGGGCCACCTGCAATCGGCCCAGGTGTATGTCAACAAGGACAAGAACACGAACTGGGAAGTCTACTTTCTGGTGGGCCGGGCCGTCGTCGAGAACGACAAGCAGGCCCCCAAGGCACGCACCAATTTTGACAAGGCATTGAAGATCAATCCAAATGCCGCCTGCGTGAAATACTGGTACGGGCGGTTGCAAAGCACGACGGCCACTCCCGCCGTGCGTGATGTCGCTGCAGGCACAAAAACTCTGGAAGAACTCTGGGAAAAGTCGACCAAACAATCGTGGCGACTGGCCCACGGACTGGTCCTCGCGTATGACGCCGCAAACCGCCAGGCGGATGCCGACCGGCTGTGGGACGAGGTCCTCAAACTGGCTCCCAAAGAAGAGCATGACCGCCTGCAAGCGACGCGCGACACGGCCGCCAAACAGCGTGACTCCGCAGCGACAAGTGAAGACGCCTCGCAGGTGAAGCCCGCGAAGCCCACCACCAAGAGCAAGGCAAAATAGGTCTGTTAGCGATCGCAATGCCTAACAATTCGGGTGCCACTGGCTACGCCAGTGCTTCACGGAGCGGCCTATGGACTACCGGCACTGGCACAGCCAGTGGCACACAACCCGATGGTCTAGCCGTGACAAAGCGGTAGCTGGATTCGCTACAATGTGGGACGCAAGTCGTAAGCGCCCGCATTCTGGCGAATGCGGCTACCACAATTGCGTCGTTATGAACCAGGAAAATCTCCAATGGCCTGCCTCAATGTCACCGCGTGGCGGAATGTTCTGTGTCCCCTGGTCGCGACTGCTATCACGTTTCTGTTACAAGTCCCTTCGCTGAAGGCTGGCGAGGCGTCTCCGTCTCAATCCGCTGCGGCCACCGTTAAGGCCGGGCCGCTGCAATTTGAGGAACGACTTCTCGCCGACAATTACACTTATGCGTACGGTCTCGCAGTCGCCGATCTGGACGGCGACGGGCACTTGGATCTGACGAGTTCCGATGCCGAATCGAACAGCAACGTCTACCTGTTCCGCGGGGACGGCAAAGGGAAATTCGCCTTCTCGTTCATCCAGAAGTACGCGAAAGAGCCCGATCAGCCCATCCGTCTGGAACGGCACGCCATCGGCGACATGAACCTCGACAAACTGCCCGATGTCGTGATTGTCGACAACATGAAGAACGATATCCGCTGGTTCCAGAATCCCGGCCCCGATGCTGTTGATAAACCCTGGAAACTGCATCGCATCACGGCCGCGAATGCGATCCCCGGATCTTACGATGTCGCCCTGTTCGATTTTGATGCCGACGGAGACTTCGACGTCGCCTCGTCCTGCTACCATGGCAGCCGTTTCGACGTGTTCGAAAATGTCGGAGCTCCGGGAAAGGCCACCGAATTCAAGCGGCATGAAATCGACACCGAAATCGGAGACACCCGGACGATTGCCGCCGGTGACTTCAACAATGACGGGAAGCCCGACCTGCTGGGCTCGGCCCGTGCCGGGAATGTCGTCCGGTGGTACGAGAACCCCACGCAGACCGCTTCCCAAACCTGGAAGAAAACCACGATCGACGCCGAGACCCTCTCTCCGATGCACGGTCATCCGCTGGATGTCGATCAAGACGGCGATCTGGATGTCATCATGACCTTTGGCCACGCGGCACCGGTCGGTTCCAATTCGCATCAGGTCGCCTGGTATGAGAACGTCGGCCGGCCGGGCACAGGGACCGAGTGGAAGAAGCACATCGTCACCAAGGAGTTCCCCAACGGCATTGAAGTCGTGGCCGGCGACCTGGATGGTGACAAGGACCTGGATCTGGTCGCGACCAGTTGGTCGGGCTACGGTCAGATCGCATGGTTCGAAAACACGGGCGATCCGAAGTCAGGGTGGAACATGCATCCCATCAAGCAGAGGTGGTCCAACGCCATTACGGTCATCCTCAACGACTTCGACCGCGACGGCCGCCTCGACATCGTCGCCTGCGCGGAACGCGGAGCCAACGAAGTCCGCTTCTGGCGCAACATCGGGTTGATCAAAAAATGAGGGGACCGATTCAAAATCGACAAGCCGTTTAAGCTCGTCTAACGCAACGAGGTAGTGCTGCAAATACAGAATCGATTTGAGTAATGAAGCTGAGCAAGTCGGCCCAGAAACAAGGCACTTTAATTGGCAACGTTGAAATGGGGTCTTATCGATCGATCCGGCAAACAGGTCGTACCATGCCGCTATGATTTCCTGTGGCCAGTTTCGCTTGCGGGAGTGTTCCCTGCGACACTGAATGGAACTTGGCGCTATTACAACCTAGACGAGTCAATCGCATTTCCGGGTGAGTTCCAGGATGCGTTTACACATCGGGAAGGACGGGCCGTCGTCAAACTGAAGGGCAAGGAGCGCTTTATCAATGAATGTGGCGCTGCCGTAGGCACAGCAAGCTTTGATTCTTTAGATCAACTGAGCGAAGGTATGTCCGTCGCTGAAAGAAAGGGGCTTTTCGGCTACGTGAACCAGGATGGGACGATGGTGACGCCATTCCACTTTCCTCAAGCCGATGCCCTGAGTTGTGGACGCGGACTTGTGCGGTCCAAGGAGTGGAAGTGGGGGTTTGTTGATCGAACAGGCAAAGTTGCAATTCCGCTTCAGTTCGACGATGCAGAAAGTTTCTGCGACGACTTGGCATACGTCCAGAAGAAAACTGACGACGGAGAAATAACGGAGTCAGGTTACATCAATCTGGCGGGAGAATATGCCTTCCGCGCAGATGGATGGGGGTGCGGAGGGCACTTCTCTGAAGGGTTGGCATCCGCGACTTTTATGTATGACGGAGAATTGAAGCAGGGTTATTTGAATCGTCGAGGTGAATTGGCTATTGAACCTCAGTTTGACCATGCGAGTTTGTTTCATGAAGGACGAGGATGTGTCAAGATCGCAGGTCGGTGGGGTGCGATCGATCCATCTGGGAAACTCGTTATCCAGCCTCGATTCAAAGATTCCTTTCAGTTTTTTGAAGGACTGGCGGAATTCAATAAGAAAGACGGAGGCCAGTACGGGTATATCGGAACAGACGGAAGGGAGTTAATACCGATACAATTTGACCATGCGTGTGAATTTCGGAACGGTTTTGCACGAGTCGCAATGCGCCAGTGAATCTGGCACGAGGTGCGAAGTAGTTCTGCATGCGAGTTAGACACAAGATTGCTCTGGAACAATTGATTGTCTAGTACCTGTTCGTGACGGGCAGGAGTGCCCGTCCTACAGAAATGAATCCGGCCGCAGCGAGTTGGCTTGTTCGTCGAATAATTCAAAGTGAAGGTCAACGCGTCACATGACACCGCCGGCGGTTATCCAGGGTCTTGTGATTTATCTGTTCGCTAGCGGCCTGGTATTCTTTCTGGGTTGCGGCGGTGTCTGGTTGTCGGTCTGGCTGATGGTGCGTGGGGTTGCAGGATGGAAGCGGCGTTTGACCGTGGTGGTCTGCTTGTTGGGCCTGATCCTGATCAGCCTCTCAGCGGCCCCGCTCCCCTATTGGTACTACGGCCTCGCCTGCACCCTGACAATCGCGTGGCTCGTCGTCGAGCACATCAAGCGGGTAGAACCAGTCCGCTGGACCTCACGGCTGCGTCGAGCCACGGTCATGATCTGGCTGGCCGGTGCCATCTCGGAGATTCCCTTTCAGATTGCTCCAACTCTGAACGCTAATGGCAGTCCACCGTTGTTCGTGATTGCCGATTCGATCACCGCGGGAGTGGGCGAACGGGAAGCGGTCACTTGGCCTGAACTGATCCGGCGCCACCAACAGATCGCGATTCACGATTACTCGCGCATGGGTGCCGGGGTTATCGCCGGCTGTGCTCAAGCCGACAGATTGCCCGACGCACCCGGCATCGTGCTGATCGAAATCGGTGGCAACGACATGCTCGGCACGACGTCACTGACCGAGTTCGAACGAGGTCTGGATCGCCTGCTGACCCGAGTTCGCGACCGCGACCGCACGGTGCTGATGTTTGAACTGCCCTTGCCGCCGTTGTGCAACGAGTACGGTCGCATTCAGCGCCGCGTCGCAGCTCGACACCGCGTCCCGCTGGTCCCGAAACGCCTGCTGATCGAGGTCCTCACCTGGCCCGGAAATACTCTGGATTCCATCCATCTGACGCAGGCTGGCCACGATCACATGGCAGCCGTCGTCTGGAAGCTCATTCGATCCGCGTTTCGATAGTCTGCTTGAAGCTCGAAATGAAATACTAAATATCCAGAATCTATCCACAGATTTCGCAGATGACGCAGATGACGCAGATGACGCAGATAAGATTCTTCTTCATCTGCGTCATCTGCGAAATCTGTGGATAATACTTC
>CAMAVF010000430.1 GCA_945861445.1 Planctomicrobium piriforme | reverse complement strand
GATCCTGGGTTGCGAATTGTCCATTGGTTTCAGTTGCCGTCACCGTGATCTGATAGAGATTGTTGCCACCTTGATCGCTGGGGACTTCGAAGTTGGGGCTGACCAGGAACCGGATCTCTCCAGTGCTGGTGTCGATGCTGAATCGCAGGGCGTCGGCTCCCGACAGCGAGTAAGTCAGCGGAAGAGTCGGCTGATCGGCATCCGCGGCATCGACGTTCAGGACGACCGTGGACGGGGCAGAGTTTTCGGCGAGACTCGCTGAATTCAATGACGTGATCGCGGGCAAGTTGTCGTTGACTGGCTGCACATTGATGGTGAGATCCTGGGTCTGGCTTCCACCGTTGCCGTCAGTCACGATGACTGTGAGCTCATAAGTATTGTCCTGCCCCTGATCGGCAGGGCTTTCATAGTCGGGACTGACCAGAAACCGAATCTGACCACCGCTGAGATTAATACCGAACAACGCAGCATCTGGCCCGGTGATGGCGTAGGACAAGGTCTGCGGCGGCAGGTCCGCATCGGTGGCATTGACATCCAGCACGACGATCGAGGCAGGGGTGTTTTCATCGACGTTAGCGGTCGGCGCAGATGAAATGACCGGCAGGCTCTCGTTCAACGGTTGCACGGCGACGGTGATATTCTGAACCTTGTTCCCGCCAACTCCATCACTGACCGTCACGATGAGTTCGTAGAGGTTGTCGCCGTTATTATCGACGGGTGCTTCGAAGTCGGGGCTGACCAGGAACCGGATCTCACCGGTGCCCGTATCGATACTGAACCGTCCGGCGTCGGTTCCCGTCAGGTTGTAGCTCAGTGTCTGTGTGGGCAAATCGGCGTCGGTGGCATTGACTTCCAGTACGACCGTCGTCGGCGGCGTGTCTTCAAACACATTCGCCGCATTCGAGGAACTGATCACCGGCGCATTGTCATTCACCGGCAACACGGTAATCGTCACGGCCTGTGCCGGGCCATCGCTGAAGCCATCATTCGGTGTGATGAGGATCTCGTAGACGTTGTCATGATTCTGATCGGCAGAGGCCTCGAAATCGGGGCTACTATTAAACCGCAGCTCACCGCTGCTATTGATGTTGAACAGGGCCGAGTCATCTCCCGACAGGCTGAACGTCACGTTCTGCGGTGGCACATCGGCATCAATGGCGACGACATTCAGGACCACGGCCGACGCCGGTGAATTCTCCGGGATGCTGGCCGTATTGGGAGAACCGATCGTCGGCGGATTGTCGTTGATCGCGGTAACCGTGATCGTGATGTTTCGAACATCCACAAGAATTCCGTCGCTGGCGGTGACGACCAAATTATAGACGTTGTTCGCATCATCATCCGCAGGCTGTTCGAAGTCGGGGATGTTCAGGAAGCTGAGGAAGCCGGTCGCCGTGTCGAATGTGAAATCCCCCGCATCCGTTCCTGTCAGGCTGTAAGTAATAATCTGACCCGGCTGGTCGGCATCCGTGGCCTGGACTTCGAGCAAGACGATCGACGTGGGCGTGTTTTCCTGGAAAGCGCCGCTGCCGGAGATAATCTGCGGCGGATTGTCATTGAGCGGCTGGATGTTGATGGTCACGTCTCGGCTGTCGAATCCGCCAAACCCATCGTCCACGCTGACTTTGATCAGATAAGCGTTGTCGAAATTCTGATCGGTGGGCTGTTCGAAATCCGGAACGGCTAAAATGCGGATCTGTCCGGTGGCCGTATTGAGCACGAACTTCGAGGCATCGGGCCCGGTGATGCTGTAAGTCATGGCTTGCGTCGGCGCATCGACATCCGTGAAACTAATTTGATAAACAATGGAATTGGCAGCGGTATTCTCCGGCACATTCACGGAGCCAGGCGAGTTGATCACTGGGGCGCTATTCGAGCGGTTGAAGACCTGCCCCACCAGATCACCCCGCAACGCGTTCCGCAACAGGGTGACCCCACCCTCATGGGCGGTCAGTACGTCGAGCCTTCCGTCACGATCGACATCCGCAATGGCCAGCCCCTCCGGTCCAGCACCGCCCGTGGGGAAGACCTGTTGGGGCAGCAATCCGCCGCTCGCATTGCCCAGGAGAACGCCAATCGTATCGTCAGCAGAATTGGTGACAATCACGTCGACTCGTCCGTCGCCATTCACATCGGTGATCATCACCGACAAGGGAGCTCCGCCGGTCGGACGGGAGGTCTGGATCTGAAACGTGCCGTTGCCATTTCCACGGAGCACACTGATGTTGTCGCTCCCCTTGTTCGCGGTCACGATATCCAGGTTTCCATCCCGGTCAATATCGCCCAGCGCGACCCCCGAAGGTGAATCACCGACGCCAAATGTCAACGCGGGGCCGAAGCCGTTACCGGCCTGCGAGAGGAAGACGTTGACCGTATTCGCCCCCTTGTTGGCCACGACGACATCCAGAAACCCGTCGCGATTCACATCCCCCATCACAATCGCTGCGGGGGCCGTGCCGGTATTCAAAAATGGTGCGGGAGTGTAGACTCCGCCGCCAAAATTCAATAGCACCAGGGCATTGTCATCCGCCTCATTGGTGATTAGCAGATCGGGATAACCATTCAAGTTGGCAGTCTCGATGACGAGCGCCGAAGGATTGACACCCGCACTGAGCTCCTGGGGTGCCTGCAGTGAGCCGTCGCCGTTTCCAATGAAGATATCGAACGTGTTCGTCGACCTGTTGAGAACCACGACATCGGGTTTGCCGTCTCCATCCAAATCCCGGACGGCGACAGCCCCAGGCGAACCGGCAATCGGATAGAGTTGTGGCGGCTGAAACGTTCCGTCGCCATTACCCAGCTTCACACTCAAAAACCCGGAACTGGAATTCACCGCGACCAGATCGACCAGAGTATCGCCATTCAAATCTCCGGTCGCGATCGACTTCGCCGAGCCCCCGACATTGACCGTTTGCGGAGGTCCGAAGGCGACATTGGTATCCAAGCCTGTCAGGGGATTGCCATCGAAATCGTGAATGGTGTCGTTGTCCACCAGGTTGAGTCCCAGTGTTCCATTTCCTGAAATGCCAGTAATTGACACTGTGTAGACGCCAGCACTCCCGCTAACGCCAATCGGGTCTCCCACGGTCAGGCCACCCGACGTCACCAGCAGAAAATCATCCGCGTTGACTCCCTGAACGGGCTCACTGAAAGTCACCCGGAAGTTGACGTTCGTAGCGTAGGATGGGTCGCCGGGAGGAGGGATTCGCTCGATGGTCAGCACTTTGGGCCGAGTCGCCAGCACATGATAGGTTTCACCTTGGAAGCTGCCGTTGAAGAGTCCCAGTCCCCCCAGGGGGACATTGTTGGGCGGGACCAGCAGCTCATCGGAAATCGAATCGTCATCGATCAAATCGAGCCGCAGGTCGCCGGTGCCCGATATGCCGTGAATTGTTACCAGATAGGTCGTATCATCGACGAGCGTCGGGTCGGCCGAGACGACCTCGATCGTCGTCGGATTAAACGTGACGCTGCCGCAGGTAACGACCTGGAAATCGGTCGCATCCACGCCCTTGACATCGTCGTCAAATACGACCGTGTAGGTAACGCTGTTGGAAAACGGCGGAGTGCTCGCATCCATGAACACGACATTAACAGTCGGAAGTACGCGGAGTTCCAACGCTTCGACAGCAGCTGTCGAACCTCGCAGCCTCCGCCGTGCCTGACGAACGGCTAGGGTCGGAAATCGTGGCTGCAGGAACTTGAGGAAATCTTGCCAATTCGTCAGATGCATTGCAAAATCCTGTTACGGAAGTCGAGTTCCAACGATTGTGATCGCCTGCACGACTCGGCACTTAACGCGGCACGTGAGATAGGGAGATTCCGCAAGTCACATAACGGCCTGTTGAAAAAGGTGTCTGGAACTTTGCCAACCACACGGAATCGACCGTTTTTTCGACGTTCGGAGAGTTCCAGACACCTTTTTCAACAGGCTGCTAACAGTCGACAACGGTCAAACTCAGAATATATCGACCGAATCGGGTGTTCGTGGTATGCGGAATAGTTGTCAGTGCTCAGTTCGCAGAGTTGCAGTTTACGGTCTAGAGGCAGACCCTGCGGCCCCTACGTTACAGGAAGCGCTGGTCGACCAACAATGAAAGAGATCAGACTATCGACGTCAGGAACCCCGTTTTGGTTCCCCGAGCTTGTCGGAATTCGTCGTGGCGTAAGACTTTATACGCTCGAATCGACCTCGGTTTCCTCGAGCAGGCTCTTCAAATTGAGCTGCTGCGAGTACATGGCGAGTTGTCCGGCCGGATTCCGCGGCCACTCCGCAGGGGGACGATCCCAGTAGAGTTCAACACCGTTATCGTCGGGGTCTCGCAGGTACAACGCCTCGCTGACCCCGTGATCGCTGGCCCCATCCAGAGGGATGGCGGCCGTCAACAGCCTGCGTAAGGCATCCGCCAGCGCGCCTCGGGTGGGGTAGAGGATTGCCGTGTGATAGAGTCCCGTCGAACCAGCCGGCGGGGGGCTGCCGCCGAAGCTTTCCCAAGTGTTCAAGCCGAGATGGTGGTGATAGTCTCCCGCGGCGACGAAGGCCGCCTGCGTGCCATAGCGTTGCGTCAGCCGAAAGCCCAGGACTCCGCAGTAAAACCGCAGCGACCTCTCCAGGTCTGCGACTTTCAGATGCACGTGGCCGATACGGACCCGTGGATCAATCGGATGGACAGTCTCAGGAGTCAGTCGATCAGACGACATCGTGGCAGCACCGGCTCTCTCAATGTGTTACGGACAATTTGTCCCGCAGGGACACCCGACAATAGCCCTGTCACTTGGAGTGCGCGTAGTCGCACGCGGGCTCCAGCGGTTCGGTACAGAGTCTGGGCAACTCGCCGAATCGCAGTTCGCCACGGGCGAATGTGGCCACGACTTCCAGCCGCGTTGCCGCTGGCGGCAGATGGAACAGAAAGAGATCCGCGCGCGAACCCCGTTGCAGGCGGAACTGCGGTTGATTCAGCAATCGGGCGGGGGTGCGCGAGGCCATGTCGATCGCATCGCGCAATGAGGCGCCCGCCATCCGCATCACAGCCGCGACGCACGTATCGGTCGCCAGGCTCGATCCGGCCAGGATCTGCTGTTGGCCGGCGACGACGATCCGCCCATCCGGCAGCAGTTCGAAACGTCCGGAACCGAGCTCATAGTTCCCGGGGGGGCATCCTGCGAGGCCCGACGCGTCGCACGTGAGAATCGTGCGATAGGGAGTCTTAGTACGCACAATGGATTGGACCACCGTCGCCGGCAAATGATGTCCATCGGTGATGATACTGGCGTAAAGCCGAGGTTCGCCCAGTTGCTCCCAGATGTAATTCGGATGCCGGCGCATCGTGCCATGCGATCCGTTGCCCAGGTGGGTACTTAACGTCGCGCCCGCATCGACCGCAGCTTGAAGTTGCTCTCGCGTGGCGGCAGTGTGACCTATCGCGATGGTAATTCCATTCGCCACGGCACGCTTGATAAAGTCGATTGCCGAGTCCGATTCAGGAGCCACGGTGACCAGCTTGATGCGGCCGCCGGCAATGTCCTGCAGTCGGGAAAACTCATCCCAATCGGCGGGCCGGACATGTTCGAGAGGATGTGCGCCGCGCGGACCGTCTTCGGCACTGATGTAGGGCCCTTCCAAATGAAAGCCGGGCACCATGTCGCTGGCCCAGCGGTGTTGCTCGCACGCTTGCCGGAGCGCGGCAAATCCCGCCGCCAGAGCCTCGTGACTGGCCGTGATCAGCGTCGGAAACATGCGCGTGACGCCGTGGGCAAAGTAGGCTTGCAGAGTCAGCAACACCTGATCCCGCGTCAGTCCCGCATGACTGTACCAGATGCCGCCGTGCCCGTTGATCTGCAGGTCGAACAGCCCCGGCGCCACATACGGCCAGTCGGACAGCGGTCCACTTGGCCAGGCCGGCACGACGTCGCTGATGCGATCATTCTTGATCGAAATGGCACAGGGCTCCCC